>NZ_JAQJCG010000009.1:0-230792 GCF_030182565.1 Rhizobium centroccidentale | reverse complement strand
CCATAACGCAGCGGCTCAGCGTCGACTGCGGACAGAAGCAAGCACTCGGCGAGGGATTAAGCTCAAAAGGGATTGACTCGGGAAGGCCCGTTACAGAAGGGCGGTTCAGTTTTCACGGAATCCCTAAACCGCTTTAGCGCTTTGCTTTCACGCAATTCCGGACGGAAAACTGCTGCGCACTTTTCCCGGAATTGCGCTAGTGCCGATCCATACTGATTTCCATGGGCTGACCGGCGGACGCCGCGAGACTTTCCAGACCGGTTGCAACGACCGATACTCTGAACACCCCGTCGAGATTCTTGTCAAAGATCGCACCGACGACGATATCGGCATCGGCAAAGACTTCGTCGCGGATGCGACTGGCGGCCTCATCGACCTCGAACAGCGTCATGTCTGTTCCGCCGGAAATGGAGATCAGCACGCCCCGCGCGCCTTTCATGCTCATGTCGTCGAGAAGCGGATTGGAGACGGCGGCATCTGCCGCTTTCGACGCGCGGCCCGGCCCTGACGCCTCGCCCGTTCCCATCATCGCACGTCCCATTCCTCGCATCACGGATTTGACGTCGGCGAAATCGAGGTTGATGAGACCTTCCTTGATGATCAGATCCGTGATGCAGCTGACGCCCGCATACAGGACCCGGTCCGCGGTCACAAAGGCATTTTCGAAGGTGGTCGTGGCATCCGCAATGCGAAACAGGTTCTGATTGGGAATGACGATGACAGTGTCTGCACTTTCACGGAGACGCTCGATGCCTTCGTCGGCCGTGCGCATGCGACGGTTGCCTTCGAACGTAAAGGGCTTGGTGACCACTCCGACCGTGAGGATGCCCGCCTGACGCGCGGCCCGAGCGATGATCGGGGCGGCGCCCGTGCCAGTGCCGCCACCCATTCCGGCCGTCACGAAGCACATGTGCGTGCCGTGGAGATGGTCCATGATCTCATCGATGGATTCCTCGGCGGCGGCTCGTCCGATTTCCGGCAGGGAGCCCGCACCGAGACCTTCTGTCACCTGTGCGCCAAGTTGAATACGTCTGGTCGCTTTGGACGTCGCAAGCGCCTGCGCATCCGTATTTGCCGCTATAAATTCAACGCCCTGAAGTTGTTGCGCGATCATATTATTGATTGCGTTGCCGCCGCCACCGCCGACACCGACGACGGAAATCTTCGGTATCACCCCTGAAAGTGGTGCGCGGATGTCAGCCATGAAGGACTCCATTGGATCGATTTCATTCTCAATCGAGATCGCCTGCCCTTCTGGACGTCTAAAGCGATTCGTGAGTGAAGAGATCCTAATGAGGAACGTGTGCGCATTGCGGCGAGCTGCGACAGCCCTCCACAGATTAGTGAGTTGAGCACAGGATTTGTGAGCCGGATATCAGAGCATCAGCCATCAGCGTTGCGCGAAGGCCACAATCGGGCGAGCCATCCTTAAGCTGTGGCGTGTTCCAACACCGACCCACATCACACGAGATGCCAATGACGTTGACCGACCTTGAGCGCGGGTGAAGCCGCCATCGGCTCGGATTACGAGCCGATCCACTTTTTAGACTCCACCACGTCCTCGCCCCCGCGTTTAGCTGTAGAGGCTGACCTCGGGAATCCGATCGTTCAGCACGAACTCGCCGACCTCCTTGGCCTTGTAAAAGACCGGATCGTGCAGGGTGTGCGTTCGCACATTGCGCCAGAAACGATCGAAGCGATATTTCTCCGCAGTCGAGCGGGCGCCGGTGAGCTCGAATACGCGCGAGGTAATATCGAGGGCAACATGGGTCGCGTGCACCTTTGCCGCATAGGCTTCGGCCGCTGCTTCACCGCGTTCGCGCGCCGTTGCCTTATGTCCCTTTGCAAGAGCCTCCTGAACCGCCGCGGCAGCGCTGTCGGCCAGAGCGGCGGATGCCTTGAGGGCTGCGGTAAATTCACCGACACGCTCCAGAATATAAGGGTCGTCCGATGCACGTTCGACGCCGGAGGTGATCCAGGGCCGCGTCGTGGTACGGACATAATCGACAGCCTCGCGCAGCGCGCCCTCCGCCGTGCCCAGATAGAAGTTCACGAAGACCAGCTGGATGAGCGGCGTGTTGAAGGTGGCAAGTACCGGCGCTTCGCCACCGGTCGATGCCGCCTTGTCCAGATCCTCTTCGTAGACGGGGAAGTCGTGGAACTCGACGCTGCCGCTGTCGGAAAGGCGCTGGCCGAAATTGTCCCAGTCGTCATTGGCCTTGTAACCGGCCCGATTGGTCGGGACAGCGAAGCCGACGATCCGGTCATCGAGCGCAGCATTGGCGTTGACGTAATCGGAGACGTGCGCGGCCGTGGAAAAGGACTTGCGGCCGTTCAGGACATAGCAATTGCCGCGGCGCGTCAGCACGAGGCCGGGATCGCGCGGATTGACCGCCGCACCCCAATAAAGGCTGTTGGCGACCGTCTTGCCGCCGAGCTCCTGTGCGCGTGCCTCGTCAAAGGCCCAATAGATGTATTGGCTGTTGACGTAGTGATAGCCGAGAAGCTGGCCGATAGAGCTCTCCCCGCGCGCAAGAATGCGCACCAACCGCAAACCATCCACCCAATCGAGACCGCCGCCACCGATCTGCGTTTCGTGCAGCGCGTTCAACAAGCCGGCATTTTTCAGCTTGACGATCTCGCCGAGCGGCGGACGACCTTCGCGGTCAAGCTCTGCGGCGCGCTTGGAAAAATCGGCTGCAATCTCTTCGGCTCTGGCGAAGAGATCCGCACGCGTGGCGTTTCGATTGCTCGCAAAGACGACGTTGGACTGGCTCATGATGTGAACTCCGGTTCAGTAGCGTAATCCGGCGGGATCCGAAATCCCGCCGGCATCTCTAGAATGGCCGCTTAAAAAAGCTTGTCCGGTATCCAACTGGCGGTCACTGCATCGCTGGCGTTGAAGGCCGGAACTTTCTTGGCCAGTTCCTCGATCGTCTGGACGTTGGCGGCGCGGAGTCCTTCCTGCGTCAGCAGTGTCGGCTTGACGGTGATCTGATGCGGGACCTCCTGCCCTGCCACCTGCAAAGCGGCGGCACGGATGGAAACGGCGCCGACGACGGCCGGATTGGTCGCGACCGTCGCTACCCATGGGCTGCCCGGTTCGGTGATTTCCTGAATGTCGGCCGTCGATACGTCGGCCGAATAGATCTTCAGCTTGTTGGCGATGCCGAGATCCGTCGCGGCAAGCTTCACGCCGCGGGCAAACTCGTCATAGGGCGCGAAGATGACTGATATATCGGGATTGGCCGCAAGCGCTGCCTTGGCCTGATCGGCGGTCGAGGTCGCGGTCGTATCGCTGACGTTACCGAAACGGGCCTTTTCGACGACGCCGGCATTCTGCTTCTTGAAAGCATCCCAGACCTCATTGCGGCGGTCGAGCGGCGCAAAGCCGGCGACATAGACATAGCCCGCCTTGAAGCTGTTGCCATTGTCCTTGACGACCTGCTTCAGGGCGAGGTCGGCAAGTTCGTGATCGCTCTGCTCGACCTGCGGAATCTTCGGATTGTTGAGATTGACGTCGAAGGCGACGACCTTGATACCCTTGTCGAGCGCCTGCTGCACGACATCGCCAAGCGATTCCGGCAAGCCATGATCGATGACGATGGCAGAAACGCCGAGATTGATCGCTTGGAGGATCTGTTCACGCTGGGCGGCTGCATCCTGGCGCCCGGGGAAAACGCGAAGATCGATATCGAGCGCCTTGGCCTGAGCTTCGGCACCCGCCTGATAGGCCTGGAAGAAATCGCCGGCGGAGATATAGCTCACCAGAGCAACTTTTACACCGCCCTTGTCGAAGGGCGCTGGCGCACCGTTCACACCGGCAGCCAGCGCGGTCTGTGCCAGAAGAAGCGGGGCAACGGCCGACAGGGCAAGCCGTGTAAATAATCTCATCGTCGCGATCCTCACGATCCATCGGAAGCGTCGTCTGACGGATAGATGACCCTGCGACGCATGCAATTATTAGATATAAACCCTATGTTTTTAGTAGATTAAATCATCCGATTTTGGCTGGCTTCGGAGATTCTTTGTTCCTTTGCCAAGGGAATGGCGGCAAGGACTTACCCGGCGTAAAAGCCTCAGGCGAAGGGTTCCGCGAGCATCTTCTCGAGATCGACCCGTGCCTGCGGCGAGAGATAGGGTCGCAACAGGCTCGCGACTTGACCGAGCCCCCAATGCACATGCTGGGGCGTCAATTCACCCACGCCCTCCTGAAGGCCGAGATAGACGGCCCAGTAGGTGGCAACGATCCGCATATTGGTCATCAATGCATTGCGCTCCTCCGCGGCGGCGCTGATCAGGCCGGCCTCTTCCATGCGCTGAAAAATGGCATCGACGGAAACACGCATGCCGGCGCTGACCATCAGGATCGGCCCTCTCAAGCCGGGCGCGATTGCCAACAGGCCGGGAATATCGCGAAAGAGGAAGCGATGTGTCCAGATCAGCGAGAACCATTCGCGCAAAAAGCCGGCATAGGCTTTCGAATCCGCCCCTTCTACACAATCGGCTTGCCTGACGAGCGCCAAAGCATCGGCTTCGAAGCGGGAGAACAACGCTAGGACGAGCGATTCCTTGGTGCGGAAATGATAATAGAGATTGCCCTGATTGATGCGCACGGCCTTGGCGATTTCCGCCGTGGTGACGGCTTCCGGCCCCTTCTGATTGAAGAGCGACAATGTCGAGACGAGAATCCGCTCGCGCGTATCGGGCCGCACAGCCACTTCCTTCTTCTCACCTTTCCTCTTGCCACCTTTGCTGGCCGCCATCTCGTTTCCCCCTTGAAGCTCTAAGGTGTCCACCTTATTCTTCGTAAGGCAAATACCTTAATCCTGATCTACAGGCATCTGCCGGGCTGAACAAGGAGACTGAAGGATGAATGCACGCGTGAACGCTGCCGATCTCTCGCAGACGACGTTTCCCCTCACTCCGCGCTCCATGCCGCATGTCCTCCTATCGCTGATCCGCAATCCGCTCGACGCGCTGCCGCCGGAAATCTTCACCGAGCCCATGGTCTTCACCAAGGTGGGTGGAAAACTGCGGATCTATCTCGCCGATCCTGAGCTCATCTATCAGGCGCTAGTGCGCAATTCCGATGCGCTCGGCAAAGGTGAGGATGTCCGCCGCGTGCTGGGCCCGGCCCTCGGCAATGGCATTCTCACCTCCGATGGCGCCCATTGGAAATGGCAGCGACAATCGGTGGCCGGCGCCTTTCGCCATGAAAAACTGCTGGAACTGCAGCCGGCCATGATTGCGGCTGCTGGGCGCAGGCGTGATCTCTGGCTCACCCACAAGAACAGCCCCATCGACCTGTGTCAGGAAATGATGCGCACCACCTTCGATATCATCGTCGATACGATGATGTCGGGTGGCGATGGCATCGATGTCGACAAGGTCGAGCACAATATCACCAACTATCTCAAGCCGACCGGCTGGAAATTCGCGATGGGCCTTCTTGGCCTGCCCGACTGGATGCCACATCCCGGCAAGGAGAAAGCGCGATCGGCCGTTGCCTTCCTGCGAACGACCCTTGGCGCGGTGATTGCCGAACGGCGCCGCAGCGGCGGGGAACGGAGCGATCTGGTTTCCATGCTGCTTGACGCAGCCGACCCCGAAACCGGTCGCATGATGACCGACGAAGAGGTCATCGACAATCTGATGACCTTCATCACCGCCGGGCACGAGACGACGGCGCTCGGTCTTGCCTGGACCTTCCATCTTCTTGCACGCTATCCCGACTGCCAGGCCAAACTCTTCGAAGAGATTGCCACCGTGACCGAGGGCGGCCCGCTGACGGCCGAACATCTCGGCAAGCTCACCTACACCAGGCAGATCTTTTCCGAAGCCATGCGGCTTTATCCGCCGGCGCCAATCGTTTCGCGCGCGGTAACTAGCGAATTTGCCATCGGGCCGCACATGATACCGGCCGGTACTATTATCTATGTACCGATCTACGCCGTGCATCATCATGCGGACCTTTGGGAAGACCCGCAGGTTTTCGATCCCGACCGCTTTAAGCCGGAAGTGGCAAGAAACCGCCATCGCTATGCCTTCATGCCCTTCGGCGCCGGTCCGCGCGTCTGCATCGGCAACGGCTTTGCGATGATGGAGGCCGTCGCGATCCTAGCCGTGCTCCTGCAGAAATTCCGCGTAACCGGCTCGACCGAGCCTTCGCCCAAGCCGGTCATGAAGGTCACGTTACGGCCCATGCATCCGCTGTCGATCAACCTCGTGGAGCGATAGTCGAGCGGTCGCCTGCCTCGGACAGAAACGAGCGCGCGCCTCAGCCGCCCCAAGTCTGTTCGAGGACGCGGACCCAGTTCTGATGCGCGACCTTGGCAAGCGCCTGATCGTCGAACCCATGCGCACGCAGGGCTTCGATCAGCTTCGGCAAGCCGCTCGCATCGCCAAGCGCGGCTGGAATGGTCGTGCCGTCGAAATCGGAGCCGAGCGCGACATGCTCGATGCCGATACGTTCGGCGATGTAAGCGACGTGGCGAACGAGGACTTCGAGCGGCGTGTCAGTGTTCCTCACACCATCATCCCGCAGGAAGAGCACGCCGAAATTGATGCCGACCAGGCCGCCGGTATCGCGGATCGCATCAAGCTGTTTGTCGGTCAGATTGCGGCTATGCGGGCTGATGGCATGCGCGTTGGAATGCGAGGCGACCAGCGGCGCATTCGATAGTTTAGCGATATCCCAGAATCCCTGCTCGTTCATATGCGAGAGATCGATCATGATCCTAAGCTCGTTGCAGGCGCGGATCAGATCCTTGCCGGCGTCGGTGAGCCCGGGGCCGATATCCGGCGTCGAAGGAAACCGGAAAGGCACACCATAGGCAAAGACGTTGGGGCGGCTCCAGACAGGTCCGAGCGTGCGCAGGCCAGCCTCATGAAGGACGTAAAGCGCATCGAGATCGGCCGCGACCGCTTCCGCACCTTCGATATGGAATACCGCAGCGAACTGGCCCTCGGCAATCGACCGCTTGATATCTGCGGCCGAGCGGCAAACCTTCACAGCTCCCTCGGACCGGGCTTCGATTGCAAGCAGAAGCCGTGCCATCGCCAGGGTTTCATTCAGGGCGTCGGGCTGAGCAGGTGTTGCGAAATCGGCATTTTCAGCCCTTGGTTGATCCGGCGACGGGATAAATATGGCGCAGAGACCGCCCGCGAGGCCGCCACGGCGCGCGCGAGGCAAATCGATATGTCCGGCAGCTTCACCATTCAGGAAAGCGTTGACAGAATTCAAGCCGCCGCGACGCAGCCGGAGCAGCACGTCGTTATGGCCATCGAAGACGGGGATTATCGAAGATTCGGTCATGTCTCATTCCAAAAATTGTAGTTGATATCTGCCTAGGCAAGCTTGGCGGAATGGGCAACTGCAAACTACGCATAGGGTCTGTGAAAATGGAATTGGTCGTTTGCAAGACGCGACTGTCAAAATCTTCGGAAAATACGGCAGCTGCCGGGCGGTGCCACACCAACGAGGCAAAAGCGGAACCGTTTCGCAGCCGTTTTGCAGGGTGTCTCGATGAAGCGGGCTTTCGTTTTCGCCTGAATATGCTCGGACGGAGGATGCCGATCCCCATGCCGCGTTTGAGTTGGCAGATGTGCCGGCACGAGACAAATCGGCTCAGCCAGCGCCATATTTTGCGGCAATTGCAGCGGGAATATGGGTTTGGCGACCCGCAACACTTGCTTTTTCTAAAATGCGCAGCAATTGAAAGCCTTAGTATGGTGAAAGGGCTAGGAATACGGCAGGGATTACAGCAGCATATCGACACGCTGAAGAGGGCGGCGGCCCGAAGCAGAAACGACCGCCTGCTTGAATGATGGATAGAGAGTTGATGGCGGCGCTCATGTCCCGTCCTGGCCGTATTCGAGGAGAGCGGATTGTCTGATTTTCGGCGCGAAGAACGATCCGGATCTGCGTCAGACGAGGCGAAGGATCAGTCATGGCGCAAGGAGAGGAAATCCTTGCAGTCAGAACGGCGGCGCTTTCCGCGATCGGAGGAAGCGGCGACTGAGGAAGCCCTGCCTCCGCCAGCCTTGCAGCCGTTGAAGTTCTCGACGCGCGACATCGAGCCGGCCGCGCAATTTGCCGCCTGGCAAGCCTATGTCGCTCCCGTGGCTGATGTCCGACTGCCGGATAATGTCTCGCCGGAAGCCGGCTTCCCGGCAGACCACATCGCGTGGAATCTCGGCGGCATGCTCATCGTTCAACACGACACCCCGCCCCACAGCTACATGCGCTCGCAAGCGAAGGCGAAAACCAACCACATTGATCACTGGCACATTTCGGTACTGAGCAGCGGCCGGACCTGGACAGAGGTCGATAGCCGAGTTCTGGAAGGCAAGCCCGGCAAGGTCGAACTGCGATCGCTGGGACACCCATTTCGAGGGCGCTCTACCGAGGCGAAAGGCCTCTCGCTCTTCCTGCCGAGAGCATTGCTGTTCGACGTTCCCACACCTGTGGAGATCGAGAACAATATTGCGCTCTCCGGCGTGTTCACCAGCATGTTGATCGAATTCCTTGATAGCGTCGAAAACAATATTGCGCGCTTTGCAGCCACCGATCTACCGCATGTCGTCCAGACGGTGCGCAATATGATCGTGGCTTCCGTTTCGACCTCGGCAGCGCAATCGACCGGCACGGAGCAGCATAGCACCCTCGCCCTGACGGAACGCGTGCGGCGGTTCGTGGAAGGCAATCTCACTTCGGGCGATCTGACAGTCGAGCATATATGCCGCGAGCTCGGCATATCCCGCACCAGGCTCTATCAGATATTCGAACAATATGGCGGCGTGCACCACTATATTCAGCGCCGTCGCCTCCTGTCGGCTCATGCCGCCCTCAGTGATCCCGCCAATCGGGAGCAGATCGTCGACATCGCCTTTGCGGTCGGCTTTTCCTCGGCAGCGCACTTCAGCCGAGCCTTCGGCAAGGAGTTCGGCTATAGTCCCCGTGAAGCTAGAAACCTTACCATCCCGCGCTATCTCGGGCAGGTCATCTCACCGGCATCGTCCGGGAGCAGCCACTCCTTCGACGAATGGCTGAAAACCCTCGGCTATTATCACTAGACAGCGGATTTCGATGCCTCAAGACAGGCGCGCGTCCGGAGGGCATGTGCACGTGAAGGGCACATCTTCCCACCAATCCCTGCGTCTGCCCGAAACCGCACTTCAGCAATTGCGAAAATGGACGCTGCTGCAAGTTTCTGGATGCACGTCTAACGACATATGGTGCGTAACCCATTAAAAAAGAAGAACAATAGTCGTTCGGAGATCAAAGCCCTAGTGTTTGGTGATGTACTGTGCGTCCAACGGGGCAAGTCATAGGGAAAACAGCAATGGTATCTACGCGCCAGACAATAGAGATCAGCAAGCCTCAGCATCCCGTCAATGACTCTTACCGCGCGGTCGAGCGCGAAGAGGTCCTTGAAGTGGCCTTTCGTGACTTTGTTCAAATGGCGCTCACGGCCGGCTGGAACGAGCCCGAGGTCGCTTTGACCTTGGCCGATATTGCCGATGACTATGTAATGGCTCTCGCTGGTAGAGTTGCTGAGAAATAGTGTTCCGCGTCCGTCCGCGCTCCGCAGGGGTGAGCACGAACGGTTAGAAGCAACTCTTCAGCATGCCGTCGGTGACACCGCTCAAAAGAACAAGAAGGCGGCTCACCGGCGGCATGAATTTTATTAGGCAAGCAGTCAGCATGCTTCCTTCATGCCCTGCCCCATCCAGGCAAGATTTGTAGAAAGCAGGTCACGATGAAGATCAGGCAACATCTCTGGTTTCAACATGACATGGAAACGGCGATTGAACTTTATACGTCGCTTATCCCGGGTTCGGCAGCCGGATGGGTCTCAAGTATTCTCACCGACAATCTGAATGGACCGGCCGGCAGCGTAAAGTTTGCAGGCTTCACGCTTGGAAATCGTGCCTATATGGGTTTCGAGGCAGGGCCATTCGACCGCTCGGAGCACAGTTCTTCCATCACGGTCGAATGTGCGACACAGGATGAGGCGGACCGTTTGCGCTATGCGCTGGGGAAAAGTCGTCCGGATGATCGCGGCCTTGTGAGAGATCCGTGGGGCATATATTGGCAGCTTCTGGTCAGACAGCAGTGCGCCGACGCCAAAATATCGGCCAAATCCGAGCAAATCGACAGCGTCACAGCCGCAAAGAAGAAATTCGCCGCCGCCTGAAAGGCGCGGCAAAGCTATCGTAAAATTCGCAGGCCGCGGCAAACGCATGGCTTTCAGCCAGTCAAAAGCATGCGCTGCCGTGATATAAGCGGAGGCCGATCCACACTCGGCTTCCGCTTATGCTTTACTTCGAGCGTCAGTCGAGAACCGGGCAGCCGCGTCGATTGGCGAAGACCATACGGTCTGGACCGCCGTCGTTCCAACCGCGAACGACGATGCGCCGTCCGTTGCTGTCGACCGAATCAATGCGGCGGAAACCTTCCGCCCGCGCGGCGCGCATGAGATCGCGTCTGTCGCAGCCGCGATCACGATCCCAGCCCCTGTCGCGGTCACGATCCCAGCCGCGCGGCGGACCTCTCCAGTCTCGATCCTGGTCACGCTGCCAGGGCGGCGGCGCATAACCGTCATCGCCGCCATAATATTGCGCCGAAGCGACAGACGTCATCAGTTGCAACGCGGCCAATCCGACCACGGCGATTCGCGAAATCCGTACCAAACCTTCAAGCATTTCCCTTACCCCCATTTCCTGTCTCGTGGAAAAAGATAGAGATACGCCGATTCGCATGAACTCTGCCTGAACGCAGCCGGAGCCCGATTAGGCCCCGCGCTGCCGCACGATCGCAGCGTTTTTGCGTGGCATGTCTCAGCCGAAGGGAGGTGCGAAACTCTTCGCTCTCCTCGGCACAGGCGGACAACGCATGAAGACGCCGGTGTGTTCGATTGAACAAGAGCTATCGCGTTTTGGAGCCTTTGGAGATGTATGGTTTCCTCCCGGCGGTACGGCGGGGAGGCAGCGGCTGCGATAGCCGGTCTCGACCGTGCCAGTCCGTGATTGCCGAATGGATCGACTGGGACAGCAACATCGCGCCGGCCAAGCAATAGAGCAGCACGATGATGGCCGCCTCGATGATCAGCGGCAGAAACGCGAAACGAGCGCCCGGGCTTTCTTCCTCTTCGGGAAGCAGATCAGGCAAGCCGAGGATCATAGCCGTCAGCGGCGAAGCAAGAATGATGACGAAAGCGACGGCGTGGATCCAGAGACGGAACCGAGGCAATTTTCCCGCCACCCAAAAGGCTAGAAGCGGGATACCGATATTGCATAGCAGGCCAAGTGAAACAGCGATCTCTGTCGGGAGGATCGAATCGTCGAGCATGAATTCCCAATCCCTCAATGCTACCCAGATTAGTGCCATGCACCTTGAAAAACAACTTGATCGGCCGCGCCATCCCCCAGCGGTACAGGGCTGTCCCTATCAGAAATGAGCGTCAATCATTGCCACCATGGCTCGCGGCGATGCCATTTGAGATCACGCCGGCGGCTCCTTCCGGCAGCCTTCCTGTCGCCCTTCAAATGATCCAGATAGCTGCCCAGGGCGCTGTTGATGAAGACATGGGTTTTCGTCAGGCTTGAGCCGAGCCGCCTGAATCTGGCTTCCTTGTCCCGTTCCATCTGCTGGAGCACCTTCCAGAAGACGAAACTGTCATGGCTTTCCTTCAGCGTCAGGAAATAGCCGGAGGAATAAGCCCCTTCGAAACGGTCGATGAAGGTCGATATCGCCGGATGACGCAGATTGTATCCCACCCATCCGCATTCGGGATAGATCCTCCTGTTCAAATAGGCGGCAAGCTGATTTCCACGCGGCGCGATTCCGTCGAGAAAACTCTTCGGAATGGCCCTATGGGTCACGGTATCGGCATCGAGCCAAATCAGCTGATCGACCGTGTTATGATAGCGCCTGACGGCATCGGCGACCGCAAAGACCTTGTTGGAAAAGCGCACCGCGTCCCACCGGAAATCCCGCACCAACCCATTGCCTGACGAGATATATCCATTTGCCTGCGGCTTGCTGCCATGGGCATCGCGAAAGCTGCGCAGCCGGGGCAATGTCTCACAATGGTCGAACACCAGAAGACGGCGGTCCTTCTCCTCGATTTCGACATCCTCGGCATAAACGACCAAGGAAACTTCCTTCGGCCAGCGGGCAAGGAAGGTCTCGATGCATTTCTTGCCGTAGTCGCGATAACCCTTTTCATGAAAGGTGGTGACAACGATATGGCTCAACTCTTCCCGTTGCCACGGATTGGTCAGGAACATCGGCAGTCGGACTCCGCAATAAGGTAACTGCCTATGCGTCTATCCGATTGTCTTAGCCTGCCGGTTTCCGAACATTTCCGAACTGTGGACTTTCCGGGAAATCTTGTTGCAAAGCTTAGGGTGATCAGGCAGGAACCCACATGCAGGCATCACGGCACACATGGTTCAAGCGGACCTGTCGCCGACCTCAGTCCGCGCACGCGGTCTATTTGATGGTGAAGCCGGTCGTTTCCATCACCTTGCCGTTGACGGAAAATTCGATCTCGTAGCTCCCGACGGGCCAACCATTGTTTGGTTTCGTCATCGCGGATTTCACGTGATTGGTCAGGGAGCCGATATGCAGATCGACACTATCGATCTTGTAATTCGGCGGCGCCGCGCCGCCGGTGTCGACGGCAATCCATGCAATGTTGACATCACTCCCCGACGGGACCTCCTTCGTCAGATGGGCTGAAACAAAAATCTTCGGCGTATCGGGAGCAAAGCTGCTTTGAGCAGCATCCGAATCCTCCTTGGTCGAAACGACGATATCTTTAAAGCCGGCAGCCCATGTTCCCGAGGAAATCGCGGATATGGCACTGGCGGCAAAAGCGAAAATCACAGCCTGGGGGAATCGCATTCTCGAAGATCCTTTGCTTGAGAAGAGCACATTGTGCCGAACGAAAGAGACGGTCACAGCGCGCAGCTGTTTCCCAGTTGAAGCAACCAACGAAGAGGATATTGGCCTCCAGCGTGCGCCGGCAAGGTTTGGACTTTCATCGCGCCGTCGGACGAGAGAAATTATGACGAGATATCAAGAAGCGCCGGCAGCCGCTCCATAGCCGTCAATTCCCACGATTGTCGGCTTGAACACTATGGTTTTTCCCATCGCATCCCCGTTGGTCACGACTGCGTGGCGCACCAATTGAGCCGCAACCTCGCCGATAGCGCGCCGGGGCGAGCGGGAGGTAGCGATCCGCGCAGGCAGCGAACCGACCAGATCCAGCCCATTGAAGCCGGCAATCAGGATCTTCTCGGGAACCGCAACGCCCAGCTCCATGCAGGAAAACAGCCCGCCACTCGCCATGTCGTCATTGGAGTAATAGATGCAATCGAGATCCGGCACCGCCGCGAGCATGGCCGTCGTCAGCCGTTTTCCAAGCGCGATCGAGGAAAAGGCGTCATCGATCCGCTGCTCGGCAAACGCCAGACCATGGGCATGCAGGACGCGTTCGAAGCCGGCCTTGCGCTTAGCCGCGCGCAGATCCCTTGTCAGAGCACTGCCGACATAACCGAACCGTCTTCGCCCCGCCGCAATCAGAGCCTCGGCCATATCCTCTCCCGCCGCGCGATGGGACAGTCCGACATTGAAATCGATCGGCGTGCCGTCGAGATCCATGAGCTGGATGACCGGAATATTGGCGTGGCGGAGCAACTCCACCGTCTCCCCCGGTTGATCAAGCCCGGTGACTATGATGGCGCAGGGCTGCCAGGAGAGCATGTCGCGGATGATCTCGCGCTCCTTGGCGACATCATAATCGGATATGCCGAACACGGCTTGCATGCCGGAACCGTCGAGCCCGGCGGAAATGCCGGCAAGGACCTCCGGAAAGACGATGTTCGACATGCTGGGAACGACAACGGCGACCAGATTGGTGCGCTGCGAGGATAGCGAGAGCGCCAGCCTGTTGCCGACATAGTTCATCCGCGTCGCTGCTTCGATCACCCTGTCACGCGTCTCGCTGGAAACGTCGGCGACGCCGCGAAGCGCACGCGATGCCGTCATCTTGCTGACGCCCGCTTCAATCGCGACTTCTTCCAGAGTGGGTTTGCGCATCCCCAAGCAACCCTCGATGAACCCATGCGGCTGGCACATCGCCGCTCTTCTTCATAGGATGTTTCCTGGAAAAGGCAAACATCCAGCTATTGACAAATACCGGAAAAATGAGCTTGTTATCGATACCGGTACCGGTAACATAGCCGAAAACGCAGAGGTAGCGCTGTGCAAAACACGAAGAAGGTCGCCGTCATCGGCCTGGGGTCCATGGGCTGGGGCGCCGCCCTGTCCCTTCTGAAAGCGGGTTTTAGCGTGCGCGGCTGCGATGTTCGCAGCGAGGTCCTCGCCCGTTTTGCCGAGAACGGTGGCACAGCCTGCACAACGCCGGCGTCAGCGGTCGAAGATGCCGACGTGATCCTCGTCTATGTCGTCAACAGCAAGCAGGTCGAAGACGTGCTTTTCGGGCAGGATGGCGCGCTGAAGACCGCACGGCCCTCGACCGTGTTCCTGCTCTGCACCACCATGGCCCCGAGCGCGACGATCGCCATTGCCGAAAAACTGGAGGAAGCAGGCATGCTCGTCGTCGATGCCCCCGTTTCCGGCGGCCACGTCCGGGCGCTCGCGGGCGAAATCACCGTCATGGCATCCGGGACGCCCGCGGCCTTCGATAAGGCATCCGCGGTGTTCGACGCCATCTCCGCCAAGGTATTCCGTCTCGGGAATCGTCCCGGTGCCGGTTCGCAGGTCAAGATGATCAATCAGTTGCTGGCCGGCGTGCACATTGCTGCAACGGCCGAGGCGATGACGCTTGCCGCCAAGGCGGGCATCGATCTGAAGACGCTCTATGACGTGATCTGTGTGTCCGCCGGCTCCTCCTGGATGTTCGAAAACCGCGGGGAACACATCGTATCGGGCGACTATACACCGCGCTCGGCAGTCAACATCTTCGTCAAGGATCTTGGCATCGTCACATCGGAGGCCGAAAAAGCCGGCGCCGTCACTCCACTCGCCGCGACGGCGTTTAACCTCTTCGTCGAAGCATCGGAGGCGGGCCTGGGCCTGGAGGATGACGCCGCGGTTGCGAAGATCCTGGCCGCCAGGAGCGGCGCCAGCCTGCCGGGCGTAGAGGAATAGGCCATGACGCTCCTGCTTGGCTGCATTGCCGATGATTTTACCGGCGCGACCGATCTTGCCGCGCTGCTGGCGCGCAGCGGACTGCCCGTTTCACTTCGGATCGGCATTCCGCAAGACAGACGCTACCCGAAGGAGACCGCGGCTTTCGAGGTCATCGCCCTCAAATGCCGGACGTCGCCGGTCGATATCGCCGTGAAGCAGGCACGTCAGGCGCTGGCATGGCTGAAGGAAGCCGGTGCTAACCGCTTCTTCTGGAAATATTGCTCGACATTCGACAGCACCGCCGACGGCAATATCGGTCCGGTCGCTGAGATGCTGATGGCGGAAACGGGTGCGGCCCAGACGATCTATTGCCCCGCCTTTCCAGAGAATGGACGCAGCATCTTCATGGGTCATCTGTTCGTCGGCGAGCAGCTTCTGTCGGAAAGCCCGATGAAGGACCACCCGCTGACGCCGATGCACGATTCAAGCCTCGTGCGGCTTCTGACGCCGCAGGTGAATGGCGCTGTCGGCCTTGCCAACCGTAATATCGTCTCGAAGGGTGCGGAATCGCTGAGAGCAAAGTTGGCGCAACTCTGCAACGGCGGCATTCGGCATGTAATCGTCGATGCTGTATCCGACGACGATCTTCGAACGATCGCAGCAGCATCTTTCGACATGCCGCTGGTAACGGGCGGCAGCGCGATTGCCGGCCAGCTTCCGCAATTCTACATGGAGCAAGGTCTCGTCAGCCTTTCCGAACATCGACAGGCACTGCCAAAGATCACCGGCGGTTCGATCGTCCTATCCGGCAGTTGCTCCGCCATGACGCGGAAGCAGGTTGCCAATTACGCCGGCAAGGTCACCAGCCTGCGGCTCGATCCGATCGCGCTTGCAGAGGAAGGCCCCGGCACCGCGCTGGAATGGCTGCGCCAGCAATCCCCCGAAGCGCCGAAACTCATTTACGCCACCGCCGAGCCTAATGAAGTGCGGCAGGCGCAAGAACGTTTAGGGCAGGACAAGGCAGGCAAAGTGGTCGAGGACGCTCTTTCCGAGATCGCCCGCACGGCCTTCGATTGCGGCACGCGCCGTTTCGTCGTTGCAGGCGGCGAGACGTCCGGCGCAATCACGCAGGCACTCGGCGCGGCCCATTTGACTATCGGGCCGGAAATCGCACCCGGCGTGCCTTGGACTTTCACGACCCTTGGAGGTGAAACAGTCGCTCTAGCTCTAAAATCTGGCAATTTCGGCAAGGAAACCTTCTTTACGGATGCTTTCGACCGATTGGAGACGGCATGAGCGAAGAAGCGAACTTGCGTGAACAGATATGCATGATGGCCAAGTCGCTCTACGACCGCGGTCTAACCGCCGGCTCCTCCGGCAATATTTCGGCACGCCTTGGGGACGGCAGGCTTTTGGTGACGCCGACGGGCAGTTCCTTCGGACGCCTCGACCCCGCACGCCTCTCGCTATTCGACGACAAAGGGCGTCTGATCGGCGGCGACAAGCCGACCAAGGAAATGCCGCTGCATGCCGCCTTCTATGAGACACGGCCGAAGAAGACAGGCGCCGTCGTTCATCTCCATTCCAGCCATTCGGTGGCACTCTCGATCCTGCCCGGCGTCGATGCCGACAACATGCTGCCGCCGCTGACGGCCTATTCGATCATGAAGCTCGGCAAAGTAAAACTCCTGCCCTATTTCATGCCGGGCGACCCGGCGATGGGCGATGCCATTCGCGGACTCGCCGGCAAGCGCAGCGCCGTGATGCTGGCGGCACATGGTCCCGTCGTTTCAGCCAAAGATCTGGAGGCGGCGGTCTATGCGATTGAAGAACTGGAAGAGACGGCAAAGCTTGCCATCTTGACCCGTGGCACTAATCCTTCGCTGCTGACGGACGCGCAGATTGCTGACCTCGTTCGCACCTATGACGTGGAGTGGGACTAAACATGACGCGCTTTTCCGCCAATCTGGGTTTCCTGTGGCAGGAGCTTTCCCTTCCCGACGCCATCCGCGCTGCCAAAGCCGCCGGCTTCGATGCGGTGGAATGCCATTATCCATATGACACGCCCGCTGAAGCTGTGCGTCAGGCATTGGAGGAAACAGGCCTTACCATGCTTGGCCTCAACACCGCTCGCGGCAATGTCGCGGCTGGCGATAACGGGCTTGCCGCCATTCCGGGCCGCGAGAATGAAGCTCGTCGCCTCATCGATCAGGCGATCGATTATGCGGCCGCCATCGACGCGCGAAACGTGCATGTGATGGCGGGCAAGTCCGCCGGCGACGTGGCACGGGGCACTTTCATCGCCAATCTGCATTATGCCTGCGAACGCGCCGGCAAGATAGGAGCGACCATCCTGATCGAGCCGCTCAACTATCGCGATGCGCCAGGCTACTTCCTTCAAACGGCGGATCAGGCACTCGACATCATAGCTGCGGCCGGCGCCGAGAACCTCAAACTGATGTTCGACTGCTATCACATCCAGATCATGCAGGGCGACCTGACCCGCAGGCTGCAGGATCATATGGCGGCAATCGGCCACATCCAGATCGCCGCCGTTCCGGATCGGCGGGAACCGGACCACGGGGAGATCGACTACCGTCATATTCTGCAGTTCCTGGAGAAGCTTGGCTATGACAGGCCGATCGGCGCGGAATATCGGCCGACAACCACAACAGAGGCCGGGCTCGCCTGGCTGCAAGCATACAAATGACGTAGCGCCCGGCATCCAGCATGCATAGCGGCCTTCAAGGAGATTCACTCGGGAAGTCTCACGAACACTGATATCAGCTTGGAGCAGCTCAGCTTTTCATTGAATCCTTGAGCCGCTCCGTCTGTTTGTTTTCTCGTAATTCCGGTCGGAAAACCGATACGCACTTTTCCTGGAATTGCTCTATTGGGAGGAAAATCCGATATGCATGTTTTGATCCTGGGCGCTGCCGGCATGGTCGGCCGCAAGCTCGTCAACCGCATCGCCGCCGAGCCGACGGTTCTCGGTAAGGCTATAGATCGCCTGACGCTGGTCGATGCCTTCCAGCCGCCGGTGCCGGAAGCGCTTCAATCCATATCGAAAGCCCTGACGATCGACCTTGCGATCGCCGGCGTTGCGGAAAAGCTCATCGAAGACCGCCCGGATATGATCTTCCATCTCGCCGCCATCGTCTCCGGCGAAGCAGAGGTCGATTTCGACAAAGGATACTCCGTCAATCTCGATGGCACGCGAGCGCTCTTCGAAGCCATCCGCCAACAGGGCCTGAAATCGGCCTATACCCCGCGCGTCATCTTTGCCTCCTCCATCGCCGTGTTCGGCACCCCCTTCCCCGAAATTATCGGCGACGATTTCCTGACCGCGCCACTGACGAGCTACGGAACGCAGAAGGCAATCACGGAGCTCCTGCTTGCCGATTATTCGCGCCGAGGCATTTTCGATGGCATCGGCATCCGGCTGCCGACCATCTGCGTGCGTCCCGGCACTCCCAACAAGGCGGCCTCCGGCTTCTTTTCCAACATTCTGCGCGAGCCGCTGGTCGGCAAGGAGGCTGTCCTGCCCGTCAGCGACACGGTGCGGCACTGGTTTGCAAGTCCCCGCTCTGCCGTCAGCTTCTTCGTGCACGCCGCAACGCTCGACACGGCGAAGGTCGGGCCGCGTCGCAATCTCACCATGCCGGGACTTTCGGCGCTCGTTTCCGATGAGATCGATGCGCTCCGCCGTGTCGGTGGCGACAAGGCGGTTGCGCTCATCCGCCGCGAGCCTGACCCGGTGATCGAACGCATCGTCGCCGGATGGGCGACCCAATTCGACGCCAAGCGTGCGACCGATCTCGGTTTCAAGGCCGAACAGAGCTTCGACGAGATCCTGCGGGCGCATATCGAAGACGAACTGGACGGGAGGGTCGCATGACGGAGGCGTCATCGAATACTGGAGGCGCAATCGCGCTGGTGACCGGCGGCGGCACGGGCATTGGCCGAGCCATTGCCAAGGCGCTCGGCTCGGCAGGCTTCAAGGTCGTCATCTCAGGGCGCCGGACTGACGTTCTCGAAAAAGCCGCCCACGAGCTCTCCGAAGAAACGGGGGCGGAGTTTCTTGCGGTGGCGGCCGATGTCAGTGACCCTGTATCGGTTCGCAGCCTTTTCGATGCGATCTCCAGTCACTATGGCCGCCTCGATCTTCTGGTCAACAATGCAGGCATGGGCCTGCCGGCCGTGCCGATGGAGGAGTTGAGTTTCGAGCAGTGGAGTGCGATTGTCGGCGCAAACCTGACGGGCGCGTTCCTGTGCACGCAGCAGGCGTTCCGCCTGATGAAAGCTCAGGTGCCGCAAGGCGGCCGCATCATTAACAACGGCTCGATCTCCGCAACTACACCGCGGCCCCATTCCGCACCCTATACGGCCACGAAGCACGCCATCACCGGCCTCACAAAGTCGACGGCACTCGACGGCCGACCCTTCGACATCGCCTGTGGCCAGATCGATATCGGCAATGCCGCCACCGATATGACCGCAAGGATGAGCGCCGGCGTGCTGCAGGCGAATGGCGAGACCGCGGCAGAGCCGACGATCTCGGCAGAGCATGTCGCCCGCGCCGTCGTCTACATGGCAACCCTGCCGCTCGATGCCAACGTCCTCTCGATGACTGTCATGGCAACGAAGATGCCGCTTGTCGGCAGAGGATAAAAGAGAACGGCAGCACCGCGAGTGCAATGCTGCCGTCTCAGGGATTAGCACCATTCGTTAAATAGCAGGGCGTGCCGAAGGCTTGACCTGTCTGCGCTCGATCAGGCCGGCAACGCTGAAGATCAAGACCTCGATCTCCATGCCGATCTTGTCGCCATCAAGCAGCCGGACGACATCGTCTATGCCGGAGACGGCGTGCCCATCGATGGCAAGCAGATAGTCACCCTCCTGCAGGCCACCCTTTTCCGCCGGACTATCCTTCTCGACGCGGCGCAGGCGCACAGCGGTCGAATGGGTGACGCCAGCCTCAAGCGCGATGCGCCGATGCAGCTCGACCGTATCGGCGGCAATCCCGATATAGGCGCGTCGGACATGGCCGAAACGCAGGATCTCGGACACCACATGTTTGGCGGTATTGGAGGCAACCGAAAACGCGATGCTCTGCGCGCCCTGTATGACGGCGGTATTGACGCCGATCACTTCGCCGGCGGACGAAACCAGCGGACCGCCAGAATTACCGGGATTGAGGGCGGCATCCGTCTGAATAATATCTTCCATCAGACGCCCGCTGGCCGCGCGCATGGAGCGGCCAAGCGCCGAGACGATGCCGGCGGTCACAGTCCATTCGAAGCCGAGGGGATTGCCGATGGCGATCGCGATGTGACCGCGCTTCAGCGATTTGGAATCGCCAAGTCGCGCCCAATTGCCCGGCCAATCATTGGCGCGAATGAGAGCGAGGTCGGTATCCGGATCGCGCCCGAGCACCCTGCCCTCAACGGTTGCCCCTTCCGGGGTCTTGATGCGTACGGCCTTGGCATCGTCAACGACATGATTGTTGGTGACGACGAGGCCATCAGGCGAAATGGCAAAGCCCGAACCGTGCCCGGCGCGGCCACCCAAACGCTCGATCCGGCTGACGGCCGGACCGACGAGATCGACAGCACTCGATACCGATTGCGAATAGGCATCCAGCAGCCCGGCATCGGATGAC
This sequence comes from Rhizobium centroccidentale, assembly GCF_030182565.1. Classification (NCBI taxonomy): domain Bacteria; kingdom Pseudomonadati; phylum Pseudomonadota; class Alphaproteobacteria; order Hyphomicrobiales; family Rhizobiaceae; genus Rhizobium; species Rhizobium centroccidentale. The sequence goes on along the minus strand of NZ_JAQJCG010000009.1, from coordinate 209,961 downwards.
GGCTGGATGTCACGATCAATAAAGCCCATAAAAACTCCTCCGACGCGGACGCGTCGCATAGAGGAACGGCAGCAACTGTTGGGAACCAGGAGGCTGTCAGTTCGACAGATTGAAACAGTGGCTACTGAAATGAGGAGAGATCAAGCCAAGTTCAAGAGCCACATAGCCCCGTGCATTTCTGAATCGCCTCTTATCTCATGCGCCCTGAAACAGCCTGTTGGCGGTGGTCGCCGCTCGCCATCCGCCATGTGTTCCGGCCGTTGGCTTTGGCTCCGTAGAGGGCGCGGTCCGCTTCCTGAATCAGAACTTCTCCGTTCTCGCCATTCTCCGGCGCCGCCGAAACGCCGATGCTGATACCGATATCGACGGTGGCGCCCTCGATGCGAAAGGAGGATTTGAAGGCAGCAATGCAACCCTTCGCCACATCGGGGATATCGCTTCCTTCCCCGGTCATCAGGATGGCAAACTCATCGCCGCCCAAGCGCGCAACCATGTGGCCTCTGGCTGCGCCGCGCAGCCGCTCGGCCACCATCTTGAGAACCTCGTCGCCGGCCGCATGCCCGAAAGTGTCGTTGACCGGCTTGAACCCATCGAGATCAAGACAGAAAACGGCGACGCCCGTTCCACTGTTCATCTTCAAGGCGTCATCGAGGGCCTTGTAGAAGCACATCCGGTTCGGCAATCCGGTTAGCATATCGTGCCGTGCCAGACGATTGGCTTCGGCCTCCGCGAGAATACGATCGCTGACGTCGGCGATAGTCAGCAGGAGGCGGCGTTCCAGGCCTTCATGGAGCAGCCGAACGTAAACAAGCACGTGGCGTTCCGTCCCATCGGCCACTCTTTGTCGCCAGACGGTTCTGGCCTCGCAGTCGCCTTCGAGTTCGAGAAGGCCATCTGCAAAGCGATCCGCCTCGCTCTCGACATGCATGTCGCACGCCCTCCGCGAGAGCAGCGTCGCTTTTGAAAAACCATAGAAGTCGATAGCTGCCCGGTTGACCTGAATGATCTGCAGATTGCTGCCATCGCATAGGAGCATCGGCATCGGATTGGCATCGAAAAGCTGCCGCAACCGCTCTTCGCGCTGTTTCAGCTCACTAATGTCTATCCGCATTCCGATGGCCCCGCCGTCGGGCGTGCGCCGATCATCATGCCGAAGCCATCGCCCATCCTGGAGCTGCTGCTCCTCCTGTGAAACCGGCTGGCGAAACTTTCGCATGCGCTGCTTCAGCCACATATCCTTGTCTTCGACGACCTCCGGCATGCGGCCGCTGGCAAGGCTGATCTTCAGGATATCTTCGAAAGCGATGCCCGGTTTGAGGTGATCGGCGATATCCGGATAGAGCTCCGCATATTTCTCGTTCCACAGAACGTAGCGATCACTCGCATCGAAGACGCAGACCGCTTCCGGCAGCATCTCTATCACATATCGAAGGCGCAGATTGGCCTCTCTCGCCGCCACCGCGGCATGGCGATCTTCGTTTCCTGGTTCGATAAGAACCGCCGTCAGCCTTCCTGACGCCGAGAACCAAGTCATGACGTTGACCCGGCAATCCCGTCGATGGCCGGCGCCTGTCACGAGCAATGGCTGCGAGGCAGCGTCCGGCAGCGGCCAGTCCGGTATCAAATCCAAGACGGATAGGTCGTGAGGCGCATCTGAAAGGATAAAGAGCTCCAGGGCTCCCGCATTGGCAAAGACGATCGTGCCGACGGCGTCGAGCACAAGTGCCGCCATCGGACAGGCTTCCAGGAATGCGACGATTTCCGCGTCCAGCATCTTCTCCCAGCGGGCCTTCAAATTTATCCCCAAGCCCGATTATAACATCGGATAGTAAAGAAATGCCGTAGATCATGGCAAGACGTACCGCGTTCCTAAAATCGGGGCATCGTCCGCCGGCGATTGAATTCAGCTCTTGTCCTGCTGTAACAGCCGCTCGAGCTCTCGCTCCTGCATCTCGATGGCTTGTGTGATGAACCGCAAGATCACCTGCTTTTCCGCCTCGGAAAACTGTTTAAGCATCTGCGCGCCGGCCTGCTCGATTGGGCCATAGGCTTCGCGTCCCAGCCTGATCGCCTTCTCGGACAGCGCCACCAGCACACGACGCCGGTCGTTCGGATCGGGAACGCGGTGGAGAAGACCCCGCGCCGAAAGGCGATCAATCAAGGCGGTAACCGACGGCGGCGCAAGGCCGATAGCCTTGGCGACGGCGTTTGCGGGCTGCGGCGCGCGCATGATCACGCTGAGGCATCGCCGCTCGGCGCTGTTGAGCCCATGCAGCTTGCCGAAGGTTTCGTCGAAGCTCTCGGTCACCTCCTGCCAGCGCATGCAGGCAAGGCTGATCGCTTCCATGAGGCGATGCTGTTCTTCATTTGACTTTTGTTCGACCATCGAATAATTCATTTATCAAACTATTAGAAGGAAGAACCAATGTGCCCCATTGACGATCCTGCCGCAACCATGAATCGAGCGACACACCACGAGGCGACGATCGGCATATGCGGCGGCGGCATTGGCGGGCTTGTGCTCGCGCTGCGGCTGGCAAGGCTCGGCTTTCGTCCGGTGCTGTTCGAAGCCCGTTCCAGAGAGGCCGCCCTGTCCGAAGGAGAGTTTCTGACGCTCGCTTCCAACGGCATGAACGGGCTGCGCACGGTGGACTGCTACGAAGAAGTGTTGCGCGAGGGATTGGAAACCCGCGCCATCGAGCTCTGCAATGCCCGCGGCAAAAGGCTAGCGCTCGTCGACCAGAGCGACCATTTGGCGACGTTCGGCACACCAGCCGTTACCATAAGGCGCGGCGTTCTTACGGGCATTCTGATCGAAAAATGCCAAGCCGAAGGCATCACCATACAATTTGGCCGGCGCGTGACCAACGTCGACAATCACGCGCATGCCGTAACGCTCAACTTCTCCGAAGGTGCCGGTCTTGCCGTCGACCTGCTCGTTGCCGCCGACGGACTGCGGTCCTTCGTCCGCACGCAAATATTTCCGGATTACCCCCTACCGCAATTTACGGGTCTGATCGGCACAGGCGGCATCGTCGATGCCGACATACCGGATACCGATGGCGTGATGCGCATGACCTTCGGCGAGAAAGCCTTCTTCGGCTACCTCAAGACGGCCTCCCATCCCGTCTACTGGTTCGATTCCTTCCCCGCCGACACGCCGGACGCGGTACGCGCATTTGAACCGACGGCACTGGCCGCTCACGTCCGCCAGATGCATGCCGACGATCCCGAACCCAATCGCTCGATCCTTCGCACTGTTGACAGGATCGAGCGCAGCTATCCAATTTTCGACATGCCGCAGCTTCCGGTCTGGTCGAGCGGGCGCGTCGTACTGCTCGGCGACGCCGCGCATGCCATCGGCCCGCATGCCGGCCAGGGTGCCTCGATGGCCATGGAGGATGCCGTTGTTCTGTCCGCCTGCCTGGCAGATACGCTCGACTACGGCGCCGCCTTTGCTCGCTACGAAGCCTTGCGACGCCCGCGTATTGCGCGCGTGGTTAAACTCACCCGGCAAAATGCTTCCAGAAAACGAAAAAACAGTCGGCTCAGCCTGTTTCTGAGAGATCTGCTTCTGCCCCTGCTTATTCCGATAAGCGTCCGAGCTGGCCGCAAATTGTTCGCATATCGAGTAGACCTCGATCCGTTGCAAGCAAATCCCTCGACCGAAAGCGGTCAAAAGCATGCCGCCTGACATTGGGCGGTCTGTGGACCGATGCAAGAGGTCGGAATAGTCGGCGGAGGCGTACGGGTCCGTTCGCCTCCGCGCTCCTGCCAGCACAAAGGAGCTATTTGCGCGGCCATGCCAGCCTGCTCCAATTTGCAATATAGATCACGAATGCGATGAACATTCCCGATCCAATAAGGTCGAGCCGGTGTCGGCCGAAAAGAAATAGGCCGAAGAACGCCAGGCCGATCGAGGAGGCGGCCAGGAAGAGCGATGGGACTACGCTTGTGATGGGCACCCCTGCCTCGCCTTCGGCTTCGACGCCATCGCCGGTCACGTGACCATTGGAGCCTGGTGATCGGTTACCGAGCCTGACTGTTACCTTGCCGCGCCTAGTGGCGAGCCTGCCCCGAACCTTCTTTCTCGAGGTCAGCAGCACGAGCGCCATCGATATCAGCATGCTGCCGAAGCCCCAGGAGAAAACCGTGCAGGCCGCCATGGCGGTCGCATTTGCATAGGTCCGATAAAGATGAAGTGCCAGGGCTCCCATTGCTATGGTGAAGGCAAGAAACAAGGAACCGACGATCAGGAATGTGACCCTGCCGGACAATTGCGTTTCACCTTCCACGTGACCTCCCCATTGATGTCCATCTGCTCAATGCAAATTAGGAGAATACTGACGATCTTCAAATGCCGACGCGATATTCGGCCCAGTTCAACTGCACGCCGGCATGATCTTTACGAAGCCGCGAGCAGCCATAATTAGCTGACGTATCGGGTGATGGAGGTGCCTCATGCAGATAGCAAAATCCGTTTCGGCCATGATCATCATCGGCCTTTCTGCCATACCTGTCGAAGCCGCGGGGATCAATTGCTCAAAGCCAGGCTCGCCAAGCGACCATATGATCTGTCAGGACAAATCGCTGCTTGCTCGCGATGCGATGGTGAGAGATCTCTATGCCGCCGCATTGAAACGCGATGATGCGGACAAGGTTCGGGAACGGCAGCTGCGCTGGATCACCAAAGTGCAATCCTGCAGCGATGCAGCATGCGCCCGGCAGGCCTATGACGACCAGATTGCGTCTCTCTTGAGGACTAAGGGCGGACAAAGCGCTTCGACGGATTTCCAGTCGAACAGCGCCGACGGCAATGAGGGCCACCTTGCGATCTTCGGGCCGGTCGATGGTCTCCTCGCAGTTTCGCTCTCCTCGACCTTCGTCGGCCCGGGCGGAGCAGATGCCGGCGATGTCAATGCCGACGGTCTCGACGGCGTCGTGCCGCTGGCGAAAGAACATGCTGAACTCTCCAGAGACGCGTGCAAGATCGGTCTCGATCGCCTCAACGCAAAGACCTGGCGCGTGTCGCAGGGGGGCACGTGCGATTTCGCGAACGGCGTGACCCTGCAGGGTACCTACCGCAAAGAGTAATATGGTCTGAGCGCGGTTGGCTGCCAAGCGAGGAATATCTCGCAATATGGCAGCGTCACCGTGCACCATTGATAACCAGGAACTTTTGTGATCCGGCCGCCGGCGACGGCCGGAGTGTTTTGAGAAATCCTGAGTTCGGACGATCAGCTCAGCTGCCGACTGCGTCGGAGGTGCACTTCTTGACGAAGCTCGTCTTGGCGGCACCGGCAAGCTTTTTCGATGCGGCCTGAGTATCGCAGGCGCTTGCGGCATCCTTCTCGCATTTCTTGGTGAAACTCGTCAATGCGGCGCCTGCCAGCTTCTTGTCGGCAGCCTGGGCCTTGCATGTCGCATCCGCTGCCATCGCACCGCCTGCGATGCAGGTCGAGATAATGGCTATTCCGAGCAGTCTGATCATCGAATTCCTCCGGGGCTTACCGCGGCAAAAGGCCGAGGTAATCAGACACTAACGCAATGCCAGCCGCAGTAAAGATATGCGCCAATCATCCACGCAAAAGAAAAAGCCTTCTATATTATCCCTTAAACGGCACGGACCCAGCCGACCCAGTCTTGAATCGATCGACAAAAGAATAGAAACTGCCCACATAGGGCAAGCAAAGTCATGCGGCCACCCTCACCTCACGCACTGGCGAAGCGCGACAAGCAGCAACACGAACTGAGTGCTCCACTATCCTCTCATGAAAACTATTTCAGGCACGAATCTCGAACAGGCCAAATCTCACAACCGGCGCGTCGTGATCGAAGCCATTCGCACCAATGGCCCGATGTCGCGGGCCGCCATTGCCCGCATGACAGCGCTGACCACGCAGACGGTTTCGAATATCGTGGAGGAACTCGCGCGTTCGCATCTCCTGATCGCGATGGAGGCGCAGAAGATCGCCCGCGGTCAACCGATCACGCCCTACATGATCAATCCGGCTGGCGCCTACTCCATCGGTTTGGAACTCGGGCGCCAGCGTGCGGCCGGCGTGCTCACTGATTTATCCGGCACGGTCTGCGCCCGCGTCGAATGCCATGTCGACAGGCCGGGACCGACCGAGGCGATGCCGGTCCTTGCGGAGATTGTCAGGGATCTGCAGAAAGCCTTTTCCTTTGATCGAGACAGGCTGCTTGGCGTCGGTATCGCCTTGCCCGGACGCTACGCCGATGGCGGCGTAACCTCGCTCAGTCCGCTCAATCTGCCGGGTTGGCAGGATTTCCCCGTTGCCAGCGCACTCGAACGCCTGATCGACCTCCCGGTACTCGTCGAAAACGACGCCACGGCAGCGGCGATCGGCGAGCGGCTCTATGGCGTTGCCCGCGGTCTTGGCAGCTTCGTCTATCTCTTTCTCGCCGGCGACGGCGGCATCGGCGCCGGCATGTTCCTCGACGGCCATCTCTACAAGGGCAGCCGCGCCAACGCCGGCGAAATTGGCCATATCATCGTCGAGCCGCATGGCAAGCTCTGCAGCTGCGGCAAACGCGGCTGCCTCGATCGCTATGTCTCGCCATCCGTCGCTTACGAATGTCTGGGCATAGAGAATGCGCAGGAGCTGGATCCCGACGACCTGGATGCGCTGATCGCGGCAAACGGCCATGGCTTGAAGGCATGGCTGGAACAGGCGGTACAGCCGCTGCGCCAGACAATCGACTTTCTCGAGCTGGCCTTCGATCCGCAGACAATCGTGCTTGGCGGCAGTGCGCCGACATCCTTGATGACAGGGCTGGCCGAAAGCGTCGAGCCTCTGCACACCCCGGTCAACCCAACGGAAGAGCGCAGCATTCCACGGTTGATGATCGGCGCCAGCGGCAAGGATACCGCCATTTTAGGCGCGGCCGCGCTGCCCATCTTTTCCGAAACAAATCCGCAGTTCGATGTCCTGCAGAAGCCGTTGACGCATCGTGCCGTTATTCATTCTTGAACGGCCGCGAATAGAGCCGGCCTTGTATTACTGATTTAACTCAGGCGCGGTCAACGCGGATCGCGCCTGAGAGCCCCGCATCAGGCTGTCAGAATTGATGCAGACCGTAGAGCAGCGGCATGGTGCCGGCCAATGCCTTGAAACGTTCCCAGGATTTGGCCGAGGACTTCGTCCAGCCTGTTTCGGCAAGTGCCGAAAGACGCGGAAAGACCAGCCGATCGAAAATGGCCCGATCGGTCATCGACTCCGACCAGATGCAGGCCTGAATGCCGCGAAGCTTTTTCTTCTGGGCGTCCGTCCACCCACCGATGGGATCGAAGGTGTAGAGTTTCTCCGGATCCGAATGACCTGCCCAGCTTGCGCCCGGCTCGTCCCAATCGGGGCGCATCGCCATGTCGAGATAATAGACCTGGCCCGGGCAAACGACGATCTCGTATCCGCGACCGGCAAGCTCGGCCGCGACCTCGACGCTACGCCAGCTACAGAGATAGCTCTTGTCCTTGTCGATCCTGTCGCCATGGGCGGCCTCTTCCCAACCGCCTGTCACGCAACCCTTTGAAGCGAGAAATGCCTGGATGCGCTCCAGGAATTCCGCCTGCAGGAAGGCCGCGCCCGAGCCATGAATATCGTCGGCTCCATGCGTATTGGTGATGACGTTCAATCGCTTGGCATGTGCTTCCGCTACATCTCCGCCGGCGATCTCGCGCAGGCGTGCCAGCGCCTCCGGCGAGCCGGACCAGGCGCCGAGGGGAACCTCGTCGGCACCGATATGGATCGTCTTGAACGGGAAAAGCTCGATCAGCTCCGAAAGGATCGTCTCGATCACTTCATAGGTCTTCTCACGCGCCGGGTTGAGGCAGTTATCGGGAAAACCCTGGACCGAATAATAGCTGCCGGCTTCATTCGGGTCGCGCAGCTCGGGAATTGCCTGGAGCATGGCATAGCAATGGCCGGGTATATCGATTTCCGGCAGAACTTCGATGCCAAGGCCCTTGGCGTAGGAGACGATGTCGCGCACAACGGCTTTGGTGTAATAACCACCGGTGCGAGCCGGGCTGGAGCCGAGAAGCGGCGGCATCGGCAGGCCATGACCGCGCCACGCGCCAATCTCGGTCAGAGCCGGATAGGCATCGATCTCGACGCGCCATGCTTCATCATCCGACAGATGCCAATGGAAGCGGTTGAGCTTGTTCCAGGCGAGCACCGCCATCAGCTTCTTGATTTCAGCCGAACCGTAGAATTGCCGTGCGACATCGAGGTGCAGGCCGCGCCAGCTCATCGCTGGCTCGTCGACGATCTCACCGGCCGCAGGGAAATGGAATGCCTGCGGATACAGGCGCGCGCCGCGCCAGATCTGGCCGATGGTGACGAGACCATAGACGAAGCCGGTCTGCGCGCTCGCTTCGACCGTTATGGTTTCTGGCGAAAAGGCAATCCTATAGGCCTCGGCGCCCAAACCATCGGCCTCTCGCAATTCCACCGGCACGGCACCCTCCGCTTCGGAGCGGATCAGTCCTTCAGCTGAAAAGAGATGCTCGACAAGAGTGGTAAAGCTTTCAGCAGCAGCCTGCGCCTCCGACGCCGTGGCCTTCAAGGCAAAGCCCGCAGGAAGCGGACGACGGGAGGAGACGGCGACACGGTTCGGCCAGGGAATGATCGCCAGCGGCACCGGCGGATTGGACGGCACCGGATAGACCTCTGCGCCGCGCTTCAACGGCGCATTGCTTGACGACGTGCGCGTCGGTTCGGTGCCAAGTGATACCGTGGTGCCATCGGGGAATGCGAGATAAGCGCTATTGGCGCCATCGTTCCAATGTCGGAACTGCCAGCTCAGCGCGCGAACGGTGACGGTCAACGTCCCGCCACCGGCCAGCACGAAGCCCTCAGGCGGCTGGAATTCGGTAAAATTGGACAGCCGCTTGGTAACCGTCGCGCCTTCGACAACGCCGGCCGGATCGACACGACCGGGGCCGCTGACGCAGAGGGTGAAACCCGAAAGCGGCTCCGATGATAGGTTCTTCAGCCGCAGGACATAGGAAAATTCCTTTTCGTCGGTTGGCGGGTTCCAGGTGGTTTCAAGCCGCAGAGCCGGGGATCGCGGTGTGGACATGAGCATTCTTTCTTCCTGAAGATATCGTTCAAAGCTTGAGCATGCCGGCGTAGATGCCGGGTGCGGAATTGGGGATCTGTATGGCGCCGACCGTCTTCTCGTAGAATTCCGATGGGCCGACATCGCCGATGACCGTATAGGCGTAGCCCATGGCCTTCTGGTCGTTGAGGCAGGCAAACAGCAGCGCCCGACCGATGCCGAGACCGCGAACGCTTTCGTCGACGCCGGTCGGGCCGAAGAAACCGCGTGCCGTCGCCTCGTGGCAGGCAAAGCCGACAAGCTCCCGATTTCGCGTGGCGATAAAGCATGTCGGCGGCTGGCGGGTCATTGCGACTGTCGTCTCACTTGCCCAGCCCTGGCTGAAATGTTCGGCCACCCAGCCGGTGATGAGCCGCAACTCCGGCGGCAGTGCGCGCCTTATGGTAACGCCCGCCTTCGCCATGCGCTCGGGCGACTGCATGTCGACCGGCAGGGTCGATAGATTGACCAGATAGTCCAAGGGGAATCCTCCTAATTCGATGTGGCGAGCGCGCGCATGAAATGATTGGGGCCGATCTGCTCGACCTCGGTCGAGATCGGCCGGCTGAGCGCGCGGATCTTTTCCGCCTGCTCCAGGAAGCGGGCGCTGCCGCCGGTCACGAACCTGCGGCCACCATCCGGCACCGCCGAAAGCAAGAGCTGCGTATAGGGGTGCTTCGGATCGGCAAGGACGGCATTGCTCTCGCCCCACTCGACCATCTGGCCGGCAAACATCACCACGATCTCCTCTGCAACATGAGCGGCCGTTGCGATATCATGGGTGATGTAGAGCATGGCGAGATCGTTTTCCCGTTTTACCCGCGCCAGCAGATCGAGAATGTCCTTGCGGATCGAGACATCAAGCATCGAGGTTGGCTCATCCGCCACCAGCACGCTCGGCGCGACCGCCAGGGCACGAGCGATATTGACACGCTGACGCTGGCCGCCGGAGAGTTCGTGCGGAAACTTCTGGCGTGTCACCGTGGGATCGAGCCCGACGCTTTCCAGCAGCTTCGCAATATCCTCTTCCCGCTCGGCCTTCGGCTTGTCTCCACCGTGCAACTGCAGTGGCCTTGCGATGTGATGATTGATCGTGAAGGCAGGGTTGAGCGAGGAGAACGGATCCTGAAACACCATCTGCACATCCTTGCGGAACATCCGCTCTTCCCTGCCCGAACCGCGTGCAGTGCGATCCTGCCCACGAAACAGCAGCCTGCCGCCCGTCGGTTTGTCGAGCCGGGCGATGATGCGGGCGCAGGTGGTCTTGCCGCAGCCGGACTCGCCGACCAATGCCAGCGCCTTTCCCCCGAATAGCGAAAAGGAAACGCTCTTCAATGCGTGCACGGGGCCAAAGTGGCGCTGGATATCATCAAGCCGGATGACGGGTTCTGCAGTTACGGCCTGTATCTGCGGGTTCATGCGAAAACTCCGGGAGGATGGGCGCTGGCCGGAAGCTGCGGGATGGCATTCCAGAGCTTGCGCGTGTACTCGTGAACGGGCGACTGGCTGACCTGGGCGACATCGCCGACCTCGACTAATTCGCCTTTCAGCATAACGCCTATGCGATGGCAAAGCTGTGCCATCAGATGCAGGTCATGGGTGATGAAGAGCACCGAGAAACCATAGGTCTGCTGCAGGTCGAGAACCTGCTCCAGAATCTCACGCTGCACGACGACATCGAGCGCCGTCGTCGGCTCGTCCATGATGATGAGTTCAGGACGCAGCGCCAGGCAGATGGCGATGACGATGCGCTGACGCATGCCGCCGGAAAACTGGTGCGGGTAATCGCCGACGCGATGCGGCGGGATGCCGACCAGCTTGAACATCTCCTCGGCCCGCGCACGCGATTCCTGGCGTGAGCAGCCGGTATGGCGATGCAGCACGTCGTGGAACTGCGCCTCTACCCGCATCAGCGGATTGAGCGAATTCATGGCGCTCTGGAACACCATGCCGATGCGTTTCCAACGGATTCTCTGCAGATCGCCTTCCGGCATCTTCAGCAGATCCTGGCCGTCAAGGCGGATGCTGCCGCCGCTGATCCAGGCCGGAGCTTTGGAGAGCCGCGTGATCGCATAGGCAATCGTGCTCTTGCCGCAGCCGGATTCACCAGCAAGACCGAAGATCTCGCCGCGGCCGATATTGAAGGAGACATCCTTCACCGCCCGGAAATCGCCCTTGTCGAGCAGGTAATCGATGTTGAGGTGTTCGATCTCAAGCAGATTGTCGCTCATTGCTCGGTCCTCATCATGCGATTGCGGGCACGCGTCAGGCGGAACCAGCGGGTCAAGGCCGGGCCGGAACGCAATTGCGGATTGGCGATTTCATCGAAAGTGAAGTTGATAAGCGCCAGACCGAGCCCCGTCAGCGCGATGCCGATGGCCGGCACGCCGATATCCCACCAGGCGCCGACCATGATGGCCGAGGCGTTCTGGGCATTATAGAGCATGGTACCCCAGATGACCTTCAGCGGATCGCCGAAGCCGAGATATTCGAGCGTGGTCTGGGCGACGATTGCATAGATGATGCTGCCGACCAGGTTAATGCCGATGAGCGGTGTCAGGTTTGGCAAGATCTCGACGAAGATGATGCGCCAGGCCGGCTCGCCAATCATCTTGGCGGCGGTGACGAAATCGCGGTTGCGCAGCGCCATAGTCTGAGAGCGCGTCATGCGCGCACCCCATGGCCATGACGTCAAGGCAATGATGGTCATGATCGTTATCGGCCCGACCGTGCCCGCGAAGGAAGCGAGCAGGATGAGGAGCGGCATATTCGGGATAACAAGCACGGCGTTGGTGGCAAGGTCGAGCGCCGCATCGGTCTTGCCGCCGGTATAGCCGGCGATCAGGCCGATCGCCGTGCCCAGCACGGTAATGGCGATGCCCGTGGCGAAGCCGACGGACAGCGAGCTTCTCGCGCCCCAGACGAATTGCTTGTAGACGTCGCGGCCCATCTTCGTCGTGCCGAAGACATGCTCGACGGATGGCGGTTGATGTGAGCGACCGACACGGGCGCCTGGTTCGCCCGGCGCGATGATCGGCGCGAAGATCGCCATCAGGCATAGCGCCGCAACGATGACGAAGCCGACGAGCGCCTTCTTCTGGCTGAAAATGGATCGGAAGGAGAAGCTCATCGGCCTGTCTCCCTCAATCGCGGATCGACGAGGCCGTAGATGATGTCGACGAGGAAATTGGCGCCAAGCGTCGCGAGCGTCATCAGCAGCAATTGCCCCTGAATGACGGGATAGTCGCGCGCCACGCTGGCGGTAAACAGCGTCAGCCCAAGACCCGGATAATTGAAGACAATCTCGGTAACGATCGAACCGCCGAAGACGGCGCCGAGTATCAGCGCAAGATTGGTGAGCACCGGCAGAAGCGCGTTACGCGCGCCGTAGCCGAACATGACCGCGAGATTGCTCAATCCCTTGGCACGACCCATCGTCACGTAATCCTCGCCGAGCACGACGATCATGGACGAACGCATCGTCGTCTGAAACTCGCCGATCAGGAACGGCGATAGCGTCAGAACCGGCAGGATCGCGTGCATGAACACGCTGCCGAAGAAGGTGAAATTGAAGCCCGGATCGAGATTGGGATCATAGGCATATCCCACCGGGAACCAGCGCAGCGACACGGCGAAGATAAACAAGGTCGTGAGCGCCACAATGACGGGCGGTATCGAGAACAGGATGACTGCGAAAGGCGATACGATCGTATCGAACCGCCCGCCGCGCCTCCAGGCCGCGACCGCGCCGAGGATGACACCAACGCATAGTGAAAAGATGATCGCGGTTACCACGAGGAAGATGGTCCACAGCGTCGCCCGGCTCAGCACCTGGACCACCGTCTGCGGATAGTATTTAACCGAAACGCCAAGATCGAAGGTGGCGAGACCTTTAAGGTAATCGAGGAACTGCATCATGATCGGCTGATCGATCTCGCCGAAACGCGCCTTGATCGCCTCTACGGCCGCGGGTGTGGCCCGCGGCCCGAGCTGGGCGACCATGGCGTCGACGGGACTCCCCGGCATAAGCCGGGGAAGAATGAAGTTCACGACGATCGCGAAGGCCAAAGCCACCGCATAGACGCCAAGGCGCCGGCTTGAAACGCGCATCTCTGCTTCCTTCGCTTTGGCCTTATTGGACCGGCTTCAGACGCAAGAGATGCATGAGACGCATGCGGTTGTTGTCGTGGTTTTCCGGGTTCATCACCGGATCCTTGTCTGTGACCCAACCGGTGAAACGCTTGCTGGAATACTGGTACCATGTCGGGCCGTTGAAGACGGGAACGACCGGGAAATCATCGGCAATCAGAACCTGGATGTCGTTGAAGATCTTCTTGTGATCATCATCGGAAGACGACTTCAGATACTGAGCAAAGAGCGCATCGAGCTTCGGGTTGGAGTAGCGTGGCGCGGCGACGGTGAGCTTGCCAGCATAGGCCGTCGACAGGCTCTGATAATAGCCCTGGAACGGGGTTGCGCTATCGGCGCGCGAGTTCATGACGACATCGAAGCTGCCGTCGAGAAGCTGCTTGCGCCACTGTTCGTATTCCGGCGTTGCGACCGAGGCGTTGATGCCGGCGGCGCGCAGTCCTTCGACGGCGATCTGCACCGCGTCGATCCAGTCCGTCCAGCCGTTCGGCACGATGACCGCGAAGGTGATTGGCTTGCCGCTCGGCGTTGTACGGAAGCCATCCGCACCCTTCTTGTAGCCAGCATCGTCGAGGATCTTGTTTGCCTTTTCGCTATCGAAGCCCATGAAGGCATCCTTATCGCCCTCAGCGGCCTTATTGCGCCAGCTTTCGAAGCGCGGCGGCAGGCCGCTGGCATGCAGGTTGACGACCGGATAACCGAAGCCGGCAATATCGACCATCGATTTGCGGTCCATCGCCAAGCTGAACGCATGACGGAAGTTGAGATCCTTGAATGCCTCGAAATTACCGGCATTCGAAGATTTGAAGTTCATTTCGAAGGCAACGGTTTCGGCTGGCGGCTGCCAGTAACCATTATGCTGCGGATCGAGCGCGACGAAGGTCTTGTCGATCTGCGGCAGGAACGAGCCGATCCAATCGACGGTGCCTTCCGGCAGCAGCGCCAGCATCTGGTCGTTGCCCGAGATCTGTGGCAGGCGCAGGCAATCGACGTGCAGCGACGCGGCATCCCAGTAGTTCGGGTTGCGGCACTGCTCGTAGACCTGTGGCGTAAAGCGACGAACCTCGGTCATCGGGCCGGAACCGACGGGCTTCTCGTTCTTGAAGGCGACCGGATCGGCAACGTCTTTCCAGATATGCTCAGGTACGACGGCGAGATCGGCGAGCGATTCAGGGAATTCGGAATTCACAGCCTTGAGCTTGATCGTCACCTCTGTCGGCGACGGCGCTTCGACAGAGGCGACCGTCTGACCGACACCGACGGTGTCGACAGCCGGGTTCTTCAGCATCAGCTCGATCGTGTATTTCACGTCAGCCGAGGTCAGCGGCTGGCCATCCGACCATTTCACGCCGGGACGCAGCTCATAAGTGATCGACATCAGGTCGTCGGAAAACTTGTAGCTGGTCGCCAGACGCCAGACCGGCTTGCCGCCGTCATTGGCGTTGAAGATGACCAGCGGCTCGTAGATGAAATCCATCGTGCTCTGGCGACGGCCGGCCAGATCGAAAGGATTGAAGTTGCTGACCCAGCTGGTCTGCTCTTCTATATGCATCGTCAGTACGGATTCCGCTGCCGAGACGATACCCACACCAAACGCCAGCGAGGCGCTAAGCGCCACTGCTGCCAATGATGTCCGTTGAAATAGATTGCGCAATGACTTTTTCCTCATTTCCATTTTCAGCCCCTCTTGCTGTTTTGGAGTAGTCAATCAAATTGATTTAATCTTGAGTTTTAAGACTCGTCAATCGCTGATTGGAAATCAACAGGCATTGATTTGAAGGTTTGCGGGCATGTCTTTGACGATCGGAATACAGCCCGCCGCTACCGATAATTGCGCGGAGATATCGAGGCTGCGGCCTGGTGGCAGCGAACTCTGCGCTTCGGCCATGAAGGATCGCGGCCTACCGAAAAAAGTCGGAAAAAAGAAAAGCACGCCAGCGCTGCCGAAGCAGCACATTGCCGGCATCTGGTTTAAGATTCAGATGTTCGGAAGACTGATCTTCCCACTCGCGTCACCACGGATGCAGCAGAACGGACGGGAGATTGATTGCGATGCGACAACGGACGCACCGCAATCGAAGAAAAAATGGCGCTGGCTCAGTCCAGCGGCTTGTAGGCGATAACGTCCATTTCGACCTTCACGTCGACCATCATCGGCGATTGCACGGTCGAGCGTGCGGGCGGATGATCGATGAAATGCTTTTCGAAGACGGCGTTGAAGCTCGAGAAATCGCGAGCATCATCCAGCCACACATTGACCTTCACCACATGCTCGAGCGTGCAATCGGCAAGAGCAAGAACATCCTTGATGTTGGCGATGACCTGCTCGGTCTGCGTGACGATGTTGCCGCTGATGATTTCACCGTTGATCGTCGGAACCTGGCCCGAGACATAGACGAAATCTCCTGCCCGGACGGCCTTTGCGAAGGGGCGACGCTGGCCGCCGGCCTGGTTGTCGGCGACATCGAAACGGATCAGCTTGTTCTTGCTCATGATATGTTCGGTCTCTCTCTGTGTTGTCGAAAGCCGCGTCGCCGTCGCTTCATCGTAAAAAGCTCAGTCGCCCGACTCCCTGGCACCTTCATTAGCCGCGGCCAAGCCGTCACGCCAGATCGTTTCATCCGTTTATGGGATTCCCCATCGAGCGCTGCAGGAGGCCATCGCGTCCTTTTGTCGAACTTGGCATGATTGCCTTTTCGCCCCCGAGCCTGATAAGACAAAGGCATATTTCGTCGTATGATTGGTTGACGTTCAGGAGGAGTCGTCATGGCAGAACTCGCGCAATCGCTTGCGTCCATTCGCATTCCCGATCTTGCCGGCAAAAGAGTATTGATAACGGGCGCTTCGACCGGCATCGGCGCTGCCGTGGCACGCGCCTTTGCCGCACAGGGCATGAAGATCGGCCTGCACTTCAATGCGAGCCGCGAGCCGGCGGAAAAGCTGGCCGATGAAATCAAGGCTGGCGGCGGGACCGTCCATCTCATTCAGGGCGATGTCTCGCAAGACGGCGGGACCGAGCGCATCGTCGAGGATGCGGTAGACGCCTTGGGCGGCCTCGATGGCCTGGTCAACAATGCTGGCGGCATGCTCGGGCGGCTTCCAACCGCCGAAATGACGGATGAGCATTATGAGCGGGTGATGAACCTCAATGCACGCTCCGTCCTTGCGGCCACCCGCGCCGCTCATCCTCACCTGAAAAAACAAGGCGGCTTCATCATCAACACGACCTCAATTGCCGCGCGCAACGGCGGCGGCAACGGTGCGATCCTCTATGCGGCTTCCAAAGGGTTCGTCTCGACCATTACCCATGGCCATGCCAAGGAATTCGTCAACGACAAGATCCGCGTCAATGCCGTCGCACCCGGCGTCATCGCGACGCCATTTCACGAGCGCTATACCAATGACGAGCAGATGGAGCTGCAGCGCAAGACGATCCCCATGGGCTTCGTCGGCACGTCGGAAGATTGTGTCGGCGCCTACCTCTTCCTCGCCTCTCCCACCCTGTCCGGCTACATCACCGGCCAGATCATCGAGGTCAATGGCGGCCAGCTCATGCCGTGAGATGCGGCCATCGGTCGCTTTGCGCGCCGGGCAATGCTAGTCTTGCCCAGCGCGACGCCTTCGCGTCGCAGAAGATGGAGCGCATGCAGATGGCAAAGACGCCCACTCATGACGGCATCAAGACGTCGGTGGAATTGACCCATCCGGAGCGGGTCTATTGGCCCGACGATAATATTACCAAGCATGATCTTCTCGAATATTATGCCCCGGCGTGGGAGCGCATGTCGCCATTCGTCATCAACCGCCCCCTCGCCCTCTTGCGCTGCCCCGATGGTATCGACGGGCCGCGCTTCTTCCAGAAACATGCCTGGAAAGGCATCAATCATCACATCACCGAAATTGCCGATCCCGAAGACAAAGACGCTGCAAAGCTTTTGAAGATCGAGAGTTTTGACGGGCTTGCTGCGCTCGTCCAATCAGCCGCCCTGGAGATACACCCCTGGGGCACCACGATCGATCATTGGGAAAAGCCCGACATGATCATCATGGACATCGATCCCGGCGAGGATGTCGCATGGAGCAAGGTCGTGACCGCGGCAAAGGAGATCAGGGAGCGGTTCGCGGCCCTGGGCCTGACCTCCTTTGTCAAAACGTCCGGCGGCAAGGGCCTGCATGTGGTCGCATCCGTCAAACCGCAGGCGACCTGGCCTGATATCAAGGATGCCGCTGAAGCGATCGCCCATGCGATGAGTGCCGATAGTCCGCAGACATATTTGTCGGTCGCCAGCAAGGCGAAACGGGCTGGTCACATCTTCATCGATTATCTGCGTAACGGGCGCGGCAATACTGCGGTCGCACCCTATTCGACACGCGCAAGAAAGGGCGCGGCCGTTTCGATGCCGGTCAATTGGGACGAATTGGACGACAAGATCGGGCCGGCATCCTTTACCGTCAAGAATGCTGCATCGCGCCTCGGCCAATCGAGCATCGATCCTTGGGCAGATTTCTTCAAGGCGGCATCGCCGCTCAAAGTCTGAGGCTACACTAGAAACGGGACCAGCGCCGGCGTGCTGGCCTTATAGTCGGCGTAAGCCGAGCCGAAGGTCTCGCTCATCCAACTTTCCTCGATCCGCACACGGCGCAGCACGGCATAGAGAACGGCGACGATGGCGAGAGCCGCAGCGATGTCACCCCGCGCAATTGCCGAACCGATGATGGCGAGCATCAGGCCGGAATAGATGGGATGCCGGACAAGCGCATAGGGACCGGAGCGTATGAGCGCGTGATCTTCCTTGAGCGTAATCACGCCGCTCCAGTTTCTGCCGATGTGATAGCGCGCCCAGACGGCGAAGAGCAGACCGATGAAGGTCAGAGCAGCACCGATTGTATAAGACGTCAGGTCTTGCGGAATGATGCGATATCTCAAGGGGCCGAACCAGGATGGATCGATTGAAAGCAGGAAGGCGCCGATCCAGATCGGCGCGGTATTGCCGAGCCGCGACAACGGATCTTCCTGCCGCACGCTCTTCTTGACGCCGAACGAAGCAAAGAGCCAGATCAACAGCCAGATGATCCAGCATGCAGAAATGAATTGATAAAGCAGCATCGCTCAGCCCACATCTTTGTCCAGTTCCGGATAGTGCCGGAAAATGCCGTTCTCATTGAAGGGAATGCGGCGATCGGACTGAAGATAGCGAGCAATGTTGGGCCGTTTCATGACAGCTGCGTGCAGCGCAGTCAGATGCGGATAATCGCGGTTAAAATGCTTTGTCGCGCGCGGAAAGGCATAGCGCAGCCCCTCATAGACCTGAAACAGCGAAAGATCGACATAGGTCAATTCGCCGCCGAAGATATGGCTCGATCCTTCGGGGTTCTGCTGCAGCACTTTCTCGAAATAGCCGAGAAACTTGGGAATGCGGTTCTCGATGAATTCCGCAGCGCGCGCTTTGGCCTCTTGCTTCTGATCCTCGTAATATTTCGACGTCGCGATCGGGTGGTGCGTGTCGTGTACCTCGGCGACGAGATCGGTGATCGTCAACTGCAGGCCGTTCAACACGTGGCGCTTTCCTTCGTCCCTCGGCGCCAGACCCAGTTTCGGCCCGAGATACATCAGGATATTCGCCACATGCGGAACAATCAGATCACCGTCCTTCAGAAATGGCGGCGCAAATGGGAGGCCGAGTTCGGATTTACCCTCCATGATGGCAAACATGGCGGGCATTCCGTGCCCTTTGCTTTGCCCCTTGCTGGCAGGAGCACGACAAACATCGACATAGCCTGCGCTGGCTTCCTCCAGCGTCAGCCGGACGAATTCGCCGCGCCCCTGAATGCCATCCCAGTAATAGAGTTCATAGGCCATTCGGTTTTCCCTCTCCGGAATTGAGAGCAATCAGCTGCAATGATCGCCGCAGGACTGCAATTTAGCGTCGACATCCCGAAAGATAAGAGGCAATCGACGATTACAGGCGGAGGCATATACACAGAAAACCATATGAACTTCGTAGCGACGGCCGAATGGATTTCGACGATCGCATCCAGTCTTCACCAATGACCTAGGAATGTGCGTTGTGCTCGTGGCGTTTACGCGTCGCAGCCGCCTTCTTTGCAGAGGCGGAGCGCTCCGCAGCGGGTCGGCTTGCAGCGGCGCGTCCGCCGATCCTGCCGCCCTTTTCGGACGATTCGTGATTTTCGGAATGGCCGCGACCGGAGCCGGACTTCTTGCCGCCGCCGCTTTCCTTGTTTACGGTCGCCCAGGCGCGCCGCTCCGCTTCATTCTGCGAAACGCCGCGGTCTTCATAGCCTTCTTCGATATGTTCGGCCTTGCGCTTCTGCTTCTCGGTATAGGCGGATTTGTCTCCTCGGGGCATGATCTTTCTCCTTGCTGGGAAGAAAGACCAACCCGTCGTCAGGGAAAAGGTTCCGAGATTTGGCCGGACGAGCTGCGATTGTCGGATAGCAGATTGCTCGGGAGCACCCGCAATCGCCGATCACGCCGTACAGCAGCATGTTGCTTGGCGGAAGCAGGGAAAAACACGCCAACCGAGCGATCGATGATCAGAATGAGGACCAAAGCCGCCAGAAGATAGAGCGCAGCAAGCACGAGGAGTGATGTCACTGCACCGCCTCCCAGCTAATGACAAGACGCAAAAGCTCGCGCGCTGCGACGATCGCCACAACCATCCGTTTCAGATCATCGATATAGCTGCGACACATTGCTGAGCTCCCTTCGCAAGCTGTAGCATCGATGTGTGACAACTATTTCGCGGATGAGAGCCAAATCACCGAAATTATTGCGAATATTCCGTTACCGTCTCGAAAAGAGAGACGGCCCGATGTTGCCATCGAGCCGCCCTCATCTCCGCCACACTCCTGAAGCTGATGCGTCCTATACCTTCGCGGCTGCAGCCTTCTTCGATATCTTCTTCGCTGGCTTGGCCAATTTTTCCTCGGCAACAGCCGCCGCGGCGACTGCCGTCTTGCGCTTCGCCTTGGGCTTGATATCGATCGTGCCGCCGCCTGCTGTGGTTTTTTCAAGCGCGATGCGCTCGCTGCTCGCCTGCGCCCAGTGCTCGACGTCGCGACCGGAAGGATGGCCTTCCTCTTCCCATATGGCGTATGCGCGCTTCTTGATCCATTCGTCCCGAGATTCCAACATCTGCTGTTCTCCGTTCGCATCATTGAACAAGATTTTGATGAACGATGCCCGTTCTTGAAACGCGGGCTTTGACGCCTCCCCCGAGCAGCCAAGACGCTATGACTGGCGTTCTTCGATCTCGACTCTCGAACCGCAGTGGCGCTTCAAACAAGAAACAGAAGTTACCGTGGGGGACGGTAGCGAAGCAGCCGAAGCACCCCAAGTATGATGCTGGTCTAAACAGGGTTCAATTAAAATTATCTAATAAGATGAAGTTTCGCACCGCTATTGATGACATCCCGACGATCGCCGGCCCACTCATTGCAGCTTTTGCGGGCAAGGATATACTTGCATCATGATCGACCTCGTGGCTGCCCATTGGGGCCAAATTCTCGCCGTCCTGTCCATCGTGATGGGGGCAGCCGCTGCAATCCATGCGGCCATGACCAAAGAGGATGTCCGAGCTGCGATCGGCTGGGTCGGCGTCATCATCTTGTCGCCCATCATTGGTGCCGTCCTCTATGCTGTCGCCGGCATCAATCGCATCCGCCGGGCCTCGCTCAGCTCGCAGCGCGACGCGCTCTTTCGCAAGGATGCGAATGGCGAGCTCTCCAGCTTCGACGCCGATGACGGCGAAGTGCGGCGGCGGTTCGGCGATCGGTTCGGTTCGATGAAGACGCTCGGCGACCGCGTCGTTCGCTATATGATGAGCACGGGCAACACGATCGAGATGCTGACGAACGGCGATGTCGCCTATGCTGCGATGAAAGCCGCAATCGACGGCGCCGAGCGCAGTATCCTGATGGAGACCTATATCTTCGATCGCGACCCGATCGGCCTCCGCATCGCCGATGCCCTGATTGCCGCGACCAAGCGCGGTGTCAGCGTCCGCGTACTCATCGATGCCGTCGGCGCCCGCTATTCCGTGCCGAGCATCATGGGCTATCTGCGCGAAGGCGGCGTTCAGGTCGACGTCTTCAACGGCAATGTCATCATTGGCCTGCGGTTGCCCTACGCCAATTTGCGCACCCACCGTAAGATCCTCAGCATCGACGGGCGAATTGCCTTTACCGGCGGCATGAATATCCGCCAAGGCTTTACGCGCGAATTCGCAAACGAGCACAGCGCTCGCGACATGCATTTCTGCGTAACGGGTCCTGCAGTCGCCGATCTCTTCAATACGGCGGCCGAGGATTGGCGCTTTACCACGGGCGAAGTCCTGAATGGCGGGGAATGGCGGATCGCCGCACCCTCCAACCAGCCTGGAGCGCCCGTTTTTATGCGCGTCGTCGCCTCTGGTCCGGATCGCAGCGTCGAGACCAATCACAAGATGCTGATCGGCGCGCTGTCGGTGGCACACAAATCCATCCGCATCATGTCGCCCTATTTCCTGCCGGATCGCGAATTGATCAGCGCGCTGGTGACCGCAGCGCGGCGTGGAGTCGAGGTCGATATCGTCGTGCCGACGGCCAACAATCTGGTGCTCGTCGACCGCGCCATGACGGCGCAATTCGACCAGATGCTGAAGAATTATTGCCGCATCTGGCGCGCCGAAGGCGCCTTCAACCATTCCAAGCTTTTGTCCATCGACGGTATCTGGGCCTATGTCGGCTCTTCCAATCTCGATCCGCGCTCCCTGCGGCTTAATTTCGAGGTGGATCTCGAGATACTCGATCGTGACTTTGCCGACACGATCGATATGCATATCGGCGCAATCCTCGAATCGGCGCATCCAGTCGATCTCGAAAGACTTCGGGCACGTCCTTTCATCGTAAGGCTTGTCGAGAAGGTTCTCTGGCTCGGTTCGCCCTATCTCTGACGGTCTCGCTGCCAGACAAACTGTGCTCGTCGCAGCCTTTTTACATGACAAGGCCAACAATCGCTTCTTATACTCTCTCCAACGTGCCCGACGTGATCTGATCAAGGAACGGTCGACGGATAGATGCGAAAGAAGAAAGAAAGTCTCCGTGCGAGCATTCTGGAAAGCCTGAAGAACCGAAAGAAATCGCGCCCAAAATCGGCCGGCAGCAAGCCCGATCGCCCCGAAGGCACTTTGATCGCCTCCTACAATGTCCACAAATGCGTCGGCGCCGACCGCCGCTTTGATCCGGAAAGGACAAGCCGCGTCATTCATGAAATCGATGCCGATGTCATCGGTCTGCAGGAAGCCGATACGCGTTTTGGAGAACGCACGGGCATCCTCGATCTGCGCCGGCTCGAACGGGAGACAGGCCTCATCCCGGTGCCGATCGCGGGCGTCACCAAAGCGCATGGCTGGCACGGCAATGTGGTTCTTTTCAAGCAGGGTACGGTTCGCGACGTCCACCAGATCAATCTGCCGGGGCTCGAGCCGCGTGGTGCCTTGATCGCCGAACTGGAATTGGCTCGTGGCGGGAGCCTCAGGATTATCGCGGCGCATCTCGGCCTGCTGCATCGCTCGCGCGCGCAGCAGACGCGTCTGATCGTCGACCTCATGAACGACGGCAGCGAGACGCCGACCATCCTGCTGGGCGATCTCAATGAATGGCGCCTCGGCGACCGCTCGTCTCTCAATACCATCCAGAACGCGTTCGGACCGCTACCGCCTGCCGTACCGAGCTTTCCCTCGACACTGCCGCTTCTAGCGCTCGATCGCATCATGGCAAACCGCCGCGGCATGATCTCCGCAGTCGAAGTGCATGATTCACCGCTGGCGCGCGTGGCTTCCGACCACCTGCCCATCAAGGCCGTGGTCAGCCTGGAAGCGCTCGACATCGACGCCCGGGTGCATTCGCAGACTGCCTAGACGTTATCGCCATGCTTCATGTTGATCCCACCGATATATGTGATGACGGGCGCAGGACCATCTTATAGGCTGCCCGCCGAAATGACCGATCCGGGAGACAATCATGCTGAAAACTCTGTTGCTGACCGGCGCCGCCGGCGGTGTTGGCCAGGCAATCCGGCCGCTTCTGTCGCAGATCGCCGAGAATGTCGTATTGTCCGACCTCGCGCCAATAAGCGACCTGCGCCCGAATGAGCGTTTCGTCGCCTGCGATCTCGCCGACCGCAGCGGCGTCGACGCGATGGTGCAAGGTGTTGATGGTATCATCCATCTTGGCGGGATATCGGTGGAAAAGCCCTTCGATCTGATCCTGCAAGGCAATATACTCGGCCTCTATAATCTCTATGAAGCAGCGCGCGCCGCCGGCAAGCCACGCATCGTTTTTGCAAGCTCCAATCACACGATCGGCTTCTATCGCCGGGATGAGCGGATCGACAATAAGGTGCCGACACGGCCAGATTCGCTCTATGGGGTCTCGAAAGTCTTCGGCGAGGCCGTCGCCAGCCTCTATTTCGACAAGTTCGGCCAGGAAACGCTTTCGGTACGCATCGGCTCCTGCTTCCCCGAGCCGCGCAATACACGCATGCTCGCCACCTGGTTCAGCATCGGGGATTTCGTCTCGCTGTGCGATTGCGCATTCAGCGCCCCGCGCCTCGGCCATACGATCGTCTATGGCGTCTCGGACAATGACGAACAGTGGTGGGACAATAGCAACGCCGCCTTTCTCGGCTGGAAGCCGCGCGATAGTGCGGCTCCCTGGCGCGCCGAAATTCTGTCGAGGACACCCGCTGAGGATCCAAACGATCCTGCAATCGTCTATCAGGGCGGCGGCTTTGTTTCTGCCGCTCACCCCGAGGACTGATCGTCAGACGCCGTTGCGAAAGAGCTTCCAGCGTGTCGGCCTGAAAGCAATGCGGTTGCGGTCCAATGCATCCGCCTTGTTCGGCGGCAGTTCGATCTCGATAGGATCGTGCTGCGCACCGATGTTGATCTCAAGATGGCGGGTGCCTGCTACACGCCTGCTGGCAACGAGCAGACCCGCGATCGCGCTGCCATCGCCATCGCGGATCTCGATATCGTGGGGTCGGAAATACAGATAGGCTTCGCCATCAGGCTCATGCGGCGTGCTGAGCCCCAGCGGCTTATCATCGAACCAGATCTCACCGCTGGTGATGCGCACCTTCAGACGATTGGATTGGCCGATAAAGCCATAGACGAAGGGAGAGTTCGGCGCGTCGTAGATCTCGTCTGGTGTTCCGACCTGTTCGATCGCGCCCTTGTTGAGCACGACCACCCGGTCGGCGAGCTCCAGCGCTTCTTCTTGGTCATGGGTCACGAAGACGGTGGTGTGGCCGGTGCGGTCATGGATCTCGCGTAGCCATTTGCGCAGGTCCTTGCGGACTTGCGCATCGAGAGCACCGAAGGGCTCGTCGAGAAGCAGGACATTCGGCTCCACCGCCATGGCGCGCGCCAGTGCAACACGCTGGCGCTGGCCGCCGGAAAGCTGGGCCGGATAGCGCTTCTCCAGGCCGTTCAATTGCACGAGTTCCAACAGCTCGATGGCACGCCGGCGTATTTCATCGCGTGGCGGACGACGCGATGCCGAGCGGACTTTCAGACCGAAGGAGATGTTGTCGAGCACCGTCATATGCCGGAATAGCGCATAATGCTGGAACACGAAGCCGATATTGCGCTGCTGCACGGTCTTTCGCGACGCATCCTCTTCGCCGAAGAAGATCTGCCCCTCCGTCGGAGTTTCCAACCCGGCAATCAGGCGCAGCAGCGTCGTCTTGCCGGAGCCCGATGGCCCGAGAAGCGCAATCAGTTCGCTCGAGCGGATATCCAGGGACACGTCATGCAATGCGGGAAAGCGACCGAATTCCTTACGCAGGTTTTGAACGCGAACTTCCATTAAGAATTCCTTCAGTGACGCCGGCTGGCTGCGATCTCTTCGCTATAGCGCATTTCCAGCAACGTCTTCAGTATCAGTGTGACAAGGGCAAGCAGAGCCAGAAGCGTAGCAACGGCAAAGGCCCCAGAGAAATTATATTCGTTATAGAGAATCTCGACCTGCAGCGGCATGGTGTTTGTTTCGCCGCGAATATGGCCGGAGACGACCGAAACGGCGCCGAACTCACCCATGGCGCGGGCGTTGCAGAGCAGCACGCCGTAAAGCAGGCCCCATTTGATGTTCGGCAGCGTGACATGCCAGAAGGTCTGCCAGCCATTCGCCCCGAGCGAAAGTGCTGCCTCCTCGTCCGCGCTGCCCTGCTCCTGCATCAACGGGATCAGTTCGCGCGCGACGAAGGGAAAGGTGACGAACATCGTCGCCAGCACCAGCCCAGGAACCGCAAACAGGATCTGAATGCCGTGGCTTTGCAGCCAAGGGCCGAGTGTGCTGTTCGAATTGAACAACAGCACGAAGACGAGGCCCGATATGACCGGCGACACCGAGAAGGGCAGATCGATCAGCGTCATCAGTAAGGCCTTGCCCTTGAATTCGAACTTGGCGATCGCCCAGGCGGCCGCAATGCCGCAGACGAGGTTCAGCGGCACGCTGATGCCGGCAACGATCAATGTCAGCCGGATCGCCGCAAAGGTTTCCTCGTCAACCAAGGCTTCGAAGAAGGTCTCGATCCCCTTGCGGAATGCCTCGACGAAAACGGCGGCGAGAGGCAGAAGCACCATCAGCGTCAGGAACGCGAGCGAGATCAATATGAAGACGATGCGCGCAAGCCGACTTTCGGTGATGACCGAATGACCGGTTTCGACTGATGCAGAAAGATCATGCGCCATAGCCATATCTCCTTCTGCTCCACGACTGGATGAGATTGATGATCAAAAGCATGGTGAAGGAAATAAACAGCATCAACGTCGCGATCGCCGTCGCTGCGGAATAGTTATATTCCTCCAGGCGAATGACGATGAGCAGCGGTGCGATTTCCGAAACGTACGGCTTGTTGCCGGCGATGAAGATGACCGATCCGTATTCGCCGGCCGCGCGCGCGAATGCCAATGCAAAGCCTGTCAGAGCTGCAGGTGCGAGGCCTGGCAGCAGCACGCGGGTTATGGTCTGAAAACGCGAGGCACCAAGGGTCGCCGCCGCCTCCTCGACTTCGCGGTCGATCTCCTCCATGACCGGCTGTGCCGTGCGCACTACGAAAGGCAGACCGACGAAGATCAACGCGATGACGATGCCGACGGGCGTGAAGGCGATCCTAATGCCGAGCGGCGTAAGGAACTGTCCGATCCAGCCATTCGGCGCGTAGAGCGTCGTCAGTGCAATGCCGGCAACCGCCGTCGGCAAGGCGAACGGCAGATCGACCATCGCATCGAGAACGCGCTTGCCCGGAAAGCGATAGCGCACCAGCACCCAGGCCAGGATAAGCCCGAGCACGGCATTGACGAGCGCGGCGATAAAGGCGCCGCCAAAGCTCATGCGCAGAGCATAGAGCGTGCGCACGTCAAGCGCGAGGGCCCAAAAATTCTGCCAGCCGAGCGCGCTGCTTTTCCAGAGGAGCCCTGATAGCGGGATGAGAACTATGAAGAGGAGCCAAGCCAAGGTAACGCCGAGCGCCAATCCGAATCCCGGAATGACGCTCGGCTGCCGTAACCGCCACCGTTTGCGGGTTATAGAATGCATTCAGTCTTATTGCCCCGGCTTGTAGATCTGATCGAAGACGCCCCCGTCAGCGAAGAATTTCGGCTGAGCTTGAGACCATCCGCCGAAGTCGTCAATAGTTGCGAGCTTCAGGGATGGGAAACGAGCGACATCTTTGGGATCGGCCGCTTCCGGTTTGATCGGCCGGTAATAGTGCTTCGCAGCGATCTTCTGACCTTCATCCGAGTACAGGTAGTTCAGGTATGCTTCCGCGACCTTGCGCGTGCCCTTCGTGTCGACATTGCCGTCGACAACGGCAACCGGCGGATCGGCGCGGATCGAAACGGACGGCGTCACGATCTCGAATTTGTCGGGACCGAGTTCGTCGAGCGAGAGATAGGCCTCGTTTTCCCAGGCGAGCAGGACGTCACCAAGACCACGCTGCACGAAGGTCGTCGTCGCCCCGCGCGCACCGGTGTCGAGGACCGGCACATGCTTCAGGAGCTGCGCGACGTAGTCCTGCGCCTTGGCATCATCGCCGCCATTGGCCTGTTTGGCCCAGGCCCAGGCTGCGAGGATATTCCAGCGAGCACCGCCTGATGTCTTCGGGTTCGGCGTGATGACTTCGACCCCGTCCTTGACCAGATCCGGCCAGTCCTTGATGCCCTTGGGATTGCCCTTGCGCACCAGGAAAACGATGGTCGAGGTGTAGGGAACCGAATTGTTCGGGAACTTGGTCTTCCAGTCGGCGGGGATCTTGTGCGTCGCCTTGGCGATCGCGTCGATATCGCCCTCAAGGGCGAGCGTCACCACATCGGCATCGAGACCGTCGATGACCGAGCGGGCCTGCGCGCCGGAACCACCATGCGAAGCCTTGATATTGATGGTTTCACCCGTGTCCTTCTTCCACTTGGCGGCAAAGGCCGTATTGAAGTCCTTATAGAGTTCGCGGGTCGGATCGTAGGAAACATTGAGAAGCGTCTTGTCCGCCGCCCAGGTCGGCGCGACGGCCGCGATCGAGAAACTGCCGATCAGAATTGCGGTTGCGAGAAGCCGAGAAAGCTTAATCGTCTGCATGGATGCACCCCCTTCGTTTGTCCTTAAACCCTACCAACTTGGTCGTATAAAGTAACGAAGACAGTTCCCGTTTTCGGCAACCGTGGAGAACAGCATCCCATAGAATCCAGAAAAGTGAAATCACATTCCCGAATGACATCAGACGTGCAACGAGTGCGTCGTCAGCAAATCGTGTCGGACATAAAGACAGAATAGAGTTCGTCGGCGTTCTTGGTCCGCCGCATCGCCGTCAGCACGCCCTCCGTCCGCAAGCGCCTTGCGATCGCGGCGAGCACATTCAGATAGTCGTTTCGTCCGCCCTCCGCGAACAGCAGGACAAAAGCCCATTCCGTCGGCACGTCGTCTATTGCGTCGAAATCAACGGGATGGGCGAAATGCACCATAAACCCTCGTGGTCTTGTCATGCCAGCAATAGCGGCATGCGGAACGGCAACACCATTACCGATTCCGGTCGTGCCTAGTTTTTCGCGTGTCTCCAGCGCCCGCAAGACCATTCCCTCGTCTAAGCCGAAGCAACCGGCAGCCTTCGACGACAGCAGCTGCAACGCCCGCCATTTGGTCGAGACCGAGATGCCGACAAAAACATGCTCGGGAAGAATGATGGTGGAGAGGTCCATGGTTGCGCTCAGGATCGGGTGACTGTTCGTTCAGAAATGATGTTCATCGCCACAAGATCGAGCTGATGTCATCTCGATCCCAGGTTCTAAATCCTGGCGGTCTCAATCCGGTTCACGCAGCCGATAACCGACACCTGTTTCGGTGGTGATATAGCGTGGCTGATCCGGGATTTCTTCGATCTTCTGCCGGAGCTGGCGCACATAGACGCGCAAATATTGCACATCGGCGGCCGGTCCCCAGATCTGCTTCAGCAGGAACTGGTGCGTCAGAACCTTGCCGGCATGCTGGGCGAGCACGCGCAGGATGTCGTATTCCTTTGGCGACAGCTTGATCTCCTTGCCATCGACCTTGACGATGCGCTTGACAAGATCGAGGGAAAGGCCGCCGGTCTGGAAAATCGCCTTCTCGCCCTGCTGCTGCAGGCGATGGCGCAGCGCTACCCGGATGCGGGCAGCAAGCTCGTTGACGCCGAAAGGCTTGGTCACATAATCATCGGCGCCGCTCTCGAGCGCCTTGACGATACCAGCTTCATCGGTGCGGCTTGACAGGATGACCACCGGGATCTGCACCCCATCCTCGCGCCAACCGAGCAACAGATCCTGGCCTGATTTATCCGGCAGGCCGAGATCGAGCACGATCAGATCGGGCTGGTCTTCATCGATCGACGCCTGGGCTGACGCGGCGCTCTGCGCTTCATTGACGACATAGCCCTGGGCACCGAGGCCCACGCGCAGCAATTTGCGGATCGGCGGCTCGTCATCGACGACGAGAATCTTGACGGCGGTGGTGTTCATTTCAATTCATCCAGCTTCAGGACATCTGTTGGTTTCGGCAGGCGAATGGTGAAGACCGCTCCCTGCCGATCCGTTCTGTTACCGGCGGCAATCGTGCCGCCCATCGCCTCGATGAAACCGCGGCAGATGGAAAGGCCAAGCCCGGTTCCGGCGCGCACCTGATCACCCTTGCGCACGCGATAGAAGGTATCGAAGACGCGCTCGAGATCAGCGGGCGGAATACCTGGTCCCTCGTCCATCACCCGGAAGACGATATTGTCGATATCGGCCCAGGCCTCCAGCCGAATGGCCGATCCTTCCGGCGCATATTTGGCGGCATTGTCGAGCAGGTTGAAGAGCACTTGCTCGAACAGGACCGGGTCAACCTTCACCATCGGCAGATCGACGGGCATCTGCACGTCGACACGGTGATGCGCCAGGATTTTTTCCGCCCGCCGCAGCGCGCTGCCGACGATATCGCCGGCATAATGCAGGGCGTAATTCGGCTCCATCGCGCCGGACTCGATCTTGGTCATATCGAGGAGATTGGCGATGAAACGGTTGAGCCGTTCTGATTCGTCGATGACGGTCGACAGGAGATCGACGCGATCTTCGTGCGGCAAGGTTTCCAGATAGTCGCGCAAGGTACCTGCTGCCCCAAGGATGGCGGCGAGCGGCGTCTTTAGGTCATGGGAAATGGATGTCAGCAGTGCGGAGCGCAGCCGATCCGCCTCGACGGCGAGTTTGGCCCGGTCGACATCGGCCACCAGTTGTACGCGCTCGATGGCAAGGGCGGCCTGATCGGCGAGCGCGTCGAGCAACCGCTGTTGCTCCGGCGTCAAGAGCGGGCCGTCGCGCCGGTCGCTATCGAGGCCGATGACGCCGACGGCGGTTCGGCCGGTGCGGAGCGGAACGTAAAGGCGCTTCGCGCCAGGCAGGGTATCGGCGCCGCGGCCGGCGGCATGATTATGCTCCCAAGCCCACCGTGCCGCCGCAATATCGGCGTCGTCGAGCGTGTCGTCAGGCGGATAGCCCGCCCTGACAGCGATCGTGCCATGCTCCGGCAGAAGCAGCACGACCCGCAGCTTCAGCATCGATGCCAACTGAAAAGCGGTTGCCCAGAGAACATCGTCGAGCGTGCCGGTACCGGCGAGCTTCTTGGAAAAGAGATAGAGGTCTTCGGTGGTTCGCGCCCGTTGCCGCGCCGCCGCCGCCTGTCGCTGCACAGTCGCCGTCAGGTTACTCGCAATGACCGCGACACCGAGGAAGAAGAAGAAGGCAAGCACGCTTTCGGGATCACTGATCGTCAGCGTGTAGCGCGGAGGCAGAAAAAAGAAGTTGAAGGCAAGAGCGCCGAGAAAACAGGAGTAAAGTGCCGGACGCAGACCTTGCGTCACGGCGCTTACCAGCACCGCCATCAGGAAGACCAGCGCCAAATTGCGGACATCCAGCACCTGATCGAGGATGACGCAGAAGCCGAGCGCGATGGCAACATAGAGCGTTGCCAGGACATAACCACGAAACTGGAAGGGCGGCGGCGAAGGCGCCACTTTGACACCCCGCTTTGCAGCCTCGCCATCCGCTTCGCTGCCGGAAATGACATGGACGCTGATGTCCCCGGCCCTGCGGATGAGATCGTAGGACACCGAACGCCGCGACCAATCGCGCCAGGAGCCGATTTTTGGCGAGCCGATGACGATGTGGGTGACATTGTTGCTCGCCGAATGGCGAAGCAATTCCTCCGCCACCTCGCGGCCCGGAAGTGTGATAGCTTCACCGCCAAGCTGCTCGGCGAGCCGCAGCGTTGCGGCAATCGTGTCACGCTGCGCCTCACTCAAACTGATCGAGCGGTTGGTCTCGACATAGACGGCTGCCCAGGGGGCCCGCAAGCGCGCGGCCATGCGGGCGGCATAGCGGACAAGTGCAGCCGAACGCGGGTGATGATCGATCGAAACGAGCACGCGCTCGCCGGCAGCCCAAGGGCCCTGGATCGCGTGCGCCTGCATATGGGTCAGAAGCTGATCATCGACGCGCTGGGCGGTGCGCCGCAGCGCCAGTTCGCGCAGTGCGGTCAAGTTGCCGGGCGTGAAATAATTGGTCAGCGCCCGCTCAGCCGTCTTCGAGACATAGACCTTGCCGTCATGCAGCCGCTTGATGAGATCATCCGGCGTCAGATCGATGATCTCGACATCATCTGCCATGTCGATGATCGAATCCGGTACCGTCTCGCGCACCCGGATGCGGGTAATCTGCGAGACGACGTCATTCAAGCTTTCGACGTGCTGGATATTCAACGTCGTATAGACGTCGATCCCACGGTCGAGAAGCTCCTTCACATCGAGATAGCGTTTGGGATGCCGGCTGCCATAAGCATTGGTATGAGCAAGTTCGTCGACAAGCACCAGTTCGGGGCGGCGCTTCAGGATGGCATCGAGATCCATTTCCTCAAGCGCCCTGCCCTTATAGTCGACATTGACGCGCGGAACGATCTCGAATCCATCAAGCAGGGCCTGTGTCTCGCGGCGGCCATGGGTCTCGACGACTCCGACGACGACATCGACGCCGTCGGCGATCTTCGCCCTGCCCGACATCAGCATCTCATAGGTCTTGCCGACACCCGGCGCCGCACCCAGGAATATCTTCAGCCGTCCGCGTGTTTCCGCCCGCGCCTTTTCGAGAAGCGCATCGGGAGAAGGCCTCCCCAACATATCGCGGCTTTCATCTGCCATTCGGACGTCGTCTTTCCTGATAAGGTCGAGACGGCGCTAATCGTCTCAACCTCTTCAACTTATTGAGTCATAGAAGCATCGAGCGCCTGGTTCAATGCCAGCACATTGACCACAGGTTCGCCGAGAACGCCGAGCTCACGCGGCTCGATTGCAGCATCGACAAGCGACTTGACCTTGGCCTCATCCATGTTGCGGGCCTTGGCGACGCGCGGGACCTGGAAATAGGCATCATCAGGCGAGATGTGCGGGTCGAGACCGCTACCCGATGTCGTCACCATGTCGATCGGAACCGGCACGTTCGGATTCTGCGCCTGCAATGTCACCGCATCCCCCTTGATACGCGTGATCAGGCTCGAATTGGTCGGACCGAGATTGGAGCCGCCGGAATTGGCGGCATTATAGGGCGCGGGAACCGATTTTGTCGGGTCATTCGGATCGGCGCCGGTCGTGGCCGACGGGCGGCCGTGGAAATACTTATCCGTCGTGAAATTTTGGCCGATCAGGCTGGAGCCGATCACCTTGCCGTCCTTCTCCACCAGGCTGCCATTGGCCTGGTGGGGAAAGAGCGTCTGGGCGACGCCGGTCATGGCGAGAGGATAGGCAAGGCCAGTCAGGACGGTCGTGGCGACGATCATGACGATGGCGGGTCTGATTTGTTTCAACATGAGAGAAACTCCTTAGGCGAGGCCGATGGCGGTGATCGCCATGTCGATGGCCTTGATGCCGATGAAGGGAACGATGATGCCGCCGAGGCCGTAGATCAGCAGGTTGCGGCTGAGCAGCGCGCCGGCGCCGATCGGGCGATAGCGGACACCCTTCAGTGACAGCGGGATCAGTGCGACGATGATGAGCGCATTGAAGATGATGGCCGAGAGAATGGCGCTTTGCGGCGTCGCCAGGCCCATGATGTTCAGCATCTTCAGCTGAGGGTAGAAGGCGATGAACATCGCTGGGATAATGGCGAAATATTTCGCGATGTCGTTGGCGATCGAGAAGGTCGTCAGAGCGCCGCGCGTCATCAGCAATTGCTTGCCGATCTCGACGATCTCGATGAGCTTTGTCGGATCGCTGTCGAGATCGACCATGTTGCCGGCCTCGCGGGCGGCGACCGTACCGGTGTTCATGGCAACGCCGACATCGGCCTGGGCGAGTGCGGGCGCGTCGTTCGTGCCGTCGCCGCACATGGCAACGAGCTTGCCCTTGGACTGTTCCTCGCGCATCAGCGCCAGCTTCATTTCCGGGGTCGCCTGGGCGAGGAAGTCGTCGACGCCGGCTTCGGCGGCGATGGCGGCGGCCGTCAGCGGGTTGTCGCCCGTGATCATGACGGTGCGGATACCCATGCGGCGCAGTTCCGCAAAGCGTTCGCGGATGCCGCCCTTGACGATGTCTTTCAGATGGATGACGCCGAGCAGACGACCATCACGGGCGACGGCAAGCGGAGTGCCGCCAGCCTTGGCGATCTCGTCGGCGATCCCTTGCAGCTCCCGCAGCATCTCACTCGATGTGCGGGACATGACGGCTGTACCTTCCGTCGCACCATTGGCCGCACCTTCGACATAGGCGATCACGGCATCGACGGCGCCCTTGCGGATTGACGAGCCTTCCAGATCGACGCCGCTCATGCGGGTCTGTGCGGTAAAGGGCACGAAGGTCGCCTTCAGGCTCGTCATGTCGCGGCCGCGGATCGCATATTTTTCCTTGGCAAGCACGACGATGGAACGTCCCTCAGGCGTTTCGTCAGCAAGCGAGGCAAGCTGCGCGGCGTCGGCCAGATCCTGTTCGCTGATACCGCGGACCGGGCGGAAGGCGGTTGCCTGGCGGTTGCCGAGCGTGATCGTGCCGGTCTTGTCGAGAAGCAGCGTGTCGACGTCGCCGGCGGCCTCGACGGCACGGCCGGACATGGCGAGCACGTTGAAGCGCACCAGACGGTCCATGCCGGCAATACCGATTGCCGAAAGCAGAGCGCCGATGGTAGTCGGGATCAGGGTCACGAAGAGAGCAACGAGCACGACCGTCTGGATCGAGCCGCCGGCATAGGCGGCAAAACTCGGGATGGTGACGGTCGCGAGCACGAAGATCAGCGTCATACCGGCCAGCAGGATGTTCAGTGCAATTTCGTTCGGCGTTTTCTGCCGCTCGGCGCCTTCGACCAGCGCGATCATGCGGTCGATGAAGGTCGAGCCGGCTGCCGCCGTGATGCGCACCCGGATTTCATCCGACAGGACCTGTGTGCCGCCTGTTACCGCCGAACGGTCGCCGCCCGATTCACGGATGACAGGCGCGGATTCGCCGGTGATCGCGGCTTCGTTGACCGAAGCAACACCTTCGATCACCTCGCCATCGGAGGGGATGATGTCGCCGGCTTCGACGAGAACGACGTCGCCGACCTTCAAGCTGGTGCCAGGCACCATCTTGTAGTCGGTGCGGCTGTTACCGACCAAAAGCTTTGCCTGGGTTTCGGTGCGCGACTTGCGCAGCGAATCCGCCTGCGCCTTGCCGCGGCCTTCGGCAACGGCTTCCGCGAAATTGGCAAACAGCACCGTGAACCAGAGCCAGATATTGATCTGCAGCGAGAAGGCAAGATTGCCGCCGCCGGTGACGAGGTCGCGCAGGAAGAGGACGGTCGTCAGCATCGAAACGACGGCGACCACGAACATGACGGGGTTCTTGGCAAGCGTGCGCGGGTTCAACTTCTTGAACGAAGCGCCGATCGCCGGAACGAGGATGCGAGAATCCAGAATACTCGCTGATTTTAACTGGCTCATAAGAGGCTCCAGCGTGAAGAGGAAAACGTCAGATCGGAACGCCGCCGATCAGCCGATTAAAAATCCGAAGACGACAAGGCCGAGGAACAAGGCAGCCATCGCCAGCAAAATGGCGTCGGAAGCACAGGTTGTTCCGGCCGGGCCACGCCCCCTGTCGAAGGGGCGTGGATCGATGACTTTTCTAAGCTTGCCCAAAAGCGGTTGGCGCATGGCCGTCATTCCTTAAAAGGTCTGGCCTGCAATCATCGACAGATGTTCGACGATCGGTCCGAGCGCCAGCGCCGGGAAGAAGGTCAGGCCGCCGACGATCAGGATCGTGCCGACCAGCAGGCCGACGAAGAGCGGGCCATCCGTCGGGAAGGTGCCGGCCGAGGCGGGAACCGTTTTCTTGGTGATCAGCGAGCCAGCAATCGCAAGTGCCGGAACGATGACCAGGAAACGGCCGATCAACATGACAATACCGAGCGTGATGTTGTACCAGGGGGTATTGCCGGACAGACCACCGAAGGCCGAGCCGTTGTTTGCCGCAGCCGAGCTATAGGCATAGAGGATTTCCGAGAAGCCGTGCGGGCCGGCATTGGC
The DNA here is from genome assembly GCF_030182565.1 of Rhizobium centroccidentale. Taxonomy (NCBI): domain Bacteria; kingdom Pseudomonadati; phylum Pseudomonadota; class Alphaproteobacteria; order Hyphomicrobiales; family Rhizobiaceae; genus Rhizobium; species Rhizobium centroccidentale. The sequence continues at coordinate 174,585 of NZ_JAQJCG010000009.1, read as the reverse complement.
GATCGAGGCAACGGCGGAGGGCAATACCACGGAGATCGCCGTGAAGATCAGCATGCCGGCGGGCAGGCAAAGCACGGCAAGCATTGCCATCTTCACTTCCTTGGCCTCGATCTTCTTGCCGAGATATTCCGGCGTGCGCCCGACCATCAGGCCTGCAACGAAGATGGCGATAACGACGAACATCAAGATGCCATAGAAGCCGGCACCGACGCCGCCGACGATGACCTCGCCGAGCTGCAGGTTAATGAGCGGGATCAGGCCACCGATCGCGGTGAAACTGTCGAGCATGCCGTTGACTGCACCGCAAGATGCCGCCGTGGTGATGACTGCAAAGAGCGAGGAGGCGGCAATGCCGAAGCGGACTTCCTTGCCTTCCATATTGCCGCCCTGGACACCGAGTGCATGGATCAGCGGATTGCCCGCAGCCTCAGCCCAATAAGTGACGATCACACCGGCGATGAACAATGTACCCATTGCAGCCAGGATCGCCCAGCCCTGACGCTGGCTGCCGACCATGCGGCCGAAGACGTTGGTGAGCGCCGCGCCGATGGCGAAGATCGCCAGCATCTGCAGGAGGTTGGAGATGGCGTCGGGGTTTTCGAACGGATGCGCCGAGTTGGCATTGAAGAAGCCACCGCCATTCGTGCCGAGCATCTTGATGGCAAGCTGCGAGGCAACGGGACCGACGGCAATCGTCTGCTGCGCACCTTCGAGCGTGGTGGCGTTGACATAGGGGCCGAGCGTCTGCGGCACGCCGAGATAGACGAAAGCAATCGTCAGCGCGATGCAGATCGGCAAGAGGACATAGAGCGTCGCGCGGACCATATCGACCCAGAAGTTGCCGATCGCCTTGCCCGAAGCACGCGCGAAAGCGCGGATCAGCGCAATGGCGATGGCGATGCCGGTTGCCGCGGAAACGAAGTTCTGCACGGTCAGGCCGGCCATCTGAACAAGATAGGACATCGTGCTTTCGCCGCCGTAGTTCTGCCAATTGGTATTGGTGACGAAGCTGGTTGCCGTGTTGAAGGACAGTTCCGGGCCGACTGCGGTCATGCCGGCCGGATTATACGGCAAGCTGCCTTGCAGGCGCTGGAGCGCGTAAAGAACGAGAAAGCCGGCGAGGCTGAACAGCAGCATGGAAACCGAGTAGGTCGTCCAGTGCTGCTCTTCGCGCTCATCCGTGCCGGCCAAACGATAAAGCCCCCGTTCCACAGGACGGAGGACGAAGGAGAGGAAGGTGCGCTCGCCGGTAAAGACTCGCGTCATGTAACCGCCGAGCGGTTTGACGAGCAGGAGAAGGATCCCGATGTAAATGAGGATCTGAAGCCATCCGTTGAAGGTCATGGAGGTAACTTTCCCTATCCAGCGCTGTCAGAAGCGCTCGGGGCGAATGAGAGCATAGACCAGGTAGACGGTGAGAAAGATCGTCACGCCGCCACCGAGAATGTAATCGAGAAGCATTGCCGTCTCTCCGACTAGAGGCTGTCGCAGGCCTTGGTATAAGCGACGCAAAGGAGGAAGAATAAAACGCCGATCCCGACAAGAAGAATGTCCATCATCGATCGCGAGTCCTTGATTGTTATTGTTGAATGCAGAAATGATGGAGAGCGCCCTTACTCAGAGCGCCTCTTTTCCTGCCGACCTGGAAGATCACTTGAGGTGCATCTTCCAGACGTAATATGCGGCCAAACCGCATTAAGGTTCGAGACGGCGCAAAAGCGGAAGATATAAAAATCTTATAAATGCCGATGCGGGTGACGACGGTCTGAAAATCTGCTCATACGCGAAGCAGATGCCGGCCTGTGCTGCCGAACCCGTCCGAAAATTGACGCGCCTTATAGACACGCGGCTGTTATTTCAATGCATGACGCTTGATGCAGCATTCCGGCGGTGATTTAGTCCGGCGATAAGTTGATCCGCACTCCCGACGGTCCAACCCCGACCATTCGCCCTCCAGAGAAACGCCAGCAAGTGACTACCAGCATCAGACATATCGCCAAACTCGCAGGAACATCGGTCTCGTCGGTCTCGCGGGTGCTGAACAATAGCGGCTATGCCTCTCCGGAACTGCGGGAGCGCGTTGAATCTGCCATCCGCACGCTCAACTACACGCCGAGCAAAGGCGCGCAGATGCTGCGCGGCGCGCCGAGCCGGATGATCGGGTTGATGCTGCCGTCGATCGACGTGCCCTTTTTCGGCATTCTTGCCCACGCAATCGAGCAGGAATTGTTCCAGCGCGGCTATCAGACCTTGATCTGCAGCACCGCCGAAAACATGGATCACGAAGCGCGCTATATTTCCATGCTGCTGTCCCAGCGCGTCGATGGCGTCATCGTCGCAAGCGCCTTCGGCAGCACGGAGCATTTCGAGGCCTTGCGCGAAGCCCATATCCCGATCGTCGCGATCGATCGCGAGCTTCCCGGAATAGCTGGTGATGCCGTTATGGCCGACCATGAAGAAGGCGGGCGGATGATGGCCCGCCACCTGGTCGAACTCGGTCATCGAAAAATCGGCATTGTCGGCGCCCCTGCCCACAGTCAACCGGTCCAGCTTCGGCTTCGCGGCATCAAAGAGGAGATGGCCGAGCGCGGCATCGCACCCCCTGCCATCTTCATGGCAGAGGAACATAGTTTTGCCGCCACCTATCCGCTCGCAAAGCAATTGGTCGCCTCCCAGCCTCAGATGACTGGTATCATTGGCACGACGGACATATCAGCGATTGCGACAATTCATGCCGTCCAGGATCACGGCTTTTCCGTGCCTCGCGACTATTCGGTGATCGGTTTCGACGATCTGCCGGAGGCGGCCTATGTCTTTCCGCGGCTGACGACCATCGCGCAGCCGATCCGCGGCGTCGGCGAGCAGGCCGTCCGGCAATTGGAGTCCCTGATCGATGAAGACCAGGCCGATGGCGAGCGGCGAATGGACACCCTTATCAAAATGCCCGTCACGTTGATCGAGCGCGACTCCACCGGCACCGTTCGCACATGAATGCGAGCAGCACTCAGGGACGGACGATGACCTTGATTTCACCAGCCAACGGCGCGCTGCCAACCACGCTTGCAACATCTTCAAGGCCGATCGTCTTCGTAACAAGCGAATCCAGCTCCAGAATCCCGCTTGCCACCATGGCGGCGGCGCGAGCATGGGTGAAGGGATTGAGATAGGCTGGCCTGATCTCGACTTCGTTGACGAGCAGATCGAACGGCAAAACGGGCACTTCTAGGCCTGCCGGCGTTACACCGAAAAGGACGAAGACTCCGCCCCGCCGCACCATCTGCAACCCGGTCTGAAGTGTTGCTGGCACGCCGGCGCATTCAATGACGACATCCGCGCCGCCACGGGTCGCGTCCTTGACAGCGGCAACCGCATCCGCCGTCGTTGGATCGAGGGCCTGTGTTGCACCCAGGCGCAAAGCTGCTTCCCGCCGTGACAGCTGCCTCGTGATCAGGATGATCGGGTCGGCGCCTGCGAGGCGGTTCAATTGCACCATGAGCAGCCCGATGACGCCGCCGCCCAATATGGCGACGCTGTCGCCCGGGCGGATCTTCGCCTTGTCGATGGCATGAATGCAGCAGGCGAGCGGCTCGCAAAAGGCTCCATGGACGGGATCAAGATCCGCAGGCAGCGTAAACGCCTGGCCACAGGGAACCGCGACATAATCGGCAAAGCCGCCATCCCGTGTCACACCGATAGCCTTCAAATTGGCGCAGAGATTCGGCCGCCCGCGCCGGCAGGCAGGGCAGGTACCGCAGGCAATATTCGGATCGACCGTTACGAGTTCCCCGCCCACAAAGGACGAAACACCCTCACCCACCTCTTCGACGAGGCCGCAAAACTCGTGGCCCAAGGTCACCGGGATCGCCGTCGGATATTCGCCCTTGTACATGTGCCGATCGGACCCACAGATGCCGGCGGCGAGAACCCGAACGATGATCTCTCCCGGCCCGGCGCTCAGCTTCTCGACCATGCGTATGGTCATATCGCCGATCGCTTCCAAACGGACTGCCCTCATTCGCCTCCTCCAAGCATAAGGTTTGATTCTTTCGCTATCGCGCGCTCCCATCGGCACTATAGCACTCAATGATGCGCGTTACCGCTCTGCAGTCAGGGCTAGGCACAGACGGGGTGCATCTCCTTCACATCCTCCAGAAGTGCCGCCATGTCGGGGATGCCGTCGGTCGCAGTCGCTCCTCCAAGGCAACGGGCGGCGGCGGCATGTGCAACAGCGCAGATGCGCTCGACGGGCCAATCTTCATGCAGACCGTAAAGCACAGCGGCGCAGAAAGCATCGCCCGCGCCGACAGTGCTGACAATATCGGTCGGCTCGACAGGTCGGGGGCGTGAGATAATAGGCTTTGCGCCCGGCGCAAACCAGAAGCAGATTTCCGGGGCGTGAATGATTGCACCCTTTGCAACGCCTGCAGCCAGCAACCGTTCGCCGGCTGTCAGAAGTGCGGCCTCGTTCAACTCCCCTTCCGCGCTCCGTACGGTCACGCCGGTTGCCCGCCCTGCTTCGATTTCATTGATGATAAGGTAATCGCAGTATGGCAGCGCCGCACCGACCTTGGCCGCAAATTGCGGGTCCTCGCTGGAGACGAAATCGACGCAAGTTGTAAGGCCGGCATTGCGCGCTGCTTCGAGCAGGCGCGATGCGCCCGATCGGCCCTCCGCATCAATCCCGTCGAGACCGGGCAGAAGCATCAGATAACCGAGATAGAACAGCCGGTAACCGGCATCTGCAAAGACGGCAGGCGAAACCAGCGCGTCCGTCACCGCATCATTGGCACCACCATGATAGAAGAAGGTGCGGTTCTGCCCCGGCACATTCATGACATGGGTGTGGGCTGTTGCGCGGTCGGCAAGCTCCCGCAGACCGCTTGCATCAATACCCGCGTCTTGAAGTCGCGTCTTGACGATCCCGCCATCGATATCCGTGCCGATGCAGCCGGCGGCGGCAAGCTTTGCAGGAAAGCCGAGCGAGGCGAGATCGGTGACGACATTGGCGGCCCCCCCGCCAACGCCCACATCCTGATGCTGAATATAGGCAAGATTACCCTGCTCGGGCCAATAGGACAGCGTATGGACACGGTCTACAATGAAGTTTCCGGCACAAACGATGCCTCCCTTGTCTTTCTTTTCGCTAGCGCGAACCTCCTCCCCGGTCCGCATCAGCCACCTGCCTCGTTCCACAGGGGCCTGAGAGGCGGTTCATCCTCCTCGATCGCGGCGAAGCGCCCGATTGGCTCCAGAAAGTAATTATCGCTGTTGTCGTCGTTGACCTGACTGACTTCGCCGACGAAGACCGGCCCGCCGCCCTTTCGGCCATAGAAGCGATGATAAAGCCCCGTTCGGATCGTTACGCTCTGGCCAGGAGAAAGCACCAACGGCTCCCATGCGGCAAGCTTCGTCGGCACGCCGTCGACCGGGACGGTCACGTCATCCTGCAGCACATTGCCCTCGGCGTCGGTCGCAGCGAATTCGATGACGAGATCGCCGCCGGCCCTGTTGATGATATCCTCCATCTTCGCCTTGTGGCGATGGGTCGGCGTGACCTGCCCTTCCTCGACGAAAAGCAGCTTTTCGGCATAGGTCCGCTCGCCTTCGACACCGACGATGCCGTTGCGCAGGCAGAAGAGTACGAGGCCGCATTCGGCAAAGCGGCCGGAGCCGAAATCTGTGACGTCCCATCCCAATTGATGGGCGCGCAGATAGCGAGCCGCTTCCGGATTGGCGGTGAAATCCGCCGCGGTCCAATATCCCCATTCCGGCAGAGACCAGCGCCAATGGTCTAGGGTTTTGTCTGCACACCTGAGTGCTTCATTGATTTCGGAGCGCTTCATCGGGCGGTCGCTCCTTCGTAATCGACCGGCACGACGATATTTTCGCGGCCGGATTTCAGTGCCGCCGTCAGTACAGCGTGATGAGCCTGCGCTTCTGCCGGAGTGGCACAGGTAAAGCCGTTGGCGTTTCCACCCGCCAGCTCGTCGATGAAGGCCGCCCACATTTGCTGTATGGCATCCGCGAAGCCGAATTCGAAGATCTTGCCGGTAATTGCCGGGAAGAGCGAGCCGTATCCAAGGTCCTCGGTGCTCCAGGCTTGTGCACCGCCATTATAGTCCATCCACTGCCATTGCCGCGGCGACTTGGTGGTGAAGAAGGCACTCTTCTTCATGCCGAGGATGCGAATATACCAGGTATTGGCCTCCCCCGGTGCGATCCGCCAGGTCTTCAGTACCATCGGAAAATCCTGGCCGCCCGCGCTGACGCGGGTATTGATCGTCGCATTGTCCCAGGTCGTGCACGGCACCATGCCGCCCTTGCCATCCGGGCGCTCGGTGATCTTCTTGACCAGTTGCGCATGCAGCGTCTGCGGGCGCCAGCCCAGCCGCAGGGGCACATGCAGCACATGCATACCGAGATCGCCCATGCAGCCATAATCGCCATTGATATCGGCCATGCGCTTCCAGTTGATCGGCTTTTGCCTGTCAATGTCGGACGAATGCAGAAAGCCGGCCTCGACCTCGAGAATATCGCCCATCTCGCCGCTTTCAGCGAGCGCGAGGACCTTCTGTGCCCCAGGAAAGAAGGGCATTTCCGACGAGCAGCGAACCAGAAGCTTCGGGTTCTCGGCGAGAACCGCCATGATCTCGCGGTTCTGTGCCGCATCCATGCCAAACGGCTTTTCGCCGAGCAGATGCTTTCCGGCCTTCAGAATGTCGACATAGAACTGCTGGTGCAGCACATGCGGCACGGCGCAATAGACGGCGTCGACATCCGGATTGGCCAGCAACTCCTTATAGTCGCTGGTGAACTGTCGGACCGACGGAACATTATCCTTGAACCAGTCCAGCAGTACCGCATTGGTATCGCAGACGGCAACGATTTCCGGCCACGCCCTCATGTCGGCAAGATGCAGCCAGCGCGCCGCAGCGCTTGCGAATTCGCGCCCCATCAGGCCACAGCCGATGACGCCGAAGCGGAATACCTTCTTCATGTTTCCTCCTCCCACGATGCGTCAGGCGAGATGCCGCGAGGCGTCTTCGACCGAAGCCTCCTCATGGACAATCGCCATCAGGGCGCGCGTCATGCCAGCGGGATTGCTGTGCTGGATAACGTTGCGACCATAGACGATGCCGCGGGCGCCCTGCTCCATCAACTGCTTTGTGCGCAAAAGGATTTCCTGATCCGAGACGCGTCCGCCGCCGCGCACCAGTACGGGCAAACCTTGCGCGATCTCGATGACGCGGTGGTAGTCCTGAACATTGTCACAGGGGTCGGCCTTGATGATGTCGGCGCCGAGTTCGGCAGCCTGACGCACCAGCGGCAGGATCTTGTCGATCGCGCCATCGACCATATAGGCACCCTTGGAATTATCCTGCATGACCAGCGGCTCGACCATCAGCGGCATGCCGTAAATCTCGCACTCGCGCTTGAGGCTGTTCACGTTGCGCACGCAGGCGCGGTAGACTTCGGGCTGGTCCGGCAGCATCAAAAGATTGACGACGACGCAAGCGGCATCAAGTGCCACCGCCTGCTCCACGCCCCGGTCGATCATCTCGGAAAACAGTGCCGAGGGCAGCGGATTGCCGTAAATGTTGGCGATATCGGTCCGCAGCACCAGAGTCGGACGATTTTTGCCGGGAATTGCCTGCAGAATGGGTGCAGTGCCTGGCGGAAGCTGAATGGCATCGGGCGCAGCATCGGCAATGACCTTGATCGCCGTGCGCATGTCCTCGATGCCGGCGAGAAAGGTCCGTTCATTGAACATGCCATGATCGATGGCGACGTCGAAGCAATTTCCGGACACGCCGAACAGGCGGTTGAGCCGCGCGGATTTCATCTGTTTCCTCCCGATGTGGTAACGTTTCCACATCGGTACATTAGAGGACTGATTTGGCGAGTCAAGGCGAATGCCGCGCCGTCCTCGGCACCCGCCCGACGCCTTCAGGTTTAAAGGATGAGGACAATCAGTTTATGGATATGACCAGCCGCCCCGATCCCTCGCGAAGCGGTTCCTTGCGGAAGCTGCGCAGGTCAGTGCAGTTCCGTTCCCTGGATTGCTGACAGCATCCAGTCCGAACCCGGCTTGCGCACGAAGGTCCAGAGTTCCGTCGTTTCCGAGGGGTTGCGGTCGTCGCCGTCGACGACTTTCCCGGTCGTGCGATCGACCATCGCGTCGATACTCGAATAGCGCATGGCAAGCGTCGCATATTCGGCATTGTCCTCGCGCCAGGCCTCGGCGATATCGCCTTGCAGCAGGCGCACGTCGGAAACGCTGTTGCGCACGCCGCTGGTCGCGTTTTCCCCAAGTTCTTCGGCGAGGTAGGACATGGCTTCCGGCGTGGTCAGCCGGCGCAGCGTGGCATAATCTTCCTTGCCATAGGCCGACTGGATTTCTGTCAGAAGGTGCTCGAAGCGATCGAGATCGGCCTGCTGCAGCCCGATCTCGTCATTGGCTTGGCGCGCTTTCGGCGCAGCTGCCGCTCCGCCGCCGATAGACGGGATGGAGAAGGAAGGACGCGGGGAAGCACCCGCATTGTTCATGGGGTTCATATTGTAGGACGACCCAGATCCCGTTGCTGCATATTGCGTGCGCTGGCGGTTTGCGAAGAATCGCATGGCAAAGCTGATGAGCAGCACGATCAGGCCGATCTGCAGCAGCATGCCGAGGAAGCCGATGCCGCCGCCAAAACCATGACCGAGCATCATGCCCAGTAGACCGCCGGCGATCAGGCCGCCGATCATCGACCCACCGAAGCCGCCGAAAAGGCCTGGACGCTGCGGCGCGCCGAGCGGCGGCTGGGTCGTGGTCTGCTGCTGCGGCCGCTGCGTCATCGACCGATCGATCGGGGCAGCCTGCGTGGGCGCCGTCCGCGTTATGGCCGGGGTATCAAAGGTACGCGTCCCACGGCTTCCAAAGCCGCTGGATCCAGCCCGACGCGCATCGGCGGCGTCAAAGGTCGCTACGGAAGAAGCGGCGGCAAGGACGACGATGGCTGCGATCTTGGCAAAACGCGGTACTGCACTGAACATTGGCTCTCCTGTCATAGGGCAGAAAGACTAATCCGCCCCTATATGGGGATGCCTGTTCCTGATTGTAAGGCTGCGATTTTAAGTTGGTGCAACTTTCAGATTTCAATCCAGAGCAAGCCGGCCGCGCAAGCACGCGGATGATTGCCACAACCCTCGAAGACGATCCTAATCTTCATCCGCTCCTTCGGTCAAACCGTCATAGACTTCCATCATCGCATTGGTAATCGCCTGGCCAAGCGCGTTACCGGCCGCGCGGACATCATCCTCAGTGCCGTCCCGTGCCGCTCTCGCCAGTTCAAAGCCCTCGTCGCTGATGATCTGCTTTGCGATCTCGATGGCCCAAAGCCCGAAATCGCCGCGGTTACCTATCTTGATCTCGTGTTCCATTGTCCGTCCCATCATTTATCACAGCCAAGCCTCTATAGACCTGTCGGGCAAAAGGCCAGTTTCAATGACCCGTTACCGCTCGCATCCGGAGGGCGAAGAGGGCGCTGGAGCTCTGATTCCGGCCCTTTCAGCAGATTCGCAGGCGTCTGCGGTAGCATGGAGCGCTCTCCCATCGGCCGCCCGACCGAGCCCATGACTGGAAAAACGCTTGCGGAAAGCGTTCAAAATGGCCTCGATGCGTCGGAACCTGTGGAAATACAGGCATTCTCGGCCTTTCCGGCCCCGACTCCAGGTGACAATGGACATCGTCAATGGAAATGATTCCAGCGTCATCAATGCGGGGGAAGCCTCATGACCACCACCAATGAAATCGCAGACAAGATCGCTGCAGACCACAAGCTTACCAAAGTCCAGAGCAAGGCGATTGTCGAAGCCGTCTTTGCAGCCATTACCGGAGCCGCAACATCCGGCGCCGAAACCTCGATCCCGGGCTTTGGCAAGTTCAAAGTCAAGGATACGCCGGCGCGCGAAGCACGCAATCCGGGCACGGGCGCAACCATCAAGGTTGCCGCATCGAAGAAGCTCGCCTTCACGCCGGCAAAGGCGCTGAAGGATGCGCTCAACAAGTAATCCGGATCGTTAAGGTCCGATGGATCAATGGCCGGCTCTATTTGTTAGAGCCGGCCGTTTGTGTTTCCAAGCGGAGATAAGCGCCGCTCAGCGACGGCTGCCGTCAGGGCACCGTTTCCAAGGCGACGGCTCGAACGGCTTGAGCTGCGCCAAGCTCGATCCTCAGAAATTCCAGTCCTCATCCTCCGTGGCAACGGCCTTGCCGATGACATAGGACGAGCCGGAGCCGGAGAAAAAGTCGTGGTTCTCATCCGCATTCGGCGACAGCGCCGAAAGGATGGCCGGGTTGACCTTGCAGGCTTCGGCCGGAAAAAGCGCCTCATAGCCGAGATTCATCAGGGCCTTATTGGCGTTGTAGTGCAGGAACTTCTTGACGTCTTCGGTCAGGCCGACGCCGTCATAGAGCGCTTCGGTATATTTGGCCTCGTTATCATAAAGCTCCAACAGCAGATCGAAGGCGAAATCCTTGATTTCCTGGCGCTGCCCGTCCGAAAGCCGCTCCTGCCCGCGCTGGAACTTGTAGCCGATGTAATAGCCATGCACGGCTTCATCACGGATGATGAGACGGATCATGTCGGCGGTGTTGGTGAGCTTGGCGCGGCTCGACCAGAACATGGGCAGGTAGAAGCCGGAATAGAACAGGAAGCTCTCGAGGAAAACGCTGGCAACCTTCTTCTTCAGCGGATCGCCGGACGCATATTGCTCCATGATCAGCTGCGACTTGCGCTGCAGAAACTCGTTCTCCTCAGACCAGCGATAGGCGTCGTCCACGTCCGGCGTCAGGCAGAGCGTCGAGAAGATCGACGAGTAGGAACGTGCATGCACGGCTTCCATGAAGGAAATGTTCGACAGCACCGCCTCTTCATGCGGGGTCGCGGCATCGGCCATCAGCTTGACCGAACCGACACCGTTCTGGATCGTGTCGAGCAGCGTCAGGCCGGTGAAGACGCGGATGGTGAGCTGCTGCTCCTCAGGCTTGAGTGTCGCCCAGGATTGGATGTCGTTCGACAAGGGCACCTTCTCCGGCAGCCAGAAATTACCGGTCAGACGGTTCCAGACCTCGAGGTCCTTGTCGTCCTCGATGCGGTTCCAGTTGATGGCCCGAACGCGGCTTGCCGGCTTGAATTGCATATTCATTTTCATCGTCCCTCAAACGTTCAGAGCGTGCAGGAAACGCAGCCCTGAACCTGCGTGCCTTCGAGCGCCATCTGACGAAGGCGGATGTAATAGATAGTCTTGATACCCTTCTTCCAGGCGTAGATCTGCGCCTTGTTGATATCGCGCGTTGTCGCGGTATCGCGGAAGAACAGCGTCAGCGACAGGCCTTGGTCGACATGCTGGGTGGCCGCAGCATAGGTGTCGATGATCTTTTCCGGCCCGATCTCGTAGGCGTCCTGGTAATAGTCGAGATTGTCGTTCGTCATGAAGGCGGCCGGATAATAGACGCGGCCGATCTTGCCTTCCTTGCGAATCTCGATCTTGGAGACGATTGGATGGATCGAGGAGGTCGAGTGGTTGATGTAGGAGATCGAGCCCGTCGGCGGCACGGCCTGCAGGTTCTGGTTATAGAGCCCGCCCTCCATGACGGCTTTCTTCAAGGCGAGCCAATCCTCCTGGGTGGGAATGGCAATCCCGGCCTTCTCGAAGATTTCCGCGACACGCCCGGTCGCGGGCTTCCATTCCTGCTCCGTATACTTATCGAAATATTCGCCGGAGGCGTATTTCGAATTCTCGAAGCCCTTGAAGCTCTGGCCACGCTCGACCGCAAGCAGATTCGAGGCGCGAATAGCGTGGTAGGTGACCGTGTAGAAGTAGATGTTGGTGAAATCGACACCTTCTTCCGAGCCGTAGAAGATGCGCTCGCGGGCGAGATAGCCGTGCAGGTTCATCTGGCCGAGGCCGATCGCATGGCTTTCGTCATTGCCCTTCTCGATCGAGGGTACGGAGGAGATATGGCTCATGTCCGAGACGGCCGTCAGCGCCCGGATGGACATCTCGATCGTCTTGCCGAAATCCGGGCTGTCCATCGCGGCAGCAATATTCAGAGAACCGAGATTGCAGGAGATGTCCTTGCCCATATGCTTGTAGGACAGGTCGTCGTTGTATTCGCTGGCTTCGCTGACCTGCAGGATTTCCGAGCAGAGATTGCTCATGGTGATGCGGCCGGCAACCGGATTGGCGCGGTTCACCGTGTCCTCGAACATGATGTAGGGATAACCGCTTTCGAACTGGATTTCGGCGATCACCTGGAAGAATTCGCGCGCCTTGATCTTCTTCTTGCGGATGCGGCTGTCGGCCACCATCTCGCGATACTTCTCCGTCACCGAAATCTCGGTAAATGGCACGCCATAAACGCGCTCCACATCATAGGGCGAGAATAGGTACATATCCTCGTTGTTCTTCGCGAGCTCGAAAGTAATGTCCGGAATGACCACGCCGAGCGACAGTGTCTTGATGCGAATCTTCTCGTCGGCATTTTCGCGTTTGGTATCGAGGAAGCGCATGATGTCGGGATGGTGAGCGTTCAGGTAGACGGCGCCCGCCCCTTGCCGCGCGCCAAGCTGGTTGGCGTAGGAGAAGGAGTCTTCCAGCAGCTTCATGACGGGAATGATGCCGGACGACTGGTTCTCGATATGCTTGATGGGTGCGCCGGCCTCACGGATGTTGGTGAGCGATAGCGCCACGCCTCCGCCGCGTTTCGAAAGCTGCAGAGCCGAGTTAATGGCGCGGCCGATCGATTCCATATTGTCTTCGACACGCAGCAGGAAGCAGGAGACCAGCTCTCCGCGCTGCTTCTTGCCGGCATTGAGGAAGGTCGGTGTTGCCGGCTGGAAGCGGCCGGAGATAATCTCGTCCACCAGATCGCGCGCAATCTGCTCGCTGCCCTGCGCCAGCGTCAGCGCGACCATGCAGATGCGGTCTTCATAACGCTCGAGATAGCGTTTTCCATCGAAGGTCTTCAGCGTGTAGCTGGTGTAGTATTTGAAGGCGCCGAGAAAGGTCGGAAAACGGAATTTCTTCGCATAGGCGTGATCGAAGAGATCGCGCACGAAATTGAAGGAATACTGATCCAGAACCTCCTGCTCGTAGTAGCCTTCCCTCACCAGATAATCGAGCTTTTCCCTGAGGTTATGGAAGAAGACCGTGTTCTGATTGACGTGCTGGAGGAAGTATTGCTTGGCCGCCATACGATCCTTGTCGAGCTGGATCTTTCCGTGCTCATCATAGAGGTTCAGCATGGCGTTCAGTGCGTGATAATCCAATGCTGGTTCCGCCGCCTTGGCTGGCCGATCATTCGTGGTAGCAGAAAAAGTGCTCTGCGGTTTTTCGCCCGCGTCCCGCAACAAAGAAGAGCTTAGCGTATCCAAAATCGTTCCAATCCCTGTCTGACATTGGCGACATCCTCATCCGTGCCCAGAAGTTCGAACCGATAGAGATACGGCACCTGGCATTTAGCAGAGATGATGTCGCCGGCGATCCCGTAGGTCGCGCCGAAGTTGCTGTTGCCCGCGGCGATGACCCCGCGGATGTTCGAACGGTTGCCCGCATCGTTGAGGAAGCGGATCACCTGCTTGGGCACGGCCCCTTTGCCACCGTCGCCGCAATAGGTCGGGACGATCAGGACATAGAGCGAGGTCGTTCGAAATTCGTCTCCCGCGGCAAGCGGGATACGAGCAGCCGGCAATGCGAGCTTCGTAACGAAGCGATGGGTATTTTCCGACCGGCTGGAGAAATAGACGATCTCGCCCACCGCCCGGCTCCTTAAGCGAGAGCGCTGATCATGTCGGGACGGAAGCCGGCCCAATGCAACTCCCCGGCGACGACAACCGGAACCTGGCGATAGCCGAGACCCTGCACCAGCTCATAGGCGGCGGCATCGGTCGATACGTCGACGATGGTGTAGTCGATGCCTTGGCGATCAAGCGCGCGGGTCGTGGCTGTGCACTGGACGCAGGCGGGCTTGCTGTAGACGGTGATGCTCATGAGATATCCTCGTATGGATGGGCACGGAAAATCGCTCGGGCATCGGATGATGCCCGCTCGGCGGGTGAAAAGTGGAGCAAACCTAGCCGGCGGCCGGACGCATTTAAGCGGCCGTCACTCGCGCGGGCGACTATAGATACTCAGGAACATGGACTTCACCCCGAAGTTATCAGCGGGATCTTCGAGGAAGCGAGGGCGGCCATTATGCCGCATGGACCATCGCTCGCCAGCCGGACACCCCGCCCGTGGACGTCAATGCTCAAGGCAGGTCTCCTGGCTCGCGGGTCATAACATTCGTCTTGCCTTCCCAAGACACACGGTCTCAGTGACGTCATTGAACGAATGCTCACCGCTCACAGTTGCGGGGGCAGCTCCGGCTTAGCGATCATCATGTTCGCCGACCAGATTCCCGTCTTAGCCTCCAATTCTTGCGAATCAGAAGAACCTCGAACACTATATATAGTATCTTCAGTTAAAATTGCGTCAACTGCTTCGATGGCCTCAAGCCAATTTCGATGTTGATGAATTCCGACAATCTCGCCTGACGCGTGCACAGGGGCTGGACAGATGCAGCGTTACTTCATTACGCTGCATCTGTAATGTTATTACATAAAGGACCCTTCATGCCGAACACAAGCTCTGGTATCCTCCTTGCAGCCTCATCCTTGGCTTGCGCCTTGCTGCTTCCCTTCCCGTCGTTTGCCGACGACGAAAAGGAGACGGAAAGCTGGCGACTATTCGTCGCCGATCACAGCCTGCCGATCGTCCGCGCGATCGATGCCTCAAGTGGCAAGGAAATCGGCCGGTTCGATCTTCACGGCTATGCCTCCCTGTCTCTCAGTCAATCCGGCCGCACCATATTTGCCGTGCAAGGCGAAAAGAATGTGGTCCACGCGATTGCGACCGGCATATCCCTCTCCGACCACGGCGAACATCGCGACATCGAACTTTCCGATCCGAAACTGCTCCGGACATCGATCAAGGGCGAAAAGCCTGGGCACGTGGTGACGCACGGCAACAATGTCGCAATCTTCTACGACCGCGACGACAAGTTCGATCTCCTGTCCGAAAATGGCCTTGCCGAAGGCAAACCCGATATTCGTTCATTCCAGACCATCGCCGCCCACCACGGCGTTGCCGTTCCGATGGGCGACCATCTTCTCGTGTCGGTGCCGAACATGGAGGCTTCCGTGAAGGAAGGCGAGTTGCCGCCGCGCCTCGGCTTGCGCGTGTTGGACCGAACGGGAGAGCAGGTTGGTGATATCAAGCGCTGCACAGGGCTTCATGGGGAAGCGACTTCCGCCCGGCTGATTGCCTTCGGCTGCGAGGAAGGTGTCCTGATCGCTCGCCCCGGCGGTATCGACGGCCCAAAGGTGGAGATGCTCGCCTATGGCTCTTCCTTGCCAAAGGGCAAGGTCTCGACATTGCTCGGCGGCATGTCCATGCAATTCTTCCTCGGCAATTATGGTGAGCAGAACGTCGTATTGATCGATCCGGACAATTCTGACCAACCCTACAAGCTGATCGAACTGCCGACACGACGGGTCGATTTCATACTCGATCCGGCAAAGCCGCAGATCGCCTACATTCTCACCGAGGACGGCAATCTGCATCTTATTGATGTCGTGAAAGGCGCGATCGTGAAATCCGAGACCGTTACCGAACCTTACAGCAAGGACGGTCACTGGCGCGACCCGCGGCCTCGTCTGGCGATCGCCGGCAATCTCATCGCCATTACCGATCCGCGCCACGGCCTCGTGCGCATGGTCGATAACCAATCACTGATGGAAGTCCGCAGCATTCCCGTCGAGGGGCAGCCCTTTGCGATCGTTGCGGCCGGCGGATCGGGAGCAGTGCATTGAGAGCCTGAGGTGTAGAGATTGCGATCCGATTCGGATCATTGTTCGTTGGTAGTCAGTATCTGACTACCGCCACCTGTTTTGAGCGCCATGTTTTAAGCGCGATGCCATCGATCGCTAACTGTTGAACATCGCAACGGGAGCCGGTGCTCGGCCAGCTCTCGACAATTGGCGATCGATAAGAATCCGGCTTGCCAAGCCGCCCATGATATCAGGCAGCGTGCGGACGAAACTTTGCGGTCGCAGCACCCTCCAGACGAAACTTCAGTTCGTAAGCCACAGCGCAGATTGCCAAAGTGGCGACGGCAATTGGGATAAACGACACGGCGGACAAGAGTCCCATACGATCCAATCCGTAGGCGATCAGCAGCATAACGGTCTGGTGGAGAACGTAGTAGGTAAGAACCGCCCTATTGAGATAGCGGATCACGGCATTTTCCGATCGGCACCAAATCCTCGCATAGCCGAGAACGGCGACGATCGCGCACCATTGGAACGCACCACCAAGTATTCTCCCGACAGACAGCCGCCACATTTCTGGATCACTGGATGGCAGGCTGGGAAACAGGCATACCAAAGCCACCGCGCAAGCGACCGTCAGAATCAACGCCGGTCTCCGCATGTTGACAATAGCATCCCAGCAATCGTCACGCGTTGCCATCACAGCTCCCATCACGAACGCAGCCATATAAACGGCATGGCTATACCAATCAGTCAAAAACTCCAGTGACGGGGGGAAAATTGGTCTCAAGACGAGCCGAAGGAAAATGAACAGCAAGGCGGGCGCTATCAGTACCCATTTGCCCGTAAGCCAAGGGGCAAGCCGATCTCCAATATAGGACAACAACGATGGCCACACCGCCACCGCGAGCGTGATGATCACGGTATAGCTCCACAGATACAGGAGATACCAAAGATGCTGCATGCCGGCGAGCAGCGTCTGCTCACCGCTCGGCAAGGAAACCGGAGTCAAGGTCAGATAATTCCAGAAGACCGCCAAAAGGCTGATATGCACTCCCATCTTGGCATTCAAAAATACATATATCTGTGGCGGGATCAGAAACAGCATACCAGCCAGAAAAGGCATCAGTAATTGTCTTGTCCGCGCACTCCTTAACGCGCCGGGAGGATGCTTCACCAGCAGCATACCCGTCACGGCGCCGGAGATGAAAAACAGCAGCGTCATTCGCCACGGATGCGTCAACAAATGGATTATATCGAAGGCGGGAGAACTGTCCGGTGCCTTCAGCATGAAATTTCTCGAATTATAAATCAGGCTAACGTGGTAGATGATCAGCAGCAAAAATGCTGCCACCCTGACAAAATCCAGATCATGCCGACGTGATGGTCTCTCCATATTTTCGCATTTTAGATTTCAACCATTAATTGATTATGTAGTGAACTACTCAAAATTTCACGTTGGGCCGCAAGCCTCCCTGAAACTTGGCCGAGCAGGCCAGAGCACCCTGAGGCGAACGCCCATATCGACAAACGGCACCTTTCCCAAGCACGGCAGTCTCTCCGCCAAAAGGATGGGCAGAGCCCGACGGGACGCTTGACACTCAGCCAGCGAACTTTTATTTATACGTATAAATAATACGTATAAGTACGTGAGCGATGACAAACGGACGAGCAACGCAAAAGGATGTCGCAAGGGCTGCGGGGGTCTCGCAGGCCACCGTTTCCATGGTGCTGAGCGGCGGCGGAGCATCCATCCCGGCAGAGACATGGGAGCGCATCACGAAGGCGGCAAAGGACCTCGGCTACGTACCAAACCGTTTTGCGCAAGCGCTCAAGACGAGCCGCACGATGACCATCGCCTGCATCGTGCCCGACATCACCAATCCGTTCTATCCGTCTTTGATTCGCGGCATTCAGTCGATCGCCGACGGCCAGAACTACGATGTGATCACGGTCAACACGGACGGGACGCCCGAGCGCGAACGTCATTTTCTCGATTGGGCCCGACAGGGCCGTGTCGATGGCGTGGTCGGCGTCTTCTTCACGCTGAAGGCCAAGGATTTCAATCCCTTGGTCGAGGCCGGCGTTCCCATAGTGAGAATTGAATCATCCAAAAAGCGCGGTGGCGAAATCCCGATCGACGACATCTATGTCGACAGCAGGGCGGCGGCGCAGACGGTGACGGAATATCTGCTGGGCCTCGGTCATAAGCGCATCGCGCTCGTCGCCGGTCGCGGCGGTCCGCAGGCCCATCGTATCGAAGGCTATCGTACGGCGCTCTCAAAACTCGGCCATCCCGATCACGTCGTCATTGATGACGAATTTTCCGAGATGGGCGGCATACGCGCGGCCGAGAGCATTCTTGCCGGTGATTTCAGACCGACCGCCATCTTTGCCGCAAACGACCTGATGGCGATCGGGGTGATGCAGTCGCTGCGTGAACGCGGCATCCGCATTCCGGAGGATATCGCCGTCGTCGGTTTCGACGATATTTCCGCCGCCAAGCTCGTCACCCCGACGCTGACGACGGTCGCGCAATTTCAATGGAAAATGGGAGAACGTGCCGCGCAGACGCTGATGGATCGCCTTCGCGGACAGAAGACCGGTGCTGGAACGGCCGTTGAAATGCCTTTCGATCTCATCGTCAGGGGTTCGACGAGCAACGAATAAAATCAAATCGGGAGGAGAAAACCGATGCACAGACGTACAGTTTTGAAAGCCGGCCTTGGCGTGGCTGCCCTGCCGCTTATATCCCGCTTCGCATTCGCGGCGGATCAGAAGCCCATATCCTTCTGGTACGAATCCGCTTCGCCGGAGAACCAGGATAACCTCAAGAACATTCTGATCGACCCGTTCAATGCGGCGCATCCCGAAGACCTCCTGAGCATCGATTTCCGCGGCTCGGATCTCGACAAGCAGCTGCGCGTCGCGATGCTGGCCGGCACCGGCCCCGATGTCGTCTTCACGGCCGGCCCGAGTTATGTCGCGGCAATGGCACAGGCCGGTCAGCTTATGCCGCTTGACGACTACGCCAAGAAATATGGATGGAACGAGCGTCTGCTGCCACTCTTCCTCGATCTCGGCCGCTACAACGGCAAGCTCTATGCGCTCGCAAAGACATACGAAACGCTCGGCCTCTTCTACAACAAGACCTTGTTCGACCAGAACAAATGGAAAGTGCCAACGACGATATCAGATTTCGAGGCGCTCGCCGACGAGATGAAGGCCAAGGGCCTGACCCCGTTCGGTGCCGGCAATGCCGACTGGCGCCCTGCCAACGAGCATTATGTCTCAATCGCCTTCAACTCGATCGCGGGACCTGAGAATGTCTACAAGGCGCTGACCGGCGCCATTCCGTGGACCGATCCGGCTTTCGTCCACTCGATCGACAAGCTCGCGGAGTGGTGGGACAAGGGATATTTCGGCGACAACTACTTTTCGCTGACGCTCGAGCAGGCCTTTGCGCAGATCGCCAGCGGCCAGGCCGGCATGGCGCCGACCGGCACGTGGAACTTCACCAACGTCCAGACTTATTTCCCGCAGAACAACGCGGAACCCGGTTTCGTCGGCTTCCCGAGCGAGAAAGGCGATCCAATCTTCGCGCTCGGCATCGGCTCGACGCTGTCGATCAACGCCAAGTCAGGCAATGCCGATGGCGCCGCTGCCGTTCTCGACTACATGTTCACGGACGACTACTACAGCAAGATGAACTCCGTCTGGCAGGGCGAATGGAACCTGCCGCTGGCCGATCTCTCCAAGGTCAAACTCTCCGATAAGGTCCTGCCCCTTTACGAGGACGCAATGAAGCAGCTGGCAGGCGCAGTCGCCGCCGGCAAATACGGCTACACGACCTGGACCTTCCTGCCGCCGGCCACGGACACCTATCTGGTTAGCGGCATGGAAGAAGTCTGGCTCAAGAAAACGAAGTCGGCCGACTTCTTGAAGAAGCTTGACGAGACCTTCAAGCAGGAACGTGACGCCGGCAAGGCGCCGGCGGTCCCGCCCCGCGTCTGAAAAGCCGCCGCAGGACGGCGTTGAAAGCGCCGTCCTCGTCCGGAGGATATTATGCACCGACTCTATCTCGTTCCGACGATGATCATTAATATCATCATCGTCCTCGTCCCTGCTTTGCTGACGGTGGCACTCGCCTTCTGCAATTGGGACGGCATTTCCCCGCCCACCTTTGCGGGCCTCGACAATTTCCGCGCGCTTGCCGACGACCGCGTCTTCTGGCTGGCGCTCGGCAACAACATCATCTGGACCATCGTCTTCCTGACGGTGCCAATCCTCATGGGGCTGCTGGCCGCCTCGATGCTGCTGATCGTGCGACGCGGCAGCAATTTCTTCCAGGTCGTCTACTTCCTGCCTGTCGTCATCGCGACTGCGATCACGGCCCGCATCTGGCAGGGGATGATCTATAGCCCCGTGACCGGCGTCTTCGGCCTCCTCAAGAAATACGGGCTGCCGATCCCCAATGCGCTGACCCAGCCACCGATCGCGCTGTTCGGCGTCGCAACCGTCGACCTGTGGCACTGGTGGGGTTTCCTCTGCGTCATCTTCTTCGCCGCATTGCGGCAGGTGCCGCAGGAGCAGATCGAAGCCGCCCGCATCGAAGGCGCGACCTACTTCCAGATGATGCGCTATGTGCTGCTTCCCGGCATCCGGCCGACCATCACGCTGATGATGATCATGACCGTCATCTGGTCGTTCCTCGCCTTCGATTTCGTCTACATCCTAACCCAAGGCGGCCCAGCCTTCTCCAGCGAACTGCTTTCGACACTCGCCTATCGCAAAGCCTTTTATGATCTGAACGTCGGGCAGGCGGCCGCAGCAGCCCTGGTCATCAGCTTATTCGGGCTAGTCGGCACCTTCTTCTACGTGCGCATCCAGACCAGGGAGGGCGAACAATGAGGCTCGTGGAAAGCCGCCTGACTCTCTGGGTCTGCTATATCCTTCTCGGCATATTTGCCTTCATCGCCCTCTTCCCTATCGCGCTTCTGGTGCTGAATTCGCTGAAGCCGGCGGCTCAGATCGTGCAGAACCCACTCGGACTGCCGCAGCCGATCCGCTGGCAGAATTTTGCCAATGCCTGGAGCCACGCGAAATTCTCGCAGACCTTCATCAATTCGCTGATCGTCTCCGGCACGACCATTGCGCTCGTCTGCACGACATCGTCGCTGACAGCCTACGTGATCGCGCGCCGCAAGATCAAAAGCTGGAAGATCTTCACCTTCTATCTTTTGGCAACGACGACCGCACCGATCCAGCTCTATATCTTCCCGCTCTATTTCGGCTTCGCGAAGCTCGGGCTCATCAACAACATCTTCGGTGTGGCGTTGATCTACACCGCGCTCTACAGCCCCTTTGCCGTGATGCTGCTCAGAACCTATTTCCTGGCAGTTCCAAAGGAGCTTGAGGAAGCAGCGATCGTCGACGGCGCCACGCATTGGCAGGTCTTCTGGCGAGTGATGCTGCCAATCGTCTCGCCGGGCATCCTCACCGTGGCGCTGATCATCGGTCTGAATTCGTGGAATGAGTTTCTGATCGCCACGACCTTCCTGCAGAAGCAGGAGAACATGACGGCCGTCATCGCCTTCTTCCTGCTATCCGGCCAGTACAGCTCCGATTGGGGTGAGATCATGGCCGCAGCGCTCATCATCGTCGTGCCCGTCGTCGCGCTTTTCGTCTTCATGCAGAAGCGCTTCATCGAGGGCATGGCCGGCGGCTCCGTCAAAGGCTGAACGAATTTATCGATTAAATGGAGTGAGCAATGCAGCTTCCGAACGACTATCTCGAACGTGTCTATGCCGGCGTCCTGGGCAAGCTCATCGGCGTCTATCTCGGCCGCCCTTTCGAGGGATGGACCTACCAGAAGATCATGGAAGAACTCGGCCCTATCGAATACTACGTGCATGAGCGCCTGAACCAGCCGCTCGTCGTCACCGACGACGATGTCGCCGGCACCTTCACCTTCATCCGCGCGCTGGAAGATTACGGCATCAAGCCGGACCTCTCTGCCGAAGAAATCGGCAAGGCCTGGCTCAACTACATCGTCGAGGAGCGCTCGATCCTCTGGTGGGGCGGCAATGGCAACTCCACCGAACACACGGCCTGGCTCAATCTCAAGAAGGGCGTCCCGGCCCCGCAGTCCGGTTCGATCGCCACCAATGGCCAGGGCGTTGCCGAGCAGATCGGCGCCCAGATCTTCATCGATGGATGGGCGATGGTCGCCCCTGGCCAGCCGGAACTCGCGGCCAAGCTTGCAGAACAGGCCGGCAAGGTCAGCCATGATGGCGAGTCCGTTTATGCTGCCATGCTGTGGGCGGCGATGGAGGCCGAGGCTTTCGTCGCCTCAGACATCGACCATCTGATCGACACGGGGTTGAAGCAGATCCCGAGCGACAGCCAGATCGCCAAGCTGATTGCTGACATCAGGGCCTGGCACAAGGCTCATCCCGATTGGCGCGACACGCGCCAGAAGATCCAGGACAATTACGGCTACGACAAATATCCGGGCAACTGCCATATCATGCCCAATCACGCGCTGATGATCATGACGGTGCTCTACGCGCCGCACGATTTCCAGAAGGCGCAGATGATCGTCAACACATCGGGCTGGGATACCGACTGCAATGCCGGCAATGTCGGCTGCCTGCTCGGCATCATGAATGGCCTCGATGGCCTTGCCGAAGGGCCGGACTTCCGCGGCCCCATCGCCGACCGCATGCTGATTTCCTCTGCCGATGGCGGCAATTCCATCAACGATGCCGTGCGTCAGGCCTATTTCTTGACCAATCTCGGTCTCCAGCTTGCCGGGCAACAGTCGCTCGAGGCCCCGAAGAACGGTGCGCAATTTCACTTCTCGCTTCCTGGCAGTCAGCAGGGCTTCCGCCCACTGACAGCTCTCGATGCGGCAAGCGGTGTGCGCGTCGGCAATACGGAATTCGAAAGCGGCCGCGCGCTGACGATCGATTACGAAGCACTCGGGCCGGCGCAACGCGCCGTGGTGACGACGCCGACCTTTTCACCACGCGAAATGCTCGACATGCGCACCTACGACCTGATGGCGACGCCGCTCGTCTATCCCGGTCAGAAAGTGAGGGCCCGCGTCAAGGCCGACCAGCAGAACCGTGGCGCGATCGAAACGCGTTTGCGTATCCGCGTCTATGACGGGCGCGACCAGTTGAGCGACATCGACTCGGCTGCGGTTGTCATCGAGCCCGGCTCGGAAGCCACTCTCGAATGGACCCTTCCCGAGACCGACGGCCAGCCGATCGCAGAGATCGGCATCGCCATAACCGGCACCGGTAAGCGTGCCGATGGCCGCCTGTTCGTCGACTATCTCCGTTGGGACGGTGCACCAAAGCTCACGCTCAAGCGCCCTGCTGGCGATGGGGATTTCTGGCGCATGGCCTGGGTGAATGGCGCAAGCTTCTTCTCCAAGCGCTTTCCGGCCGCCTTCCGCATCGCGCAGAACCGAGGCGAAGGCATCATCATTCATGGCACGCGCCAATGGACCGACTACCAGGCCTCAGGTCAGGTGATGATCCATCTCGGCAATTACGGCGGCTTTGCCATCCGCGCTCAGGGCCTGCGCCGCTACTATGGCGCCCGCGTGACGCGCGACGGCAAGATGCAGATCGTCAAGGTGCGCGACGAGGACACCGAGGTCCTTGCCGAAACCGCCTTCAGGACCGAATTCGACAAGCATATCGCCATGAAGGTCTCGGCGCAGGGTGCGCGTATCACCTTCGAAGCCGACGGTGTTTCGGTGACGGCGGAAGATACCGCCGCCGATGCCTTCCGTGACGGCGGCGTCGGCCTGCTCATCCACGAAGGCGCCTTGTCGTCGAACGAGATCCGGATCGGAGGGGTATGATGGCAACGGTCACCATCGATAAGGCACGCAAGGCCTATGGCGCCGTGGAAGTTCTCCACGGCGTCTCGGCCGACATTGCCGACGGCGAATTCGTCGTGCTTGTAGGCCCCTCGGGCTGCGGCAAGTCAACCCTCCTCAGAATGATCGCCGGCCTTGAAGATATTACCGGCGGCACGATCAGCATCGGAGGGCGCGTCGTCAACAACCTGCCGCCCAAGGAGCGCGACATATCCATGGTCTTCCAGAATTATGCGCTCTACCCGCATATGACGGTTGCCGAAAACATGGCCTTCTCGCTGACACTTGCCGGAGCCGCGAAGGAAGAAAAGCAAAAGCGCGTGGCACATGCCGCGCAGATTCTTGGCCTCACCGATCTCCTCGGGCGCTATCCCCGCCAGCTTTCCGGCGGCCAGCGCCAGCGCGTCGCCATGGGCCGCTCGATCGTCCGCAATCCGCAGGTCTTCCTGTTCGACGAACCTCTGTCCAATCTGGACGCGAAGCTTCGCGTCGCCATGCGCGCCGAGATCAAGAGCCTGCACCGGCGCCTGGCAACGACGACCATCTACGTCACCCACGACCAGGTCGAAGCCATGACCATGGCCGACCGCATCGTCGTCATGAACGGCGGCCATATCGAGCAGATCGGCAAGCCGCTCGAGCTTTACGACAACCCGCAAAGCACCTTCGTTGCCGCGTTCATCGGCTCGCCGGCCATGAACCTGCTGAATGGACACTTCGACACTGATGGCGGAAAGCCTGTCTTCAAGACCCATGAGGGCATCCTGTTGCCCCTGCCCGACAATGCACCCAGGGTTTCCGGCGTGGAAGGCGTTTACGGCATCCGGCCGGAATATTTCACCCTCTCGCCCGCTAATACCGGCATTCCCGCGCGCGTGGTGGTGGTCGAGCCGCTTGGGTCCGAGACGCATATAACGGCGACCGTGGGCGGGCAGACAATCGTCACCGTCTTCCATGACCGGCTCAATATCGAACCGGAAGAGACGATTTGGCTGCAGCCGCGGACAGAACGGATCTGCCTGTTCGATGCGGGCGGACGCCGGCTAACCGAAAAGGCCGTCGAGCGAAACCTGCAGCATTCGTGACACGGCTTTCGGATGAGACTACACGGAGCCGGCGATCGATGAAGAACGGGCCGTCATGCCGTGCTGATCCCTTCATTTGACGTCGCTTTCGCGGATCCGGTCGGCAAGATCGAGAAAATTCTGCCGCATCCGGCGCAAGGTGAAATCAAGGCCAAACAGACGGCCGGTTTCGCTGAAGCCCATCGATTGGGCCTCTGTCGAATTCTGCAGAGCGCTGAAAGCGGCTTCGAAGGCCTCATCTCCGGCCGAGAGCAGCTTGGGATCGATCTCGCCGCCCGCACGCAGCGCCTGGCCACATGCTTCCGCGAAGCGAGCCTGTGCCTCCAGCACCCGCCCTGCCTGTGGCCCGATCGCTTCGACGATCGCTGGTGGGAAGGGCGTTTCCACGATATGGCTGACATAGGTCATGTCGTTGCGAATGCGCCAGAGGGAGCGAGGAATGGCCTCTGAAATCCCATGCTTCGTCAACCATAAGGCGCGCTCGCGCTGGGCATCGGTCAAAAGCGTTTCGGTTGCCATCAGCGATTGACGTAGCGCGATATTGGCTTCTGAAGCCGAGACGGGCTCGCCTTTTTCGACTGCGGTTGCCAGAGTGCGCAATATCCGCGCCATAACATCGAGGGCCGATCCGAAACGATCGAGCACGATGGTTCGCGAACGCGTCGGCAGGATGAAGAGGCTGGCGAGCACGCCTACGACACCGCCCAGGGTAATTTCGGCGATGCGGTCGATCACGAAAATTTCGACAGGGACGTTGGCGGAGTGGGTCAGCATGACGATCGCCGCCGTCAACCCGGCATTGCGCAGGCGAGGGACGCGTGCCGCCACAAAGCTCGAAAAGCCAACGACACAGATGAGCGCGATCCCGACAGTAAGCGGCTCGGGCGGTGTGACGAACACCGCCGCCCCTCCAAGCATAGCTCCGGCGACGGTCGCCACCAGACGGTCGACCGCCATGCCGGCGGTGGCGCCGACAGATGCCTGCATGACGATCAACACAGTGAAGACGGCCCAATAGCCTTGCTGAAGGTGTAGAAGCTGGGAAACGGCATAGGTAATCGTGCAGGCGATCATGACCCGTAGTGCCTGCACAGCGGCGCGCTTGGTCTGGATCAGCGATATGCTGGGCTTGGGCGGGGGCTGGCTTTGAGGCGACACGGGCTCTGTCATCGCGCAACTTTTGGTCTGAAAACGTATGCTGACAATGGCCGTTAGGGTCTTGCCCCTCCCCCCGCTGCAACGCCAATCGCGGGACGAATCCGCGACTTACAATGGCAGTATTCGGCCTGATATGGAAGGAGAGCGAATAATGGCAAATCACCCAGTGTCTCGCCATGCCCCTCTACGGAAGCACGGCTTTGACCGACGGTTACGGATCGGATTTTACGCTCAAACCGTGGCGGACGCCGCAGACGTCGGCGAGGTCTCCTCAACGAGAACCTGTCGCAGCCGTGCTTCCTGATCCGGTGAAAGCGAGGTGCGCAACAGCCGCGCATGCTCGCCCTTGAATTCGGCGAGGACCTTCTCGGGCTGAACCTTGCGGATCAGCAGGAAGAGTGCGGAACTATGCACCGGAATGGTTTCGGCGAGCTTCTCGATGAGGCCGTCATCGATGCCGTAATCGGCCATCGATCCGGCAAGAGCACCGGAGCCGGCACCGATCGCACCGCCGACCACCAGGCCCGCAAGAGGATTGAGGAAGATCAGGCCAACGAGCGAACCCCACAACGCACCCGAAAGGCCGCCGCTTGCGGCACCGGCGGCGGTCAGATTGACGCTCTGCTTGAGACGGACCTTACCGGACTCGTCACGAACGGCGATAACGGCATCTTCCAGATCGATCAGATATTCCTTCTCGAGCTGAACAAGACGGTTAAGGATAGCATCCGCCTTATCGGCATCATCGAAACCAAGCACTATGAGTTCTGACATCGAAATCCTCCGGGTCGTGTTATCGAGGCAAGAAGTAGGGCATCGGGCCGACTAGTGAACAGCCGTGCTGATCAACCGGTAAGGATGAGTAGCATTGAACTGCGAGATCATTGCGACAGCCTGCTGCAGCAACTCTTCCGCCTGTTCGGGATCGTCGCGAGCAAGTTCGTCGGCATAGACGCGGATCGCTTCCGCCATATTGGTGGAAAGCGCCGCAAATTGCTGATTGCCTTCGACGAGAGCCTCGCGTGCGTTGCCCTCCAGCGTCCGGGCGGCGTCAATGAGGATTTCCTCGCGCTCTTCGACGCTGAGGTCTTCGATGGTTCTGGTTCTATCTTCCATTTTGGTCACTCCTAACAGACGTGATTGCAGCCGAGCTCATAAAGCCTCGACTGCTACTCACGTAGGAAGACGCAAATTCGGGTTCAAGGTTCCCTTCTGCCCACCCCACGGGCCGCGAAACCTTGTCATCACGTCGCGGTCGATACGGAACAATGCGGCTGCCATACGGTTTGATCGATATGGCCCGGCCGCCTTTTCACGCGGAAAGCTCTCGGCCGTGCTGCATTCGACATGACGCGACGCATAGGGAGATCGACATGACGGACACGCGACGAGACAAAGGCAAGGCCAGGACCGAGCATGACGCCACGCATCACGGCATCGGATCCGTTCCGGCCGACCAAACCAAAGGCGAGATCGACGCGGCGTCGGAGCACGTCAAGGAGCGCACTCCCGACGACCTGCCCAATATCGAAGCGGAGAAGGAGGCCGTGCGCCAGCACGGTGATGCCTTCGTCGTAAAGAGCGATCTCGAAGACGCTGAGGAGCGCGAGGCTGCACCGGGAACCCGCGAGCAGCCGTAGGGCTTCATCGAGATGATTTCACCCGCTCCATCCTTTTGCAATCAAGAACAGGAGACAGCCATGACGGACACCGATGAGAACGCCCGCGTTTGGGAGCTGGTCGACAAGATCGGCTTCTGCATGCTGACCACACAAATATCTGGAAGCCTACGTGCACGGCCGATGGCTGCACATCCCGAACCGATTGAAAATGCGATTTATTTCCTGACGGATGTTGCGGGCCACAAGGATGAGGAGATCGCCCGTTGGCCGAATGTCTGCCTCGCCTTCGCCGACACCCGGGGTCAGAAATATGTTTCGATCTCCGGCACGGCTGAAGTCAGCAACGACCGCGAACGCGTCAGGGATCTCTGGTCCACGGGCGCCAGGGCCTGGTGGGACAGTGCCGACGATCCCTCAATCCGCGTTTTGAAGGTAACGCCTGTTTTCGCCGAATATTGGGATAGCCCCGGCAGCATCATCAGCTACATCAAAATGGCGGCCGCCGCGGTCTCGAATTCCAGACCCGACATGGGCGACAACGTAAAGGTCGAGCTATAACCTTTAAACCCAGCCATGCCGCGCATATGTGGCGGCATGGCTTGCATCAAGCCCTGAGAAGGGCGCGAATTGCTATTCTTCCCATTCCTCGTCATCGGCGGAAAGCAGATCCACCAACGCTGCCACCTTGCCATCCGGCAGATGGCGGCCTTCGCCGATCAAAGCCTCATCGCTGTTGACCCAGGCCCACGCCTCGGACAGCTCCGTTGGCGTTGCGCCTGTCGCAACAATATCAGCGATAAGGGTCTCGTCTACGGGGCCAAGTACGGTGGTGACGTCTTGCGAGGTCAACGTCATGTCCTGCTCCTCTTCCTGTTTGTCAGACCATGAACATCCCTGAAATATAGAAACTTGAGGATGAACTTCCACCCGCGACCGGGGCTCAATGAGGCAAAATATTTCCGTTAATGAATTGAAATATCAAACTAAACCTCTCCATCACCCGCAAAAGAAAATCTTGCCGGGAGATGAACTGCGTCCAAGCTCAACGGTTTTCCACGGAAAGCTAGGACGAGCGGTCTCGAAAATGCGTGCGATCAAAACGTCGTTGCGCGGAGACTGCCCGCTCGTGTCAAGTCAGGGCCCTAAAGGCCATAATGCAGCCGCAAAGCGCGCAAATCAAAGCACCGCCCTCCCCATAGCTGATCGAACAATCGACCCAAAATCGCATAGGTCTCGAGCTGGTCAGAATGTTGGGCCAGCTGCGCCGTTCTTCAGCGTGAAATAAGCAAAGGCTGCTACGAAAAATGCAATGACGGCCAGGATCACCAACAAACGCTTGAGCCAGGGAGGTGTTTGTCTCGGCGGTTTCGGCTTCGGACGGCGTTCAAACTTGATGACATTATCGGACATGACAATCGATTAGCGAAGATCAAACGGTTTGCCAATCCGGTACGAACGCAGCGATGTGACGTATCCGCCATCGGCCAGCCAAAATGCCCATTCATCCAACTCTCAATCTCGTCCGCAACGCTTTCAAGGTGGCGGATATCGATTGAAGTTTACAAACCCCGAAGGTGCCTTCTTGAATATCCTCAATAAAATTCGCCCCTGGAGCCCACAGCAGCGTGCATTGATTGTCCCCTTCCCAGCCAAACGGGATCTGGCCGAACGCACATCCCAGGCAACGGCCGCTGACGGCCCGATTGTGGCATTTTTTACCGAGGGCAGTTTTTACGAACAGGAAAAAGAGCGGATGGCCCATTCCGCGGAGCGGATCGGGCTAAAGGTATACGCAACGGCCGTGCCCAGCGCCGGCAGCTGGGTGCTGAATGCCGGGCTTAAACCCGGCTTTTTGCTTCAGGAAAGGGCGAGACTGCGCGGGCCTATGCTTTATGTCGACGTCGATGCTGTCTTCCACCGCAATCCCTGGCCCGAGCTTCGTAAACTCGAATGCGACATCGCCGTCTATTATGAAGGCGATGAACGCCTTATCAGCGCGACCATTCTCGTCAACGATACGCCTGGCGCGGCGCAGCTCATCGAGCGCTGGCGGCAAGGATGCCTTGCAAAGCCCGACGCGTGGGATCAGGTCGTTCTGGAGGAGATCATCACCGAGGATGCAGCAAGCGTTAAGCCGCAATTCAAGGTGGCAAAATTGCCTGCCTCCTTTTGCTGGATATTTGATCGGGTCGAAAATGGATCTGTCGGCGACGTCTTCATCGAGCAGCTACAGGCGAGCCGCGAAGCGACCAAGCGCAAACGCTGGTTTGGCCGCATCGGCAAGCGCCTGAAGCGGCGTCGCGACCGTGTCGAGGAAATCGAACGCGTGCTAAAGGATGACAATTGGGGGCCGCTTCGAACGGGCCTGCAACAGAATCAAACCTGAATCACAGCATGTCGCCGAGCGTCCAATGGTTATTCCATCGTGCATCGATCTCATCCTCGACGTTCTGATAGCGAATGTCCGTGGACAGGCGCAATCTGTGCTGCCTGTCCTGATTGGTGGTCGAGGCGTGTATCATGAATGGTGAATGGAGCATGATGTCGCCTGCCTCATAATCGGCGACCAGCCAGCGCGTATCGAAGCGTTCTGCCATGTCGGGCAGATCCTTCGAGACCCAGCCACCCTCCGTCATATTTCGGTTGAATGCGCTGACGCGTTCCTCAGGACTGAGATCCCTGTTCTTTTCGCTGAACTCGTGCTCCATCCGGGCACCGATCGCATGCGATCCCTCCAAATAGGTCAGACCGCCCATTTCGATCGGGATATCGCCGATCGGTATCCATGCCGTGACGATCCGGCTGGTGCCGCCGCGAAGATAGACCAGATCGTAATGGGCTGGTGTCGCCGTCGTCGTTCCCGGCCGCACATGGCGCATGATCTTGCGCTTGTGCAGATAGGAGATGCCCGAGAGGAATTCGTCCATGAAGCGCGAAAGACGTGGCTGCGCGCAAAAACCCTCATAGGCGACCGAGCGTACGAGAGACATCAGGCAACGATCGACCTCCCTGCCTTCCGGCACCGAAGCAGACGATATGCCATCCCTGGGGTCCGTTCCCTCCTTGATCAGCCCTGTCTTCGCCATATGGCCGAAGACCCAGCCGCGAAATTCGATCACATCCTTGCGCGGCAGAAATCCCT
Source organism: Rhizobium centroccidentale (assembly GCF_030182565.1). Classification (NCBI taxonomy): domain Bacteria; kingdom Pseudomonadati; phylum Pseudomonadota; class Alphaproteobacteria; order Hyphomicrobiales; family Rhizobiaceae; genus Rhizobium; species Rhizobium centroccidentale. The sequence goes on along the minus strand of NZ_JAQJCG010000009.1, from coordinate 143,824 downwards.
TGAGCCACACATAGCCGTTCTCCTCGTAAAGCATGCGGATTGGCTCGACACCGATGCCCGGATCGGTCGGGGTGAGATAACCGAGCCGATGGGGCGCAGTGGAGAGAACCTTTCCATTGGCAACAAGATTGAGCGCATTCTCGCCGGAGGGCAGGACCTGCAAGGGAATCGACATTTCACTCGCCTATGGTTTGAATTGATTGCCCGTTGAATCTAGCAGGCGGCGATGGTTCACTACATGGACGAAAGTAATACTGGACTTTTCGCTCACCATGAAACCGACAACACATGCCATCTACCGCTCGCCACTTGCCGCCGCCGGAGGACTGGCCGTCACCGGCAGCGGCAGGCAGCATGCCATGCATGCCGTTAAAGCACGGAAGCTGCCGAGCTATGCGGTGGTGCTCGTCGAAAGCGGCCAGGGCTTTCTCGAAACGGATGCCGGCGGTCGCAGAAGCGTGAAAGGCCCGGCGCTCTTCTGGCTCTTCCCAAACCGCCAGCACTCCTACGGCCCCGATGCTGAAGGCTGGAGCGAGCGATGGGCGCTTTTCGAAGGCTCCCTCGCGCGCGACTTTCTGCGCCTTCGCCTTATCAGCGAGCAGAATCCGCTCATCATCGTTCGTAGTCTCGACAATGTGCAGCGTCTCTTCGGCACCATCCACGACGACCTTATCGAAGATACTAACCTGTCGAGAGCCGCTGCCGCCGCCGCTCTTCATCAGATCGTCATTCAGGCTGCGCGGCAGGCGAGCCAGGCCGTTCCCTCCCCTGAGCAAGGCTCGGATATCGGCGAAATCATCGAGGCGCTTCGCCAAAGAGCGACACAACCCCTTGATATGGCAGCTTTTGCCGCTGAATACGGCATATCTCCCGCCACGCTGCGCCGAAAAATCACGGCGGAAGTCGGGCTCCCGCCAAAGGGCTTTCAGCTTCGCGTGCGCATGGACCGTGCCAAGGAGTTGCTGACGATGACGGACAACAAGATCGAGATCATCGCCTCGAAAGTCGGATTCGATGATCCGTTCTACTTCTCCCGGCTATTCCATGAGCGCGAAAGCTGCACGCCGCGCGAATTCCGCGCCCGCTACCGGAGAAGCTGATCGATCAAGATATGTCGGACACGTCGCAACGACCGCCCCTTGCTACGCCGCATCATTATCTGATGGCTCCCGCTCCAAATTCCGGCGACGCCAGGCCGCCGGTGCCTCCCCCACCCGCTTGCGGAAAAAGCGCGAGAAATAGGCGGGGTCTTCAAAGCCCACCTCGCGGCCGATATCCTCGACTGAGCGGATGGTGAACATCAGCAGGCGCTTGGCTTCCAGTAGCCGCCGGTCCAAAAGCATTTCCTTGACGCTGTGCCCGAACACCTCGCGCGCCGCCTTGTCGAGCAGATGCGGCGTCGTGGCGAGCAGGTCGACATAGTTGCCGACCGGCCAATCGCTCTTGTAATGCCTATCGACGGCACTGCGCAGCGCCAGGGCAAGCGCTACGGTCGGCGAAGCCGAAGGCAGGGCCGCGCTGCCGCCGAGCCGGTTCATCAGCGACAGCACCACGCCGATCAGCCCCAGCATGACCTTTTCGCCCTGGCCGCCGCGCTCGCGATACTCGACGCTGACCATCTGCAGCAGCGTGTCGATCTTTTGCCAGGAAGGATCGTCCGGCCGTGCCGTCAGAAAGGTCGGCACGTCAAGGCTTAGATCCACCTGGGGCGCCAAAGCCTTTAAAGTATCGTCCGATATCGAAACGACGATGGCATCGGCCTGATCATCGACATCGAATCCATGAATGATGTTACTCGGCACGAAGCTGATCGTCGGAGCGGAAAAATTCCAAGTCCGATCCTCGATCCGGTAACGGCCACCGCCCTTGTACCAATAAGTGATCTGCCCCATCAGCGGGTGTTTATGGGATGAGACATGCCCGAAATGCAGCGTTTTACGGTCCATGACCGTTTCCACATGCAGGAATCCGACATCCAGCGCCCGGCTCGGCACGCCATAGACAAAGAAATTCGGGATCTCGTTCTTCTGCGACATGCCGGAAAAAGTACCAGCGAATTGCCCCCTTTGTCCATGGTCGCGACGGGGTTCCGGACGTAGCATTGATCATGATCTCAAGGGAGGAATACGAGATGCGAGCTGAAGATCACCGCAGCGACAAGACCCGTCCGTTTACTGGCGCCGAATATCTGGAAAGCCTGCGCGACGGCCGCGAAGTCTATATCAATGGCGAGCGCATCGCCGATGTGACTGCGCACCCAGCCATGCGCAATTCCGTCCGCTCGCTCGCCCGCATGTACGACGCGCTGCACGACGAAAAGACCAAAGATCGCCTGACATCCCCGACCGATACCGGTTCAGGCGGCTATACCCACAAATACTTCCGGGTGGCAAAATCTTCCGCAGAGCTTGTCGCTCAGCAGGGCGCCATCGCCGATTGGGCGCGCATGTCCTACGGCTGGATGGGCCGCACGGCCGATTACAAGGCCGCGCTCATGAACACGCTCGGCGCCAACGCCGACTGGTACGGGCCGTTCAAGGACAATGCGCTTTCCTGGCACAAGCGCGCGCAGGAATCCGTGCTCTTCATGAACCACGCGATCGTCAATCCGCCGATCGACCGCCACAAGCCGGCCGATGCCGTCAAGGACGTCTTCGTCCATATCACCAAGGAAACAGATGCCGGCATCTATGTCTCCGGTGCCAAGGTCGTAGCGACGTCTTCGGCGTTGACCCACTATAATTTCCTTGCCCAGAGCTCGGCGACGATCACGGAAGACCCGTCTCTGTCGGTTATGTTCATCGTTCCGATGAATGCGCCCGGGATCAAGATGTTCTGCCGCGTCTCCTACGAGCAAACAGCCAATACGGTGGGACATCCCTTCGACTATCCGCTGTCGTCGCGCTTCGACGAGAACGACGCAATCCTGGTGCTCGATAATGTCTTCGTGCCCTGGGAGGATGTGCTCGTGCTGCGCGATGCGGCCAAGATCCTCTCGTTTCACCCGGCCTCGGGCTTCATGCACGGCTATTGTTTCCAGGGCTGCACGCGGTTCGCCGTGAAGCTTGATTTCATCGCCGGATTGCTGGCCAAGGCGCTGCGCGCGACCGGCGGCGATGCCTTCCGCGGCAACCAGGCGGCACTCGGCGAAATCATCGCACTTCGTCACATGTTCTGGTCATTCTCCAACGCCATGGCCTACAATCCGCAGCCCTGGGCCAATGGCGCGGTACTGCCGAACATGGAAGCCGCCCTCTCCTATCGCACCTTCATGTCGGAGGCCTATCCGCGCGTCATCGAAACCGTACGCAGGGTCATCGCTTCCGGGCTTATCTATCTGCCCTCTTCGGCCAAGGATTTCGGCAATCAGGAGATCGACCGCTATCTCGCGCAATATGTGCGCGGCTCCAACGATATGGGCCATATCGAGCGCATCAAGATCATGAAGCTGCTCTGGGACGCCACAGGCACCGAATTTGGCGGCCGCCATGCCCTTTACGAGCTCAACTACGCCGGCGCGCCGGAGGAAGTTCGCCTGCAGGTGCTGAAGGGCGCCGAGCGCGGCGGGCGGCTGAAGGAGATGGAAGCGCTCGTCGATCAGTGCATGAGCGATTACGACGAGAACGGCTGGACCGGAGATACGTGGTTGCCGCCGCTCGGCGATACCTCCCCAGTCCGCGGCGCCGCCGAGTGAGGACGTTGCCATGGAGGAGCAACTCTCGAAAACCGAATTTCGCAACGCCATGGCCAGGGTCTGCGCACCGGTCAATGTCATCACCACCAACGGCCCCGCTGGCCGTGGCGGCTTTACCGCGACGGCCATGTGCAGCGTCACCGACGAGCCGCCGACACTGCTGGTCTGCATGAACAGTCGCTCGGCGCAAACAAGCCTCTTCCTCGATAATCGTCGCTTCTGCGTCAACGTCCTGACGCAGGAGCACAAGGAACTGGCCGGCTATTTCGCCGGTCAGCGCGCCGACATGGAGGAGCGCTACGCCGCAGCGGAATGGATCAACTTCCGCTCCGGCAGCCAGGCGCTTTCCGATGCCATCGTCTCCTTCGATTGCCGCCTGACCGAAGCACGCCTCGTTGGCACGCACCATATCTTCATCGGTGAAGTGATGGATATTCGCAGCCGCAAGGATGGGCATGCGCTGCTCTATTTCGACCGCAACTATGTGCATGTTCCGACCCAGACGGGCAGCTTCGGCGGCTAGGGGCCGCTTGAATAGCAATCGATTGTGGGAAACAAAACAGGGTGCCGATGATAATGCGGCACCCTGTTTGCATGAGTAAACAATCCGTCAGAGCTGAATCCAAGCCGTCTTCAGATCGACATACTTGTCGAGCGCGTGCAGCGATTTGTCATGACCATTGCCGGATTGCTTGACGCCGCCGAGTGGCACGCTGTTATCGGCGCCGCCATAGGTGTTGACATGCACCACGCCGGCGCGGATGCCCCGCACCATCCGATGGGCGCGCGACAGGTTCGAGGTCCAGACGGCCGAGGCGAGGCCATATTCCGTGGCATTGGCGATCTCAAGTGCTTGCGCTTCCGTCTCGAAGGCAATGATCGACAGGATCGGCCCGAAGACCTCTTCCCGCGCCAGGGTCATGGATGGCGTCACGTCGAATACGGCCGGCCGCATATAATAACCACCAGTCTCCTCAAGAATGCGCGAGCCGCCGGTGCGCAGCGATGCGCCTTCAGACACCGCCTGCGAGACGTAGCCAAGATCCTTCTTCAGCTGGATCTCGCTGGAAATAGCCCCAACTTCCGTCTTCAGTTGCAAGGGATCGCCAATTTTCATGCTTTCGGCAATGCGGGCTACCTTCTCGGAGAAAGCCTCATGAATCGACTTCTCCACAAGCAGCCGGGAACCGGCAACACAGACCTGGCCGGAATTACGGAAAATGCCATAGGCCGAGACCTTGGCCGCCTGTTCGAGATCGGGCGCATCGGCAAAGACGATATTGGGCGACTTGCCACCAAGCTCCAGGTAGACGCGCTTCAAATTCGAGCGCGCCGAATATTCCAGGAGCCGCCGTCCGACGGGGCCGGAGCCGGTGAAGGCGAGGACATCGATATCCATGTGCAATCCGAGCGCCTCGCCGCAGACCGAGCCGCGGCCTGTAACGACGTTGAGCACGCCTTCGGGCAATCCCGCTTCGGCGCAAATCTCGGCAAGCTTCAACAGCGTCAGCGATGCACCCTCGGCGGGCTTCAGCACGACGGAATTGCCTGCGGCAAGTGCCGGCGCGATCTTCCAAGCCCCGATCATCATCGGGAAATTCCACGGCACGATGGCGGCAACGACGCCGATGGCCTCGCGGTGGACGAGACCGAGAATATTATGAGCCGTCGGCGCGATCTCGCCATAAATCTTGTCGATTGCCTCAGCATAGTAACGGAACGTGCTGGCGGCGCTGCCAGGCTCGGCCTTCAGCGCCATCGAAATTTCAGTGCCGTTATCGCGCACCCCGAGCACGGCCAATTCGAGCGCGTTCTTCTCGATCAGTTCGGCAATTTTCAGCAGTACCTTCTTGCGTTCGCCCGGTGCCGCTTTCGACCAACTGCCCTTTTCGAAAGCCTGCCGCGCGGCCTTGACCGCGAGATCGACATCCTCCGTGCCCGCATCGGCGATCGTGGTCAGCTTTGTTCCGTCGATTGGCGAAATGACATCCATCGCAGCACCGCCGATCGGCTGGCGCCAGGCGCCTGCAATGAACAATTCCTGCGGGGAAACGGATAATGTCCGGAGCTGGTCGATCTTGTCCTGCATCTCATTCTCTCACAAAGAGGTGGCGGGGTTTTCCCGCCACCATGATTGGAACTGGTTCAGGCTTCCTGGCCCGCGCCGAGGCGGGCATAGCCTGCCGCATCGGCCGACTTCAGGCGAGCCGCCGCGATGAACCCGATGATCCCTGCTATCAGCACCAGGCCCGGCAAGACTACCGCAAGCACGCCGTTGGCGCCGGCAATCGCGCCGAAATTCGCCGAGATATAATAGACGAGCGCCAGAAGGATGAGACCCGTCACGATCGGCAGCACCTTGATAGCAAGCACATTGCGCTCAAGCCCGGGATTGCGGCTGAAGAACACGACGATCGAGAAGGCGGTGAACGCCATCAGCAGGATAATTGCGAGCGTCGCAACATTGGTGAGCCAGGAGAACAGCGCCAGCACCGGATCCTGCCCCGTCACCGCAAAGAGTGCAACGACGAGCACGGCGATAACGGTCTGGATGATCGAGCCGACATGCGGGCTCTGGAAGATCGGATGCGTGACACCGACCGACTTCGGCAGCAGGCCTTCGCGGCCGGCGACATACATGTAGCGCGCCACACCATTGTGGAAGGCGAGGATGCCGGCAAACAGGCTGGTGATGAAGAGCACGCTCATCACGACGGTAATCCAGTGGCCGACATAGCGCTCGGCAAGGCCGAAGAGGAAGGTCGTGGGATCGGCAAGGCCCTGCAGCGTCGGAACAAGCTTGTCGACGCCGGCGCCAGTTACCATCAGCCAGGAAGTCAGCATATAGAACAGGCCGATGATGAGAACGGAAATATAGGTCGCGCGCGGTACGGTCTTTTCCGGTTCGCGAGCTTCTTCGCTGTAAATGGTCGTCGCTTCGAAGCCGATGAAGGCGGCAAAGCAGAACAGGAGGCCGATGGCGGGCGTCCCGCTCCAGAAGGCGGTCGGCGTGAAAGGTACTGCGGAAAGACCAGCATCGCCGCCCTTGACGAAGATCGCGGCATCGATGACGAGGACGACCAGATATTCGAGAATGACGAGCACCGTCAGTACCTTGGCCGAGAGATCCACACGCCGATAGCCGAAGACGGCAACGAAGGCGATGCCGATGAAGCTCCAGACCCACCAGGGAAGATCGAGGCCGATCTGCTCGGCAAAAAAGCCCTTGGTCGCCGCCCCGAAAAGCCCGAGGACGCCGACCTGCATGGCATTGTAGGCGAGAATGGCGATGAGCGCGGCAGCACCGCCCATGAGGCCGCCAAGGCCCTGGGCCGTATAGGCATAGAAGGCGCCGGCATTTCTTATATGGCGGGCCATGGCGACGTAACCAACTGCAAACAGCAGCAGAATACCCGTCACCAGCAGGAAGGTGAGCGGAATGCCTGGCCCGTTGCCGAGCATCATCGAAAGCGGCACGCCGCCGGCAACAGCCGTCAGCGGCGCGGCAGCCGAAACGACGAGGAAGGTCACGGCACCGACGCCGAGACTGTTTTTGCGCAGCTGGTTTTCAGCGGCACCTTGCGAATTTTGCGTGTTCATCTGCGTTCGTTCCCCTTGTTTAAGAGCATCCGATCATCGCCGCGATTGCACGCGTGCGACCTCCACCAACAACCGGACTGACGAGCGGGGCTTATGCTTTTGTTGATTTAGCCGCCGCCAGCGCTTGTGGTTCATTATTTGAACCACAGCTTCAAATATAGACTTGCAAACATTGCCGGCCTCTGTCAAGTTATTTCGCATGTTAAGTATCTTGGGTCGCTGCTATCGTGTCGCGGCGCAGGGTCAGCAAGCTGATTTGACGGGAAGCCGAGGCTGGACGCACAGAATCAGAACCTGACCAACCCAAGAGGAGGAATGATGAGCACGATCGGAAAGGCGCTGGCATTGCTGGATACCCTGTCACGGCTGGACAAGGAGGCGGGTCTGACCGACATCGCCCGCCTGTGCGCGCTAGACAAGGCGACGGCACGACGCTTTCTCGTGGAGCTGGAAAAACACGGCTTCGTCGAGCAGGATCAGGACACGCGCCGCTACCGCATCGGCTCGGCGCCCGTTCGCCTCGCCCGTATCCGGGAAGCGCGCTTTCCTTTCCTCCGGATCGCAATTCCTTTCGTCAAGGCGCTCGCCGAAGCCTCGACCGAGACTGTTCATCTCTCTGAGTTCTCAGGCGGACAGCTCTCGACCATTCACGTGGAGGATTCGCCACGCGCGCACCGCATCATCGTCGATGTCGGCAGCCTCCTTCCCTTCCATGCGACGGCATCAGGCCTTGCCTTTCTGGCCTTCTGTCCACGGGCAGAAATCGACGCAGCGCTTAAAAAGCCGCTGGAAAAATTTACCAATCACACCGTCACCGATCCCCAATCGCTGCATAAAATGCTCGACGAAACCGCAGCACGGGGCTTTTCCGTCATTGACCAAGGTCTTGAGGCCGGCGTTATCAGCACGGCGGCACCGGTGCGCACGCCGAGTGGCCGCCCGATCGGTTGCGTGGCAATCGCCGCCCCGCTCTCTCGCACCACGAAGGCTGCCATCCAGGAATTCGGCGCGCAGGCCTTCGCCACGGCCAACGCGATCTCAGAAAAATACTACGGGTCGGAAAGACCCACGGGAACCATTGCGAAACTCAGGAGGACGGATTGATGAGCCCGGAGGCTCCCTCACCAAGGATACTCGTCATCGGAACCGGTGACACCAAATGCGACGAACTGCGATTCATGGCATCCGTCATCTCTGAAGCCGGCGGCCGACCGGTCATGATGGATGTGAGTATTCTCGGCGATCCGCCCTATCATCCTGATTATTCCAAGCATGACATTGCCGAGGCTGCGGGAACCACAATTACGGCGATTGCCGAAAGCGGTGATGAAAACAGCGCCATGGCAGCTATGGCGAAGGGTGCGTCGGCCCTCACCCTCCGCCTCTATGAAGACGGACTCATCGACGGCATCATCGTGCTCGGCGGCTCCATGGGCACCGATCTGGCGCTCGATGTCGCTGCCGTCCTGCCGCTCGGCGTCCCGAAATTCGTGGTTTCGACCATTGCCTACTCCCACCTCATTCCGCCCGAACGCATTGCGCCCGACCTGATGATGATTCTCTGGGCCGGCGGTCTCTACGGCCTCAACTGTATCTGCCGCTCCGTGCTCTCACAGGCCTGCGGCGCGGTCGTCGGCGCTGCCAAGCACGGCATCAAGCCCGATCGGGAACGGCCCCTCGTCGGCATGACGTCGCTCGGCTCGTCCTGCCTCAAATATATGAAATATCTGCGGCCCGAGCTGGAAAAGCGCGGTTACGACGTTGCCGTATTCCATTCGACCGGCATGGGCGGGCGTGCTTATGAAGCAATCGCTGCGAAGGGGGGCTTTGCCGCCGTCTTCGACTTCTGCATCCAGGAAGTCAGCAATCATCATTATAGCAGCGTCGTTACCTCTGGACCGGACAGGCTCGAAAACGCCGGTCGCGCCGGCATTCCGCAGATCGTCGCACCCGGTGCGGTCGACATGGTCGATCTCCAGGCGTGGCAGAGCTTGCCAGCGATCTTCGCGGATCGTCCCTATCACGCCCATAACAGGCTGATCGGATCGGTGACGACTTCGCCCGAAGGCCGGCGCGAAGTCGCTCGGCTGATCGGACAGAAATTGCAACGCGCCGAAGCGAAGGTTGCTTTCCTGCTGCCGACGGAAGGGCTGCAGGAATGGGACAAACCGGAAGAACCGCTGCATGATCCGGAAGGCCTCGACGCATTCATCGACGAAATGCGCCGTGCCCTTCCGCCCTCTGTCGCTCTTCACGAGGTTGACGCCCATATCAATGCGCCCGCCTTTTCCACCGCCGCCCTTGCCATCTTCGATCGATGGGTCACCGAAGGCGTCATTCCCGAGGGGCGGCCATGAGCCAAGATCGCGCACTTATCCTCGACTTTGGCGGTGTCGTTACCCGCACGTTGTTCGAAACGCATGACGTCACCGAGCGCACGCTTGGCCTTCCCCCGGGATCGCTGACCTGGCTCGGCCCGTTCGACACGGCGACGGATTCGCTTTGGGTCGCAATGCAGAATCGCGAGATCACAGAACGGGACTACTGGCTGACCCGAGCAGGCGAAGTCGGCAAGCTGGTCGGTGAAAGCTGGACCGACATGCAGACCTTCGTGCGCCGGGCGCGCGGCGCCGAGCCGGAACTGGTTCTACGGCCGGAAGCGCGCGATGCCATCCTGCGCGCCAAGGAGGCCGGCCTCAGGCTGGCGATCCTGTCGAACGAACTCGACCTTTTCTACGGCGTTGAGTTCCGCCAGCGTTTTCCGCTGATCGAGCTCTTCGACGTTATCGTCGACGCCACCTACACGAAGATACTGAAACCGGATCCCCGCGCTTACGAGCTCGTCCTTGCCGAGCTCAACCTGCCGCGCGAGGCCTGCGTCTTCGTCGACGATCAGAAGAAGAACATCGAGGGCGCTGAAGCCGTGAACCTGCCTCACATGCATTTCGACGTGACCCGCCCTGCCGAAAGCTATGCCCGCGCACTTGCGATGCTGGGGCTCTGAACAAAGAGGAATTTGACATGCGCGAAACCAATTTCATCATCGAAAACAACGCCCGGCATCTCTGGCATCCGATGGCCCATCCAGCCGAGATGCAGGCCAATCCCCCCCGCATCATCAATTCGGGCGAAGGTATCGAAATTGTCGATATTCAGGGCCAGAAGGTACTTGATGCCGTCGGCGGCCTATGGAACGTCAATCTCGGCTATTCCTGCGAGCCGGTGAAGAAAGCTATCCGCGACCAGCTCGATGAGCTGCCCTATTATTCGACCTTCCGCGGCACGACGAACTCGCCGCTAATCGAGCTTTCCTACGAGCTTGCCGAATGGTTCAAGCCGGATGGGTTGAGCCGTTCCTTCTTCACCTCCGGCGGCTCGGATTCGGTCGAGACCTGCCTGCGGCTGGCGCGCCAGTACCACAAGGTCAATGGCCAGCCGGAGCGCACCAAGTTCATCGCGCTGAAAAAGGGCTATCACGGCACGCATTTCGGTGGCGCCTCGGTCAACGGCAACCAGAACTTCCGCCGCAACTACGAGCCATTGCTGCCGGGCGTCTTCCACCTGCCCGCTCCGTTCACTTACCGCAACCCGTTCAACACCACCGACGGTGCGGAAATCGCGGCTGCGATCGGCAGGCTTTTCGAGGATGAAATCGCCTTCCAGGGCGCCGATACAATCGCCGCACTGATCGTCGAGCCGGTGCTCGGCGCGGGCGGCGTCATCGTTCCGCACGAAACCTTCCTGCCGCTGATGCGCGAGATCTGCGAGCGGCACGGGATCCTGCTGATCGCCGACGAGGTGATCACCGCCTTCGGCCGCACGGGCGCTTGGACCGGATCGCGCCTCTGGGGCGTGCAGCCGGACATGATGTCGACGGCCAAGGCGATCACCAACGGCTATTTCCCCTTCGGCGCTGTCATGATCTCCGACAAGGTCGCGCAGGTCTTCGAAAGCAATAAGGGGCCGCTCGGCAGCATCGGCCACGGCTACACCTATTCCGGCCATCCCGTCGGTGCCGCAGCAGCCCTCGCCACCTTGAAGGAAACCAAGCGACTCAACGTCGCCGACAACGCCGCCGCTCGTGGCGAAGAGCTGCTTGCCGGACTGAAGAAGCTGCAGGACAAGCATGAGCTGGTGGGCGACGTGCGTGGCAAGGGCCTCATGTGCGCCCTCGAACTCGTCAGCGACCGTGCCAAGAAGAGCGGCGCCGCCAAGGATGTGATCCAAAAGGTGCAGGACGCCACCTATGACGCCGGCGTTCTGGTGCGCACGTCCGGCGCCAACGTCATCATGTCGCCGCCGCTGATCGTAACGGCCGAGAATGTCCAGACCATGCTGAGCGCGCTCGACGCAGGCCTCACCGCAGCGAGAGGCTGATCATGTCCGACAACACAGCTCTTATTACGCGCCGTGAACGGCTTTTAGGCCGCAACATGTCGCTCTTTTACGACGACCCCGTGCATCTCGTGCGCGGGGAAGGCGTCTGGCTCTGGGACGCCGACGGCCGCAAATATCTCGACTGCTACAACAATGTGCCGCATGTCGGCCATTGCCATCCTCGCGTGGTGGAAGCGATCGCGCGGCAGGCGTCGACACTGAATACGCATACGCGCTATCTGCATGAAGGCATTCTCGACTATGTCGAGCGGCTGACAGCAACCTTCGACAAAAGCCTGAATGCGGCGATCCTGACCTGCACCGGCAGCGAAGCGAACGACGTAGCCCTGCGCATGGCACAAGCCATGACCGGCCAGACCGGCGTCATCGCCACGAACCACACCTATCACGGCAACACGGCGGCAGTGTCGCAGCTGTCGACCCGCATGCCGCCCGTCGGCGGTTTCGGCGGTCATGTTCGCCATGTGCCCGCGCCGGACAGCTATCGTCCGCTCGGCGGTAAGGGCGGCGATGCCTTTGCCATTGCTTTCGCGGCAGAAGTCGAGAAGGCGATCGCCTCGCTTCAGGACAGCCCGCATGGCTTTTCAGCCATCATCATCGACCCGTTCTTCGCCAATGAGGGCTTTCCGGATCTGCCGCCAGGTTTTCTCGACAAGACGGTTGCCGCCGTGCGCAAGGCTGGCGGCCTCGTCATTACCGACGAAGTGCAGCCCGGTTTCGGCCGCACCGGCACGCATATGTGGGGTCACCAGCACGCCGGCATCGTTCCCGATATCGTCACGCTCGGCAAGCCGATGGCAAACGGCCACCCGGTCGGCGGAGTCATTGCCAATGTCGATACGATAAACACCTTCCGCAAGGCATTCCGCTATTTCAACACCTTCGGCGGCAATCCGGTCTCCTGCGCTGCGGCCATGGCCGTGCTCGATGTCATCGAGGATGAAAACCTCGTCGAGAATGCCCGCAATGTCGGCGAATACACGCGCGACGCCTTCAAGCAGCTGACCGAGAAGCACTCGATCATCGGCGATGTGCGCGGCAGCGGCCTCTTCATGGGTACGGAATTCGTGCTGGATAGGCAAACGAAGGAGCCGGCCACTGCCGAGGCGACCCGGATCATCAATGCCATGCGCGACCGCGGCGTGCTGATGGGCAAGATCGGCATTCACCAATGCGCCACCAAGATCCGCCCGCCCATGCCATTCACCCGGGACAATGCCGACTTTATGTTGTCGATCTTCGACGACGTATTGATTGGTCTGTGAAGCAATATGGCCGATCCGTTGCCACAGACCATCCGCGACGCGCTGCAGAAGCGTGCGCTGCAAGCACTCGACCATTGGGCCGTGCAGGCCCATGAACCCATCCTGATGAAATATCGGGAGAATGCCGTCTTCCGCATCACGCTGGAAGACGGGCAATTCGCCGCGCTCCGGCTGCATCGGCCAGGCTATCATGACGAGACGAGCCTGCGCTCGGAGCTGCACTTCATGGCCGCCCTCAAGCACGGCGGCCTGGATGTGCCGAGCCCTGTGCCGACAAGCAGAAAGCACAGCCTTGTCCGACTGCCGGCCAACAGGCATTTTGCCGAACAGCATGCCGACGTGGTGAGCTGGATCGATGGTGTGCCGCTTGGCCAAAGTGGCGTGCCGCTATCGCAGTCTGTTGAGATGCAGGAAGCAATCTTCTTCCGTATCGGACAGAACATGGCCACCATGCACGCGCTTGCCGATGCGTGGGAACCACCGGAACGTTTTCGCCGCCCGGTTTGGGACATCGATGGGCTGGTCGGGGAAACGCCCCTCTGGGGCCGCTTCTGGGATTGTCGCGGCCTTTCATCTGAGAGCACTATCGCCCTCTCGGCATTACGCCACGAGCTGCGCCGTGCCCTCGCGAATGCGGGCAGCCGAAGCCTCGACTACGGGCTGATCCATGCCGATCTCGTGCGAGAAAACATCTTTCTGACGGGAGCCGACAGCAATGTCGCCTTCATCGATTTCGACGATGCGGGACACGGCTTCCGCCTGTTCGATCTTGCGACCACCCTGCTCAAGAACCGTAACGAACCCGCCTATCCGGCAATCGAGAAAGCGCTGATATCAGGCTATCGCAGCCGGCGCACGCTCTCCGAAGCGGCTCTGGCGGCCCTGCCCCTATTCATGGTGCTGAGGAACCTTACATATATTGGATGGCTCGCGGAACGTCCGGAAATTCCGGGCAATGCCGAACGTCTGTCGCGTTACGTCCATGAAAGTCTGCAGATGGCAAGACGGCTCGACTTTGCCGCTTGACATCTACGAGATATTTATTAACGTGTTAAGTAATTGAGGTCTCGGGAGGACTTGATGCCGCATCTCGCCATCGAATATTCGGCCAATCTGGAGGGTCGCGCCGATATCGGCGTGCTCTGCGAGCGACTGCTGAAGACAGTTCTCGACACCGGGCTTTTCGAGGTCGGGGCTGTGCGGGTGCGCGCCTTTCGCGCCGATCACTATGCCATCGCCGACATGCTACCAGAAAACGCTTTCGTCGATCTGAACTTCCGCATCGGTAAAGGCCGCACGGAGGACGAAAAGAAACGCACTGGCGAAGCAATCTTCGCCGCGGCGATCGATGTTCTCGGCCCGCTTTTCGAGACGCCGCATTTCGCGCTTTCGCTTGAGATCCGCGAGATCGATGCCGAACTCAGCTGGAAGAAGAACGCCATCCACCCGCGGCTGCGCGGCAAGTGACATTCCCTTCGCGGGACGACATAACACCAAAGGAATAGACGATGTCCAAACTGCAGGAAAACATCGCAAAGGCGGAAGGCTTTCTCGCGCGTTTCAAGGATCGCGGCGTTCTCAACCGCATCAATGGCGAGGATGTTCCAGCCGATGACGGTTCGACCTTCGAGACCATCTCGCCTGTCGATCTAAAGCCTCTCGCCACCGTCGCTCACGGCAAGACAGCCGATATCGATCGCGCCGCAAAGGCCGCAAAGGCTGCCTTCACTGAATGGGCCGCGATGCCGGGTGATGCCCGCAAGAAGCTCCTGCATAAAATCGCCGATGCGATCGTGGCCCGCGCCGAAGAAATCGCCTTCGTCGAATGCATGGATACCGGACAGTCCCTGAAATTCATGGCGAAGGCCGCCCTGCGCGGCGCGGAAAACTTCCGCTTCTTCGCCGACCGCGCGCCGGAAGCGCGCGATGGCAAGGCGCTGCGCGCCGAAGGCCAAATGAACCTGACGACACGCGTGCCGATCGGCCCGGTCGGCATTATCACACCCTGGAACACGCCTTTCATGCTGTCGACCTGGAAGATCGCGCCGGCTCTCGCTGCGGGCTGCACCATCGTTCACAAGCCGGCAGAATTCTCACCGTTGACGGCCCGCCTGCTGGTGGAGATCGCCGAAGACGCTGGTCTCCCGAAGGGGGTATGGAATCTCGTCAACGGTCTGGGCGAAGACGCCGGTAAGGCTCTCACGGAACATCCCCTGATCAAGGCGATCGGTTTTGTCGGCGAAAGCCGCACCGGCTCGATGATCATGAAGCAAGGTGCCGACACGTTGAAGCGCGTGCATTTCGAGCTTGGCGGCAAGAACCCGGTCATCGTTTTTGCCGATGCCGATCTCGAGCGCGCCGCCGACGCCGCCGTCTTCATGATCTATTCTTTGAATGGCGAGCGCTGCACTTCGTCCTCCCGCCTGCTGGTCGAGGAAAGCGTCTACGACAAGTTCACCGCGATCGTCGCCGAGAAGGCCAAGCGCATCAAGGTCGGCCATCCCCTTGATCCGGAAACCGTCGTCGGCCCGCTCGTCCATCCCGTCCATGAAAAGAAGGTACTCGAATATATTCAGATCGGCCGTTCCGAAGGTGCGACCCTTGCTGCCGGCGGCGAAAAGGTCAACGGTCCTGGCGGTGGCTGCTACGTCTCGCCTACCCTGTTCACCGGTGCCAGCAACCAGATGCGCATTGCTCAGGAAGAAATCTTCGGGCCGGTGCTGACCGCCATTCCCTTCAAGGACGAAGCCGATGCGCTGGCGCTAGCCAACGATGTGCAATACGGCCTCACCGGCTATCTCTGGACGGCCGACGTCACCCGGGCCTTCCGTTTCACCGATTACCTCGAAGCCGGCATGATCTGGGTCAATTCGGAAAATGTGCGTCACCTGCCGACACCCTTCGGTGGGGTCAAGAACTCCGGCATCGGCCGCGACGGCGGCGACTGGTCCTTCGATTTCTACATGGAAACCAAGAACGTCGCCTTCGCCACCAAGCCGCACGCGATCCAGAAACTCGGCGGCTGAGCCGCCAATATCTATAAGTACGCATAAGAGGAGGAACAAATGCCCCTGCCGAAACCTAATCTCTATCCGCCCTTCAACATCGTTCGCCTCAGCCATATCGAATTTGGCGTCACCGATCTTGCCAAGTCCCGTGCCTTCTATGTCGACACGCTCGGCCTGCAGGTGACGGATGAAACGGCTGATACGATTTACCTCCGGGCAATGGAGGAACGTGGTCATCACTGCATCGTGCTGAAGAAATCCGACAAGGCCGAAGCCCGCGATCTCGGCTTCAAGGTCTTCAGCGACGAGGATCTCGATAAGGCGGCGCACTTCTTCAAGGGCAAGGAGCTGCCAGTCGAATGGGTAGAGCGCCCCTATCAGGCGCGGACTTTCCGCACCCGCGACCCGCATGGCATCCCGCTTGAATTCTATTCGAAGATGGACCGCCTGCCGCCGATCCACCAGAAATATGCGCTCTACAAGGGCGTGAAGCCGCTGCGCATCGACCACTTCAACTGCTTCTCGACCAATGTCGACGAAAGTGTCGCCTTCTATAATGAACTCGGCTTCCGCGTGACCGAATATACCGAGGATGCCGAGACCGGCCGCCTCTGGGCCGCCTGGACGCACCGCAAGGGCGGTGTCCACGACATCGCCTTCACCAATGGCCGTGGCCCGCGCCTGCACCACACTGCCTTCTGGGTGCCGACGCCGCTCAACATCATCGACCTGCTCGACCTGATGGCGACGACAGGCTGGGTCGCCAATATCGAGCGCGGTCCGGGACGCCACGGCATCTCCAACGCCTTCTTCCTCTATATTCTCGATCCCGACGGCCACCGCATCGAGATCTATTGCTCGGACTATCAGACCGTCGATCCCGATCTGGAGCCGATCAAGTGGGATCTCAAAGATCCACAACGTCAGACACTTTGGGGTGCGCCGGCTCCCAAATCATGGTTCGAACATGGTAGCCTGTTTGCCGGTGCGGAAGTGGCCGAGCCTGACTTGAAGGCACAGCCGATTATCGCGCCTTAAGCGTTACCCTTGAGAGCGGGAAAACACCCGCTTCTCATCAACGTTCGCGAGGCGAGGAGACTGTCATGAATTTGAGAGACGCAACATTGTTCCGGCAGGCGGCATTGGTCGGTGGCGAGTGGATCGAAGCCGATCCGTCCAATGCGATCAAGGTCGACAATCCGGCGAATGGCGAGATCATCGGCCTGGTCCCCAATCTGGGGGCTGCCGAGACCAAGAAGGCGATCGCCGCAGCAGAAGCCGCACAGAAGGAATGGTCTGCCCGCACCGCCAAGGAGCGCTCCGGCATCCTGAGACGCTGGTTCGAGCTGATGATGGAAAATCAGGACGATCTCGGACGCATCCTGACGGCAGAGCAGGGCAAACCGCTGCCGGAAGCCAAGGGCGAGATCGCCTATGGCGCCAGCTTCGTCGAATGGTTTGCCGAAGAAGCCCGCCGCGTTTATGGCGACATCATTCCCGGCCACCAGAAGGACAAGCGCATTCTGGTCATGAAGCAGCCGATCGGCGTCGTGGCGGCGATTACGCCCTGGAATTTTCCCAATGCCATGATCACCCGCAAGGCCGGCCCTGCCTTTGCCGCCGGCTGCGCCATGGTGCTCAAACCTGCCTCGCAGACGCCATTTTCGGCGATCGCCATTGCGATCCTTGCCGAACGCGCCGGCCTGCCGAAGGGCCTCTTCAATGTTCTCACAGGCTCGGCCCGTGCCATCGGCGGCGAGATGACCGCAAGCCCCGTCGTGCGCAAGCTCACCTTCACCGGCTCGACCGAAGTCGGCGCCGAGCTCTATAAGCAGAGCGCGCCGACCATCAAGAAACTCGGTCTTGAGCTTGGCGGCAATGCGCCTTTCATCGTGTTCGACGATGCCGATCTCGATGCGGCCGTCGAGGGCGCACTGATCGCCAAGTTCCGCAACAATGGCCAGACCTGCGTCTGCGCCAATCGTCTCTACGTGCAGGATGGCGTCTATGATGCCTTTGCCGAAAAGCTCTCCAAGGCTGTCGGCTCGCTGAAAACAGGCAACGGTTTCGACGAAGGCATCAACCTCGGTCCGCTGATCGACGAGGCGGCCCTTGCCAAGGTCGAAGAGCATGTCGCCGATGCCCTTTCCAAGGGCGGCCGTATCGTTGCTGGCGGGCATCGCCATCAGCTCGGCGGACGTTTTTATGAGGCAACTGTGCTTGCCGATGTCACGCCCGCCATGGCCGTCGCCAAGGAAGAGACCTTCGGGCCGGTCGCTCCCCTCTTCCGCTTCAAGGATGAGGCCGATGTCATCGCACAGGCCAACGACACCGAATTCGGCCTTGCCTCCTACTTCTATGCCAAGGATCTCGCCCGCGTCTTCCGCGTTGCCGAAGCCCTGGAATACGGCATGGTTGGCGTCAATACCGGGCTGATCTCGACGGCCGAAGCGCCCTTCGGCGGCGTCAAGCTCTCTGGCCTCGGCCGCGAAGGTTCGCGCTACGGCATCGAGGAATTCACCGAAATCAAATATGTCTGCCTCGGCGGTGTCGTCTGAGGTCAAGAGAAGGCCATGAAAGCATGACCCATCCAAGATTCCTGTCCTTTTCGAGAAACGGCCGTCATGGCTACGGGCTTGCGGTCGACGGCGGCGTTGTCGACCTCTCGGCTCGCCACGGCGCGACTTGGCCGACGCTGCGCGAAGTGATCGAGGCTGGCCGCCTCGTTGAACTTGCGGAGGAAGCCAAGACGTTGAAGCCGGATTTTACGCTCGACGAGGTTCGCTTCCAGATTCCCATTCCGGCGCCGGAAAAGATCATTTGCGTCGGGGTCAATTTCCCCGACCGCAATGAGGAATATAAGGATGGGCAGGCTGCCCCTTCCAATCCCTCGCTTTTCATCCGCTTTCCGCGCTCGCTCACCGGGCACGACCAGCCCCTGATCCGGCCGCCGGAAAGCCCGCAGCTCGACTATGAGGGCGAAGTCGTCATCGTCATCGGCAAGGGTGGCCGGCGGATCGCCGAAGCCGACGCCTTCTCCCATATCGGGGCCCTCTCGCTCTGCAACGAGGGCACGATCCGCGATTGGGTGCGGCATGCGAAATTCAACGTCACCCAGGGCAAGAACTTCGACAATACCGGCTCGATCGGCCCGTGGCTGATCCCCTTCACGGATGCGGCACAGCTTGAAGACATTGCGCTCACGACGCGCGTCAATGGCGAAGTGCGCCAGAGCGACCGCACCAGCCGGATGATCTTCTCCTTCCGCAAGATCATCAACTACATCTCCACCTTCACAACGCTGGTGCCCGGCGACGTCATCGTCACGGGAACGCCGACCGGTGCCGGCGCCCGCTTTGACCCGCCGATCTGGCTGAAACCCGGCGATATCGTCGAGGTCGAAGCCGATGGTCTCGGCATCCTGAAAAATACCATTGCCGACGAGGTGCGCTGATGCTGTCGCAAGATGAAATCCAGGCTGCGGCCGAAAGCCTCGATCAGGCAGAGCGGACACGCGTTCAAACAGGGCTCCTTTCGCTCAAGCATCCGCAGATGACGATGGACGACTCTTATGCGGTCCAGAGCGCCTGGGTGCAGAAGAAGATCGCTAGGGGACGCAAGCCTATCGGCTGGAAGATCGGGCTGACATCGAAGGCGATGCAATATGCGCTGAACATCAACATTCCGGATTCCGGCGTGCTCTTCGACGATATGGTGTTCGAAGATGGCGCCACCGTGCCAGCCGACCGCTTCATCCAGCCGCGCATCGAGGCCGAGATCGCCTTCGTCATGAAGGCGCCGCTCAAGGGTCCTGATATCTCGATCTTCGACGTGCTGAATGCCACCGACTACGTGACACCGGCGCTTGAAATTCTCGACACGCGCATCCTTCGCGTCGATCCGGAGACGAAGAAGGCGCGCACCATCGTCGACACCATTTCCGACAATGCCGCCAATGCCGGCATCGTCACCGGCGGCCGCGCCGTGCGACCCGGAGAGATCGACATGCGCTGGATGGGCGCGATCGTCAGCCGCAATGCCGAGGTCGAGGAAACGGGCCTTGGCGCGGGCGTGCTCAACCAGCCCGCACGCGGCATCGCCTGGCTTGCCAATCGCCTATCGCAATATGGCGATGGCATCGAAGCCGGCCAGATCGTGCTTGCCGGTTCGTTCATCCGCCCGATCGAGGCGCGGCATGGCGATACGATCAACGCCGATTTTGGCCCTTACGGATCGGTCAGCCTGTTCTTTGCATGAAGGAGTGAACCATGCCGGCGCCCAAAAATCTCTTCAAACAGGCCCTGAAGGAAGAGCGGACGCAGATCGGCCTCTGGCAAGCGCTCGCCAATGCCTACACGGTCGAAATCTGCGCCGGCGCCGGCTACGACTGGTTGCTGCTCGATGCCGAGCATGCACCGAACGACGTGCCGCTTCTCGTCTCGCAGCTGCAGGCGATGAAGGGCGCGGCTAGCCATGCGGTGATCCGTCCGCCGATCGGCGAGACCTGGATCATCAAGCAGATGCTCGACATCGGCGCGCAGACCCTGCTCATCCCGATGGTCGACAGCAAAGAGATGGCCGAGACCATGGTCAAGGCTGTTCGGTACCCACCGCATGGCGTGCGCGGCGTCGGCGCAGCCCTTGCCCGCGCCTCCGCCTTCAACCGCATTCCGGACTACCTTGCTACGGCCAATGACGAGATCTGCTTGCTTCTGCAGGTGGAAAGCCGCGCCGGACTTGCGGCGCTCGACGACATCGCCTCGACCGAAGGAGTTGACGGCGTCTTTATCGGACCATCCGATCTTGCCGCAGACATGGGCTATCTCGGCAAGCCGGGTGCCCCTGAAGTGCAGGCAGAAGTCGAAAAGGCGCTCGCAAAAATCCAGTCGCATGGCAAGGCCGCCGGCATTTTGATCGGCGATCTCTCGCTGGCAAAACGCTATCTCGAGCTTGGCGCCACCTTCGTCGCGATCGGCAACGACGTCACCCTGCTTGCCAATGCCACGGTCAAGCTCCTTGACGATTTCAAGAAGGCGGATGTCGCCAAGCCGCCTCAAGACGTCAAGGTCTATTGAGCGCCGCCCTTCCGGCATCGCTTGACCTTGCGCCTCGTCACGCAAGTTTCGGCAAAAACGTTGTGCACGCTCAGTCAAAACGGACTGCACAGCTGGACGCGACGCCTCTGCAAGCATCGGTCATGATGAACCCGAAAGCGAAGAGGAGGGAACATGCGTTTCAAGAACAAGACCGCCCTGATCACCGGCGGCGGTACGGGCATCGGCGCGGCGGTTGCGCGCCGCATCAACCAGGAAGGCGGCAATGTCGCGCTCGTCGGGCGTCGTCCCGAGCCGCTGAGAAGTGTTGCCGATGAAATCGGCGCGACCATCGTCGCGGCCGATGCCGCCGATGGGGCAGCGATGAAGGGCGCCGTCGAGAAGGTTGTCGATATCTATGGCGGCCTCGACATTCTCATTGCCAATGCCGGCGGCCATGGCGTCGGGCCGACGGTCAGCATGTCGGACGAGACGTGGGATCTCGCCGTCCGTCTCAACCTCAACACCGCCTTCGTCAGCGCTCGCGAATCCCTACCGCATCTCATCAAGAACCAGGGAAATATCGTCGTCCTCGCCTCGATCGCCGGGCTCTTTGCCGGGCCGGATGCGGCGGGCTATGTCACGATGAAGCATGGCTGCATCGGGCTTGCGAAATCGCTGGCGCGCGATTACGGCCGCAAGGGCGTGCGCACCAACACCGTCTGCCCCGGCTGGGTAACGACCGCGATGGCGGACGAGCAGATGGAATTCATCGTCGAGAAGTACAAACTGAAGAGCATCGAGGAAGCCTATGCGCTCGTCACTAAGGACGTGCCGCTTGGCCGCCCCGCGACCGCCGAAGATGTCGCCAGTGCCGTCTGCTTCCTCGCCTCGGGCGAAGCATCGATGATCAACGGCGCGGTCCTGACCGTCGACGGCGGTGCCGGCACCGTCGACCTGCCGACACTGGCCTTTGTAGAATAACGGGAGGAAATATCGATGAACCAGAACCCCAAGGACTGGAAAACCTATGACGAATTCGCCTATGGCATCGATACGAACCGACTGCCCGCAACGGAGGCTTTGACCGGCACGTCTCACAAGATCGCGTTCGACGACGGCCGCACCCTGGAGCTTGCCTTCGCCAAAGGCGAGGTCAAATGGTCGGATGGCAAGGACAGCGGAAACGATTTATCCGAGGTGATCGAAGTCGCGCCGAAGACTTATTTCGTCGAGATCATCTTTGCCGGCCGCCCCAAGGAAGCCGAGACGCTGATCCTCAATACCGAAACGCGCCGCGTGCTTTCCATTTACTCGGTCGTTCGCGATCTCAACGATTCCGTCGGCGAGCCGCAGGTCGCGCAGATCTTCCGGCCGGGTGTCATTGAAGGTGGCGCCGCAAGCGGGCCGGTACCGCATGAGAGCCGCGACCTGATCGGGCTCAGGGCGCACTTCACTTATAGCCCCAACCACGTCTACGAGCACACCTATCTCTCCTCGCAGCGCTATGCCTGGCAATGCCTCGTCGGCGTGCAGCGCGGTCATGGCGATGTGGACCTGACCACAACCTATAAGTTCGACGACAATCTCTACATATTTACGTTCCGCGAGTTCAAGATCGCGGTCGCATCCACCTTCTTCTACAATTTCAACGACATGCGCTCGACCGGCAAGTTCCTCGGCATCACCGGCGACGGGCGCATCCAGAACAGCCCGGCCGGCGCCTTCATCCGCAAGGCCTCGATGACCTATTATCTGCCCGGCCAGGAACCAGTGTGAGGATCCCATGCGCAAAGCATTCGATATCGTAAAGGCGCATTACGACGCCAATGACCGCCGCGACATGGATGGCATGCTTGCCGACATCGCCCCCGATTGCCGCTGGACCGAGATGGACGGATTTCCCTGCGCCGGCACCTATGTCGGACCGCAGGAAATCTTCAAGAACGTCTTCCAGGCACTCGGCCAGACCTTCGACGGATATACCTTCAAGCTCGAACGCCTTCTCGATGCCGGCGGCGAGGTCGTTGGCGTGGGGGACTATAGCGGCACCAACAAGCAGACCGGGAAAGCCTTCAAGGCTCGCGTCGTGCATGTCTGGGGCGTCGCAGACGACAAGATCCGGCGTTTTGAGCAGTTCACCGATACGCTGAGAGTGGCTGAATCCATGCGATGAGCAATTGAGGCGGCTCGGCTCCGGCCGGGCCGCCTTGTCCGCCTAGGACATCCCGGCCTTGCGCCATTGCGACGGCGAAACGCCATAGCGATGGCGGAAGGCCCGCGAGAAATGCGCGCTGGAGGAAAAACCGAGTGCGAACGCGATCTCGGCTATTTCTCCGGCATGACCGCCGCCTTCCCGCAGCTTTGCCGCAGCCTTCTGCACACGCAGGTCCCAGATATAATCCGAGGGCGTCAAGCGCTCGACCTCCAATGCACGGTAGACGTAACGCACCGAGCAGCCCATACGGCGCGCGATCAAGGTGACGGTCAGGTCCGGCCGTTCGAGATTGATCTCGATGAAGTCCTTGATCCGGTGCAGCAGCACATCGAGTGGATTTGCGATAGGCCTTGCCTGCTGTAGGTCGGCGCCAATCATGGTGCGCACGAGCTCGATCATGGTCTGGCCGACGCTCAAGCGCCGGGCCTCGTCAAGATGATCGATCTCACGGATGGTGGAGTCCATCAGGGATAGAAGGATGCGGCACATTCCGTCTTGCTCGGCACGGGCCGTGAAGGGCTGCGCCAATCGTTCGACGACCGCATGAGGCAGCGCGTGGCGCGGCAATTGCAGCAGCAACTGGCGGACCGGCGTGCTGTTCGTCAGTATATAGGAGCGGCCGGGATCGTAGATGACAAGCGCATTCTGCGAGACGGGTACATGCAATCCGCCCTGCGTCAATGACGCGCTACCCTCCGTCTGCACGATCAGCTTGATCGCGTCGGGATCTTCCGGCGCTGCCGTCACATGCTCGCCGAAGACGACATGTCGGTCCGCTTCCAGCCGCGTCAGCCGGCAAGTGCCCAGCATGGCGGATGCCATGCGGCTCTTTTCTTCATCTGCGGTGCCGAAATCGAGCCGGACATTGCCGAAGAGATCGCGCGCCAGCCCCGCGAAGGCTCGGCCGCTGGCGCTGTCGACATGCCGGTGAAGTGCTGCGGCCATGATCGATGTCCTCAAGAGGTGAGATATTTCCTTCGCGTCAGCTTGCCAGATAGGCGCCGTGCAGAATGTCCGGCTGAGCCTTGAGCGTCGCGGCTGTGCCCGAAAAAACCAGGCGCCCGCGTTCCAGCACGAGCGCCTGGTCGGCAAGATCGAGTGCAAGATTGGCGAACTGCTCGATCAGCAAAACGCCGATGCCGCGCGCGGCGGCAATTTTCAATGCCTCGGCCAACCGCTTAACGACGGCCGGCGCCAGGCCGAGCGACAGCTCGTCGACCATCATGAAGCGCGGCTTGGCGATGAAGGCCTGCGCCATCGCCACCATCTGCTTCTGGCCGCCGGAAAGGTCCGATGCCGATTGGCGCCGACGCTCCAAAAGCTCGGGAAATATCTCATAGGCATGGGCCAGCCCTTCTCGCCGAGCCGCCGTCGATCCCTCCAGCGCGGCCACGAGAATATTGTCCTCGACGGAAAGTTGCCCGAGTACGCGATGTCCCTCCGGCACGAGCGCAAGCCCGGCGCGACGAATGCGGTCGGGCGAGAAGCCTTCGAGCGTGATATCGCCAAGACGTACCGAACCGCCGCGTGGCAGGACGCCGGCCATGGCCATGACCGTGCTCGACTTGCCCGCTCCATTGGCGCCGAGAAGCGTCGTGATCTTCCCGGCCGCGACCGAAAAGCAAACGTCATGAATGACGCGTTTGCCGCCGCGCTCGACGACGAGATGTTCGACGCTGACTTCCGACGTGGCGTCCATATCAGAACTCCCCCAAATAGGCGCGCCGCACATTGGGATCGGCAAGCACGGTTTGTGTCGGGCCGAGCGCCAGAAGCTTGCCGTAGTCGAGCACCATGGTTTCGCTGCACATGGAGCGGATGAGATCGACATCGTGGTCGATGATCAGCACCTGTGCGCGGAACTCCGCCGGGATACGCAGCACCATTTCACGAAAAGCCTTGCCCTCGTCTTCGGTCAGGCCGGCGGCTGGTTCATCGAGCAGGATAAGCTTCGGCTCGCCAACAACGCATTTTGCCAGCTCGACGAGACGGCGCTGGAAGAGATTGAGGGATTGGCCGAGCCGATCGGCAACCTCAGTGAGACCAACGAAGGCAAGCGCCTGCTCGACCGCATGGGAATGATGCCCAGCGCCGACGACATGATCGGCGATCGCCGCGACATTGTCGGCAACCGTCAGGTCCTCCACCACCTGCTCCGTCTGGAACGAGCGTCGCAAGCCCGCACGCACCCGCTGCAGCGGCGTCATCGGCAGCAGCGGCCGCTCACCGAGCGAGACCGATCCTTGTATCGGTTTCACGAAACCGGAAAGCACATTGAGCAATGTGGTCTTGCCTGCACCGTTCGGGCCGATGAGACCGGCGACCGGCGCCATCAGCACGGCGCTGAGTTCATTGATCGGCCTGATACCGCCGAACTGCACGATGAGATTGTCGATCTTGATCATCGTGCTTTCCCCCTGGAAAGAGCCGCGCTCAGCCGGACGATGAGAGCCGATATCTGGCCGGCAATGCCTGTCGGTGCGGTCGCCAGCGCATGGAATAGGGCAACGCCGAAGATCCCGATCGTGACATAGCCATCAATGCCGAGATCAGTGAGCAGGGCCGGGACGGCACGCAGCAGCAGGCCGGCGATGACGGCGCCGTACCAGTTGAAGACACCGCCGACGATGGCAAGTGCGAAGAGGTTGAGGCTCTCGAAGGCGCCGAAGGCACGCCCGTCGAGCTGACCGACATTGCCCGCGAGCAATCCACCTGCGAGACCGGCCAGAAAGCCGCTCAACGCGAAGGCCCAAGCCTTGTAGATCAGCACATTGACGCCGCTGGCAACCGCAACCGTCTCGCCCTTGCGGATCAGCGCCCACGCCCGTCCGGGACGGGCAAGTTTGTGCCATTGCGCGATCAGCAGGCCGATCGCTGCCACGACACAGACATAGAGGAAATAGGAGACTTCGCCATCGGCGATTGCCGGTCTTGCGAGCATGGCGCGGCCGGCACCATCCGCCCGACCCAGGAAGCCAGGACCGCCATCCGGAAAACCCCAGGCGCTGATAACGATCTGGAAGGCGCCCGCCAACATCAGCGTCACGAGCGCGAGATAAAGACCGCGCAGGCGCAAGGCGGGCACGCCGAACGCCAATCCCACCACAGAAGCGACGATACCGCCGGCAAGCAGACTAAGCTCAAAAGGCGGATGAAAGGCATGGCCGACGCGAAGCGTCACCCAGCCGCCGACGCCGACAAGCGCGAACTGGCAAAGCGAGACGAGACCGAGCTGACCATAGAGGATGGCAAGCCCGGCGACCGATAGAGAGAGTGCGACAGCGGAGGTTGCTGCAGAGAGCCAGAAGGAATTGGCAAGGCAGGCAACAACGATAGAAAAGATCGCCATCGTCACAGGCACATGAATAAGCTGCTTGGGCAGACGCACCATCGGTATGCCCTCGGCTGTTGGGGCGATTGTTTGCTCCTGAACGGTCATCGGTCCTTCAACGCGACTTTCGCGGTGCCTCCCAAGATAGTGACCGCGACAAGCGCGATGATGAAGGGTGCTGCTGCTCGATAGGGCGAGATCCAGGCGACGGGCGTCAGCACGGCCTCGGCGATGCCGATCAGTAAGCCGGCAACGGCCGTTTGCCAGAGCGACTGCAACTGGCCGAGGATCGCCGCGGCGATCGCCGGGATCACCAGCAAGGTGAGAAAGGTGCCTTGCAGCCGGACGAGATCAGCCAACAAAAGACCGGCAAAACCGGAGAAGATGCCGGTCATGATCCAGGCAGCGGTTTCCGTATAAAGGATGCGCACGCCGAGGACCGCGCTGAGATCGCGATCATTGGCAAGGGCGCGCATATCCAAGCCAAGGCGCGTGCGGGTCAGAAGCAGCGTGATGGCAATGACCATGACGACGGCGAGAATGATGGCGATGATACGCGTGAAGGTCAGGCGCACGGCAAAGAGAGAAACGAACATCTGGTCGGTCGGGAACTGCAGGCGGCGCGGCAGCTCACCCCAGATGACGCCCATGATCGCAATCAAAATCAGCGCCGGCGCCAGCGTCCCAACGGCGCGCACGACGATATCACGATGCGATAGCAGGGGGGCGAAGATCCGGCCATAGAGAAAGCTGATCACCGTCGAGACGGCAACGGCGGCGAGGATGGCGGCGGCAAGCGGCATCTTCCACTCCAGCAGTTGCCAGGCGCAGTGCGCACCGATCGCGCCGAAGGCACCGAATGCGAAGTTGAGAACGCCGGTCGCTCGAAACAGGACGACAAGACCGACGCCGGAGAGCGCATAGACTGCGCCGATGCCCAGGCCGGAAATAATGAAGGATAGAAGGTTCATGGATCGATCCTTTCGGGTCGTTCGGTTCCGCGGATTTACCGCGGAACCGATGGCAAGCGTCAGGGCTCAGTTGATGCCGGCGGACTTTTCGAAGGCGCGGATATCCTTCAGCTCAGGATCAGGCGACGGTACGCAATCGGAAACGACCTTCCACTTTCCACCCTCGGCAACGGCCATGCGCGTCGTCGAATTGGCGTTGTGGCGCGGCTGGCCATCGCCGTAGTACCAGGGAGCGCAGAAGATATCGCTCTTGAAACCCTTGATTTCGCGTACGGCGGCAGAGGCGGTCTCGCGGTCGATCTTGGCAGGGTCAAGCGTCATCAGTGCCTTCTCGGCGATGCGAGCCGCGAGATAGCCGGCCTGGGCGAAGGTATCGCGCGGATCGGACTTCTGGCCGTACTGATCCATGACGGCGAGCCAATTCTGATTGTCCGGCGTCTGCGCGTTCAGATCGTTGAATTCCATGTTGACATAGAACTTGTCGTCCCAGCCGGAACCGATGGTAGCTGGGACCGAGAGATCGTAAGCAGAGGCAGCACTGAGGAAGGTGATCGTCTGGTTGAGGCCCTGCTCTTCGGCAGCCGTCAGCAGCGGCACGGCCACGCCCTTCGACAGGCCAAGCACGATGACATCCGGCTTGCTTGCCGCCGCTTGCAGGATGATCGATGTGGCGTCAGCGGAACCTGGATCCATGAGGATCGTCTGGGCGGCGAAGCCCTTTTCCTTGGCGAGCAGCATGACGCCATCGCAGGACCAGGTGCCGACATTCGGGATATTGGGACCGATGCAGACGACGGACTTCGCATTCAGCTTGTCGAGCGCATAGCCCATCGCACCGAGCATCGACACGCGCGGCCCGGCATTGGTCGGCGCATAATTCTCCGCAAAGTAGCATTCACGCGGCACGCCGACACCGGCGACGACCAAAATGCCCGACTTCTTGTAGAAATCGGCATTGGCGCCGCATTCGACATAGCTGGAATTGCCGACCATCAGCACGGCCTTCTCGTCGTTGACCAGCTTTGCGGCGAGCTGTGCGGCGATTTCGGGATTCCACTGATCGTCTTCGACCAGATATTTGATCGGCCGGCCCTTAATGCCACCATTGGCGTTCAGGCAGTCGAAATAGGCCTTCGCCGCCTTGGTGGAATTCGAAAAGTCATCCGGCCCGGTCTTGCCCGTGATGGCACCAATGATAATCGGTTCACCCGTTGCCGGCTTTCCAGTGTTGTCGCCGCAAGATGCGGCCGCATGCGCGCTGAACGACGATGCGAGTGTCAGCAAAAGGCCGATTGCCAGCCCTCTCAGATTGATAGGCATTGTCTCCTCCAGTTTGTTGTCCCGCTCCCCACGGGCTCTTTGCTTCCCCGATGTCCGGCTCAGCCGGAAATCGCTTTTCCAGTCATGAAAGCCGCCGCCTTGGCCGCGATCATCATGGTCGGTGCGTTGGTGTTGCCGGATACCAGTGTCGGCATGATGGAGGCGTCGCAAACGCGCAGCCCCTCGATCCCGCGCACCTTCAGGTCCGGCCCGACGACGGCCATGCGATCGTCAGCCCGGCCCATGCGCGCCGTTCCCGCCGGATGGAACACTGTCTTGCAGGACTGGCGAATGTAATCGCGGAGCGCTTCGGGATCTTTCTCGACGCCCGGCTTCGGCAGCACGCGGCGCTTGACCAGCTTGGCAAGGGCCGGCGCATCGAGGATGCGGATCGCCGTTTCGACGCCACGCACCAAGGTTTCAAGATCCGCCGGATCGGAAAGCAGATTGGCGTTGAAATCCGTCTTCTCGGTCGGATCGGCACTCTTCAATCGTATCCAGCCGCGCGAGCGCGGCTGCAGATAGCATGGGCCGATACTCAAACCGTGACCGGGCTCCGGCTCGCGATCGACAAAGCCGATCAGAACGGGCAGGACGTGGAACTGCACATCCGGCTGCCCGGTGCCCGATGTATCGACGAAACCACCGCACTCGACGACGTTGGACGTCAACAGGCCGCGATGCGAAGTCAGATACCACAGCATATGGCCGGCGGCCCGCAGCCCCTTGTCATGGCCGAGGATCGAGATCGGCTCGTGCGTCTCTCCCTGCACCGGCACTTCCAGATGGTCCTGGTAGTTGGCACCGACGCCCGGCAGATCCGCTACGACCTTGATGCCCAGCGAGGAAAGATGTTCGCCATCGCCGACACCCGAGAGCTGCAGGATCTTCGGCGTTGCGATGGCTCCCGCGGTCAGCGCGATCTCGCGAGACGCCCTGAATATCGTGCCGTCGAGCAGCTCGACACCGACGGCCTTCTGCCCTTCGAACAGGATGCGGGCGACCTTGCGCTCGGTCAGCACGGTCAGGTTCGGCCGCTTCTCCGCTTCGCGCAGGAATGCCTGGGCCGAACTCCAGCGACGGCCGCCATAGGTCGTGCTCTGATAAAAGCCGACGCCGGCCTGATCCGCGCCGTTGAAATCATCATTATGGGGAATGCCGATTTCGGTCGCCGCCTTGATAAAGGCCTCACTCAAAGGATGGCGATGACGGGCGTCCGAAACGCGCAGACCGCCCTTTTTGCCGTGGTAGTGGCCGTTCAGGCGCTCATTACTCTCCAGCGAACGGAAAGCCGGCAGCACATCCTCGTAGGACCAGCCCTGGCAGCCCATTTGCGACCACGTGTCATAGTCGTTGCGATGACCGCGAATATAGATCATCGCATTTACGGAACTGCCGCCGCCGAGCACATTGCCTTGCGGCACGATACTCGGCCGCCCGTTCAGACCCTTGTCAGGGTTCGAGGCATAGGGATGAATATCGATGCCCTTGCCCAGCACCTTGAAAAAGGTCGCTGGGATATGAATCCAGGGATCGGAGTCCCGGCGCCCGGATTCGATCAGCAGCACCTTGTGCGCCGGGTTTTCCGAAAGCCGGTTTGCCAGCACGCAGCCCGAGGAGCCGCCACCGACGATGATATAGTCGTAAGTCGTCATGGCTCAGCTCAATACCGTCTGAATTGTCGTGAATTCCTTCAATCCTTCCGCGCCGAATTCGACGCCGATCCCGGACTGCTTCACGCCGCCGAAAGGCGCATTCGGCTGGATCGTGCCATGCTTGTTGATCCAGACCGAGCCGCATTGGAGCCGCACCGCATAGCGCTTCGCCTTCTCGGCATCGGAGGACCAGACGGAACCGCCGAGGCCGGCCGGGTTCTGGTTGGCGCGCGCGACCACTTCGTCGATGTCGCTATAGCGGATGATGGGCAGGGCCGGGCCGAACTGCTCTTCATCGACCAGGCGGATACCGTGATCGACATCGGCGACCAGCGTGATCGGATAGAAATAGCCCGGGCGGTCCATCGGCGTACCACCGGTCAGAATGCGGCCGCCATTGGCGCGCGCATCCTCGACCAGTTCGCGCACCTTGTCGAACTGCATCTCGTTTTGCACTGGCCCCAGGATGCTCGCCTCATCCAGCCCGTCGCCGACGACGATCTTGGAAGCGTAATCCGCAAGGCCACGGCAGACCTCCTCATAGATGCTGTCATGCACATAGAGCCGTTTCAGCGCCGCACAGGTCTGGCCGTTGTTGATGAAGGCACCCCAGAAAAGGCCTTCGATAATGGCCTTGGGGTCGGCATCGGGCAGGACGATGCCGGCATCGTTGCCGCCGAGTTCCAGCGTCAGCCGCTTCAAGGTGGCGACTGCGGAGGCCATGACCTTTTTGCCCGTTTCCGTCGAGCCGGTGAAGGTCATCTTGGCGATGCCGGGATGGGAAGAAAGCGCCGCACCAATGCTGTTTTCGCCAGTGACGACGTTGACGACGCCGGGTGGCAGAACCTCGTTCATGATTTCGACGAGACGGATTGTCGACAGCGGCGTCAAGGGCGACGGCTTGATAACGACGGTGTTACCGGCGCGCACCGCTGGAACGATATGCCAGCACGCGATCATCACTGGCCAGTTCCAGGGCGTGATCGAACCGACGACGCCGACCGGCTTGCGATGCAGCTCGACGCGGCCTTCATTATCGTCCTGCAGGATCTCGATCGGCAGGTCGAGCTCGGCGGTATGGCGCGTCCAGGCGAGCGCGCCGCCGATCTCGAAGCGCGAGCCGAGACCATTGAGCGGCTTGCCCTGTTCGCGAGTCAGGATCTGGGCAAGTTCCTCGCCGTGCTTGGTGATCTTTTCGGCGACGGCGCGGCAGGCTGCGGCGCGCTCCTCACTGGAGGTCTGCGACCAGCCCTTGAAGGCTTCGGCGGCCGCGGCAACCGCCCGGTCGAGATCCGCTTCGCTGGCGAGCGGCATATGGCCGACGATGTCACCATTCGACGGGTTTTTAACCGGTGCATGATGAGATGTGGCAACAGGTTCGCCACCGATAAGCAGGGTGTACTGCTTCACGACATTTTCCTCCCGTGACTTTCGAGAGGACTATGGTCCTTGCCCTAAAACCCGTCTTGGGGAGAAACGCGCCTCGTCTTGGACTGGAGC
Organism: Rhizobium centroccidentale; assembly: GCF_030182565.1. Lineage (NCBI taxonomy): Bacteria > Pseudomonadati > Pseudomonadota > Alphaproteobacteria > Hyphomicrobiales > Rhizobiaceae > Rhizobium > Rhizobium centroccidentale. The sequence continues at coordinate 111,831 of NZ_JAQJCG010000009.1, read as the reverse complement.
GCAGTCACGCGCTTCAGTCCAATCTATGAGCCGGCTCGGCGGCGCGCAGCAGCTCACTCGGCGCACAATCGAACAGTTCCTTGAAGCTGCGATTGAAATAGGAAATGTCATTGAACCCGGCCGAATAGGCGACTTCAGCTATCGTCGTCGGGCTGCGCTGCTCCTTGAGCTGCTCGATCTTTTCCCGCGCAAAGCGCAGTCGCTTGTCGCGGATGACTGTCGTACAGGTCATGCCCATGCCCTGGAAATCCTGCTGCAGGGTGCGGATCGAAATACCGAGCCGTGTCGCCAGCCATTTGGCGCTGAGGTCGCTATCGGTCAGATGCTTGTCGATGAGGATATCGACCATCTGCATTCGCTTGCTGGCACTTTCATGCAGGGAATTCAGGCTTGCCGTCTGGGCGCCCGTGGAGAGGAATGCCTGGCGGGTCGTGTCGAACATCAGCTGGCGAAGATAGGGCGAGGCTGCTTCATTATCCGGCGTGGTCATCATCTTGGCGATCAATGCACGCAGCATCATTGCCATCGGGTCGCCCGCCTCGAGCTTGCGCGCAACATCGAAATCGATCTTGCTGTTCGAATACATCAACTGCCGGGGCAGATGCAGCGACAGGTGATTGGAGAAGTGTCCGCGGAAATAGAAGGTCGTCGGGCGCGTGGAGTCGACGAGAATGCATTCACCGACATCGAGGATGTTCTGCTGGCCGGAATGCTCGACACCGCAGACGCCTTCTAGCTGCAGGATCAGGAACAGGTGCTCATTGGCGTCGCGGCGAATGTCATCCCAATCGCGGTGGACGTAATCGAGATCATTGGAAACATGGGCGAACTCCATGCCGCAGACGTCGATACGGCTGGCCGTGCCGATGACGCTGTCACCGCGTTGCACCGTGTGCGGATTGAAGTTGCCGCAAATGCTCTGAAGATCGTCAACCCACTGGTCGTAGGGCGTCGGCGACCAGGTCCGGTCAACCAGACTGCGATTTTGCAACAGGTCCAACTCCGCCTCCCAACAGTGTCAGCACTGCGGAAGACTGCTACAGATTCTCTGACGCGTCAATCAAATACTTAACACATTAACGAAATCGGGAAGAGGTCTCATTCCTCACCGATTGGGCCATTCTCCAACTTCAGCGAGGCAAGTTCCTCCAGCATATCGAGGAGCTTCTCCACCCTCTCCTCGCCGAAGCGGGCATCGATATCGGCATAGACTTTCTGGCTCTCCGGCATGACATCCTCGACGATCGCCTGCCCTGCCGGGGTGATCTGCAGTAACACCCTGCGACCATCGGTGCTGTCTTTGTGCTTGGTGATGAAGCCGCGCTCCTCGAGCGAGCGGATCATGCGTGTGAGGCTTGGCGCCAGGATGGATGCCTTGTCTGCAAGTTCCGTGGCATCGAGCTTGCCGCCTTCATGGAGAACGCGAATGACACGCCATTGCTGCTCCGTCACATCATGCGCCGCCAGGATCGGCCTGAAATGGCTCATGACCGCTTCACGGGCGCGCAGAAGTCCGATCGCTAGCGAGCGGCGGCGATCGCGCAACGGCCGCTTTGCTTGTGTCGCCGTGGTTTCAGGCTCAGCGCGCGGCCTTACATCACTGTCTGTTTTGTTTTGCATCTTTTGCATGTTCGCTTCGATTATGGCCCTCACTGATTAACATGAGAATCATTCAAAGCAAGGCGATCGCATGATATCGATCGAAGCCGACGGCAAGGATCGCTGCCGCGCGGCGCGCTGTCTCGCCACGGATTATGGCACCTCTACCAGGCGGCCACTGCCTCTGATCTCGGAACGCCGCAGCACCGGATGTCCGTAGAGTTCGATATTGCCGCTTCCACTGATCGAGACGTCTGCATCCTCGGCGGCGGCTACTTCCGCGTCGCCACTGCCGTGAATTCTGATCTTCGCGGATTGAGCGGCCAGGTCCTTGAGACGCGCAGTGCCCGAACCGGATACATCGAGATCGACCGAGCGTGCGCTTCCCGTGGCCGTGACGCTGCCGCTCCCGGATATTCTCAGACGTAGATCTGCTTGATCGAGTTGCAATAGAGCGAGATCGCCGCTGCCCCGCACCCTCCAATCAGTAACGAGTGGTCCTGACAGGCTGACGTCGAATTTGGAGTTAGACCAACCCGGATTGCAATCCATGCTCAGCCTTCCGCCCTCGAGCCGCACATGATTGAGCAGAGCGGGGTCTCCGGTGATGACCGCCTCCGCCTTTCCGCCCGGCTGATAGTGAACAGAGGCCGGGATATCGATCGTTAGGCTGCCATTGGAGCTGAAAGGCAGGACAACCTGCTGTCCACCGGATGCCGCAGATCCGCAACTGGATTGCATACTACCCCACCAATGTCCTGCGTTTGCCCAATCAGGCCCGGAAAGCCCGATGCCAAGCGCAAGAAAGACGAATGTACAAATCAGTCCGGTCGTCGCGACAGTCGCCAATTTCCCGTTCATTGTCCATTTCCTCCAACGATGTGCAGTCCGGCGCTCAAGCTCGACCTTCGTCTACTTGCGCCAAGCGGAAATGTAGGCGGGCATATTGCCCAAGCATGCGGATGCCCAAACTCAGACCCATCAGCAGCAAAGCACCGCCACCCACGAAGCAGCTCACGAGCCCGGCACCGACAAGCAGGCGGGCCAGCATGCCGACGGAGGGCAAGCCGATATGGAACAGCACGGTCGTGACGATGATCTTCAGGCCAACGGCGCCGACGGCCACCAATGCGATCGCAAGGCCGAGCGTGACGAACATCGCCGCAAACAGCAAAGGCAACAGGAAGAAGATATCGACGATAGCAAGGCCGGCCAGCGCCATCATGGCAGCCAAAAGATTCGGCACGCTCCAATGCGCCTCGAAGCGGCGCAATCCGACATCCGCACGCAGCTCTCGCGCAATCCTGGCGGGATCGCCGAGAGCGGCGGAAACCTCCTCCTCGCTTCGACCAGAGGCCTCGGACTCGGCAAAATGAGCGGCATAGTCGGCCACGATGTCATCGACCTCGTGAGGAGGCAGGCCTGCAAGTCCCAATCTCAGCGTGCGCAAAAAGGCTTCCCTGGTCATGGCAAATCCTCGAGTAGCTTGTCGACGGAGCCTGCTAGCGAGCGCCAGTCGCGGCGATGCGCTTCGAAAATCGAACGCCCCAGCGGCGTGAGCCGATAATATTTACGCGGCGGACCGTTGCTCGACTCGACGATGCGGGTCGCAACCAGGCCGTCATTCTGCATCCTGCGCATCAACGGGTAGATCGTTCCTTCACCCATGCCGACCGCCGCAACCAGCGTACTCGCAATTTCATAGCCGTAGCTTTCGCCCCGCGAGAGCACGGCCAGGACGCAAAGATCGAGCACGCCCTTCCGCAATTGAACTTGGATCGAGTCAGTCATGAATGCCTCAGCTTTACAGAACGAATATAACAAGCTATCTGTTTATACAAGATAGCTAGATAGCTTTTACAACCGGCATATGCCGCCTTCGCGTCATCGCCTGGCCTATGGACCGACGCACCTTGCCATCGCAGTCCATCGCGCAGCGTACATCTCTGGTTAAATGGAGCCGTTGTCATGATCCGCTTCAGCCTTGCCCTCGCGGCCACGCTCTTTCTTGCCGCACCATCGGGATATGCGGCAGGTTTGAAATTCATTCGCATCTCCGGTGATGCGGATAACCCGGCGATCGACGCCGCCATGTGGTCTCCTTGCGCAGCCCCTCCGACAGAGGTGAGGATCCGAGCCCTGGCAGTTCCGGCAACGCCGGATTGTCCGATTGCAGGCGAGGAGTTGCCACTCATCATCATCTCGCACGGCTATGGCGGCTGGTATCTCGGCCATCATGACACCGCCGAAGCACTTGCCGACGCCGGCTTCATTGTCGTTGCCATCAATCATCCGCACGCCAACCATGCCGACATGAGCCAGGCAAACGGTCTTGGCGTATTGATCGAGCGCCCTGCCGACATCAAACGCACTGTCGACTTCATGCTTGATGCGTCTCCCGATGCCGGAAAGATCAATCCGCAGCAGATCGGCTTCTACGGATTTTCCCTGGGCGGATATACCGGTCTCGTCGTTGCCGGAGCCAATCCGGATTTCAGCAAACTGCCGCGACGCTGTTCAGATCCGAAGGCGGCGGGCTGCCCCCCAGCGGGCCATGCTCAGCCTCCCCGACAACCGTCATCGCAATCACTGACCCACGATCCTCGCATCAGGGCAGTCGTTGTAGCCGACCCGTTGAGCATCGTCTTCCCGACCGCAGATAGCGTGAAAGATGTCAAAGTCCCGCTTCAGCTTTGGGGCTCGGAACTCGGAGGGGGTGGTGGAGCAGCTCCCGAAAATGTCGCAACGCTTGCACGCCTATTGCCGGAGAAGCCTGATTTTCGAGTCGTCCCCAATGCCGTACATTTGTCGTTCCTGACACCTTGCCCGGAATTAAGGCCATCATCCGATGCCTGCATTGACGCTCCGGGGTTCGATCGCGTCGCATTTCATAAGCAATTCAATACGGCAGTCGTTGCATTTTTCCGCAAACACCTGACGAAGCCGTAACCAGCGAACATACCCGCGCGTAAGACGCCCTTATCGCGTGGAAATATGCGCAGACATTATCGGTGTTGAAACTCGCCCGCGAATCCGATCAGATCATGGCATGACGAAAACGATACGCATTGCGGCAGCTCTGGTGTTGCGTCCGGATGGGAAGACATTGCTCGTACGCAAGCGCGGCACGACTGCCTTCATGCAGCCCGGCGGCAAGCTGGAACCGCGGGAGACGCCAGAGACGGCGCTCATCAGGGAACTCTTCGAAGAGCTAGGCCTTACGGCGGAGACTAAGGATCTGACTTTCCTCGGCGGTTTCCAGGCAGCAGCGGCCAACGAACCGGACCATACCGTCGTTGCGGATATATTCCGCCTACAAGTAGGTAATATTGCAATCACGGCAGCGGCAGAGATCGAGGAAATCCGCTGGGTATCACCACAAGATCCGGGAAATATCACCATGGCGCCGCTGACCGAGCATCATGTCCTGCCATTCCATCGGCAACAGTCACATCCACGATGTGACTGACATCCAACCCAGGCAAAGCGAAAGCCGGCAAGTCCCGCACGTCCTTGGCAAACAAATATCCGAATGCCGGCGCCATGCATCTCCCACAGGCGCAATTCGAATATTGTGGTAAAATGAGAAAATAACAGTTTTAAACTTCCAGCGCGTAATGTTTACTACAAAAATAAACCAAGGACAAAGAATATCCAAAGTCACATCAATTTTCATTGAAAGCAAAAACAACATTGGATACATAAATAAAAAACATTGCGTGAGGCCGAAAATGAAAAAGGAAAATACTACTACCAGCCACGAAAGGTATATTGAGCTCACGAGCAAGATTGTGTCTGCCTACGTACTTCGCAATGCGACCATGCCGGAAGATTTGCCGAGGCTCATCATGGAGACTTATTCGGCACTGACAGGCTCTCAGCAGGCCGCCTCATCAGCGGCGGCGGTGGAAAAACTATTGAAGCCGGCCGTGCCGATCAAGAAATCCATAACCGACGACTATCTCATCTGCCTCGAAGATGGTGGAAAATACAAATCGCTCAAGCGGCACCTGAACAGCAAATATGGTCTGACGCCCGAAGAATATCGAAGAAAATGGGGCTTGCCAGCGGATTATCCGATGGTCTCGGCCTCCTATGCGGCCGCAAGATCGACGTTGGCAAAGAAGGCTCTCCTGGGCCATACGAAAAACGTAGCCGACATTCCCCCGGCGGTCGAACCCCCACGGCGCCAACGGAAAGCCGGTTAATCCGGATCGTTTCGTCACACGTCATAATCATGCGATCCGCCTGCATGTCAGCATATGACCCGAGCCGGCGCCTCAGGATTTCGCTTGCCGGCCCGGATGCGGCCGACATCGCATCCAATCAGGCGGTCTCAATTGTTCTGGCGTTGACAGTGATCGCACGGCCGGCAAACCAGCCGTTGATCGCAGCACCGAGACCGAGCAGCAGGAATAGGACGGAGCTCCAGGCAAAGCTTCCAGTCCAACCGTGGATCATGCCGACGACGAGCGGGCCGATCGCGGCAAGCAGGTAACCCACGAATTGCGCCATCCCGGAGAGATGCGCGGCAACATGCGCATCGGGCGAACGCAATACGATGACGGTCAGCGCCACCGCAATCAATCCACCCTGTCCGAAGCCCTGGAGCACGGCCCAGAACCAGACAGTCCAGAGCGGAGCAAACAGCAGACCCAGCAAGGCAACGACGGCAATTATGCAGAGGATGACATTGATCGCGCGCTGATCCTTACCCTTGACGGCGATATGAGGTGCCACCAAGCAGGCGGCCGCCTGCACCATGACCGAGGCAGATACGATGACGCCAGCCGTCACGCCGTCGAGACCACGTTCACGCAGAATGGGTACCAGCCAGCCGAAGACGCAATAGGCAAGCGCCGATTGCAATCCCATGAAAAGCGTTACTTGCCAGGCGATGCGGTCTCTCCACAAACCGGTAACACGAAAGCCGGTGCGCCGCGCCTGGCTGCGCGCGCCGATTACCTGCGGCAGCCAGAGAAGCCCGACGGCAAAGGCCGGCAAGGCCCAGACAGCCAGCGCGCCGCCGAGCGAACCGCCGAGAGCGTGTTCAACGGGAAGCGTAAAGCCAGCCGCACTCGCAGCCCCCGCGCATAGCGCCATCGTATAGCAACCCGTCATGAGTGCCGCCTTGTCGGGAAAATCGCGCTTGACCACGCCCGGCAACAGGACATTGCCGATAGCAATGCAGGCGCCGGCCAATGCGGTGCCCAAGAACAGCAGTGAAATCGAAGAAAAGCCTCGCAGCGCCGTGCCCAGCGCGAGCAGGAGAATGACACCGAGCAGGACGCGCTCGGTCCCCACGCGCTGCGCCAGCCTTGGTGCAAGTGGTGAAAACAGTCCCATGCAAATGACGGGCAAGGTCGTAAGAATACTGGTGCCGAAGGCGGAGAGGCCAAGTCCGGCCCGTATCTCCGGCAAGAGCGTCGATGCGCTCGAGAAAACCGGCCGCAGATTGAAAGCGATGAGAACAAGGCTTGCACCGAGCAGTAACCTGCCAATCGGCGACTTGCCTTCATGCGGGAGTGGTGCCGGAACTTCATCGGCCTCGGCATCGATCAATTCGACAGAGGCGAGATTTTGCGGGGACATTGTCATGACATAAGTAACCGATCAAGAGTAGCGACGATGGGGGCCATGAAGCGGCGCACAGCCCTATCGGCCGCTTCGGGGTTGCCGGTTTCGATGGCATCGACGATGGCGATATGCGCCTGCATATCGGGTTCGGGAATGTCTTCACCCAGCGTCGCCTCGATTGTCTCGGCAATCGAGAGAGAGAAGAACTCGTAGATTTCAATCATGGCCCTGTTCTGCGAAGCCGCGACGACAGCCTTGTGGAAGGCAAGGTCGCGCTCGATGAACGCCGCCTTATCGCCGCCGGCATAGTTGCCACGAGCAACCAGTAAGGCGCGCAATTGCGAAACGGCTTCAGGGGAGTGACGTACGGCGGCGAGCCTTGCTGCCTCGACCTCCAGCGCAAGCCGGGCCTCGAACTGGTCTCTCAATCCGGCGCGGCGCGCCATGTCCAGTGGCCGACCGACATCCGTGTTCGAACGAACATAGGTTCCCGACCCTTGCCGCGTCTCGAGATAGCCCTGAGATACCAGGACCCTCACTGCCTCACGAACCGTGCCGCGGCTGACGGAGAGCATCGACGAGAGGGAGGCCTCGTTGGGCAGCTTTTCGCCAACGAGCCAGCGACGGCTGGTGATCTCGCTGCGAATTGCCTCCACGGCCGTATCCGCAAGCGTCGTTTTGGTCAGAGCGCGCATGGTAGGATTTCATCAAGTCATCGGATGACTTTATCATCTAGTCAATTGACGGGCTGCAGTCAATCATATTTTCAGCAAGGTGAGCGATCGGCCAGTTACGGCGATGTGGCGGCCCCAGCGACCGAACGCGAAGATGGCGGGCCATTGGCGGATCTGGGATCTGGCCAATCACCCGAAATCAGAGCAAGGGGCTTGCAGCAGGTTTAACGCTGGCTGGAGCTTCTCGGAATGAAATAATGCCTGTCCTATGGCATTGAAGTCGCTATTTGATGGCGCTCGACCGGGCCATGGCCGCTAAACCGATCGCCGCTGCCAGAGAGAATGCCGCCGGAAGATAGAAAACATTCGGAAGCCCGAGATAGGCAACGCCGACACCTCCTACACCGCCGCCAAGAGCGCTGGCGAGCGCCGAGGAGCTCATGAAGATCGCCGAAGCCGTCGCGACTGCATTCGGGAGCAATCTTTGAGCAACGATCAGTCCTAGGACCATGTAGAGGCCCCAGACTCCGCCCATCAGGATCTGGCCGGCAAACATGCCCATGGCCGTCGGCCAGGCCGCAAAACAGAGGTTGGCCATGACGCCGCAGATCGCGGCGACACACATCATCCATAAGATGCCGATCCGTCGCGCCAGCACGACGCTGAAGGGCATGAGGATGAGTTCGATGAATGGCTGCGTTCCGATCACCGAGCCCTGAATGGAGGGATCAAGCTTGAGCTGGTCCTGCATATAGAGCAGCAGGAATCCGTATTTAATCGGCTCGCCGGCATAGACGAGAACGTAGAGACCGGTGAAGGCCAGCAGCGGCAGCATATCGGACCAGCCGACGCGACCAACGGCATCGGTCTTCTTGTCGGCTCGCCGCCCGGGACCAACAAGCGCTGTTGCGCTCCGAGCGGAATGATCTGCGCGAAGAAACAGATCGCCGTTCCCCACAGCATGGCGCGAAGCCCGATTTCGACAGCAAACCAGGCGCCAAGAAACGGCCCGATGACCCAGCCCGCGGTCAAAGCCATGCGGATGATGGCCACGACGCTGTCATTCGCGCCGGCGCCCTTCACTTTGAGATCGTCATGGATTGCGGTGAAGAGCTGCGAGGTGGCAGATCCGGAAAAACCCAGAAGGACGGTGCCGATCACGAACGGCATCCATGGTTTCGTCGAAAGGGCGATCCCCGCCCAACCAACGGCGCCGGCAACGGCACAAACCCGGAAAAGACCAAGACGCCTTCCAGTTTTGTCGGAATAGCTGCCAATGAGATATCCGGCAACCGGTGCGGTGAGACCGGTCAGATAATAGAGCCCCGCCACTGGCAAGGACGCCCCAAGTTCCTTGACGAGGAAGAGAACGATCTGCGGCAGCGAGGCGGATGTCGCAAGCCCGGAGAGAAACAGCGCAAACGTCGCGCCGCGATACAGCGGTGAAACCCATACCTGCTGGATGGCGGTAGCCCTGCTGGAGGTCGTCGGGGATTGCGCGTCCATAGCCCCATCATCCGTCTTAACCGGTTGTCGAAACGAGTTTTCCGGTTGATCGGCGGGACGCCCTGATCGATTGCAGCAAAAGCGAATTCTGCTGTCCGATGGACCTCACGCCTACGTCCGGGATGCTGCATATCCTTCGATCAAAGCGGATCGGGACGCAAACGGATACATCGAGCTTGAACCCATCCAGCAGAGATTGTCCACATCATTCATCATATCAATGGCAATAGCCGGACTCAGCCCGGCATTGCTCTCGAATAGGCGGCCAGAATGAAGCGCTCGGCCTGGAACAGATATTTCTCCAGCGCGTCGGCGGCGCTCGCCGGCGCCCCCTCCTCCAGATGCGCAAGAATGGTCGCGTTCTGGCCGACATAGGGTGCGTGGAGATATTCGGGATCGCGGATCAGCCCGAAGACGAGACGCAGTTCAAGCGAGATCTGCGCATAGAAGGCCGAAAGCCTGGGACTGTCGGCGAGCTCGACAATAGCGGCATGAAAGGCGATATCGGCGCTGCCGACCTCCAGCCATTCGCCACGGTCGCGATGCTGCACGGCAGCCTCGATGGCAGCCCGCATCTTGTCGACGCTCGGATGCCGGTGATGCGCATTGGCAAGCGCCGAGCACTCGATCAGGCGGCGAATATGGAAGATATCCATGATCGTCGAAATGCTCGGCGTGGAAACGAAGACGCCGCGATTGGCTTCGTGACGTAGCACGCCCTCTTTCGTCAGCAGCCGGAAAACTTCGCGCAGCGTGTTGCGTGAGACCTGTAGCTCCTCGCAAAGAGCTGCTTCGGACAAGTGGCTACCCGGCGATAGCATACCGCTGATCACGCGCTCGCGGATGCGAGCAGCCGTCAGTTCCGCCAGCGTCTGCCCTGTCTCCGCGACCGTCGCCGGCTCGATGCTGGCAAGATTTGTCTGCTTCATTCGCTCTCCTGGCATCTGCACTCTATCCTCTGCGACACCGGCAATATCAGGCGCTTGCTGGAAGCCGAGCGGGTATTCCGCTTGTCTGGGGCTGGCGACCTGTCGGCGGCAAGGTCCGGTGGAAGATTTCGCGCAGATTTGTCCCCATTTTTGATTAGCAATATGAAAATTGTTGAACAATATAGACCGGATTGTCGTTTGATGCTATCTCACGCCCTAACAAATATAACGGGAACGCAGATACAAATGTTCATGAGACGCCTGTCTTGTAGAAAAACATCGCCTGATTTTGTCAGGCTGCAACAGGTGCCGGCATGAGCATGCTGCGGTCCGATCTTGGTGGCGATCCCGGCGAGTGCGCCTGCATCATCGATGCAAAGAACAACACGGCTATCATCCCCAATGCCATGACCGACCTGCCCAATACCGAGGTAAGCGCATGACCAAGGCCGCTGGCGACAACAAACCGCTTCTGTCCGTAACGGATCTGACTGTGCGGTTCGGCGAAAACCGCGTGGTCGAAGGACTTTCCTTCTCGGTCGAGCCAGGCAGAACGCTCGCGGTCGTCGGAGAATCTGGTTCCGGCAAATCGGTGACCTCGCTTTCGGTCATGCGCCTTGCCGATATGATGGGCGCTCGCTTCGAGACAGGCAGCATCCTCTTCAATGGCAGGGACCTGCTGAAGCTTTCGCAGAAGGATATGCGCGGAGTTCGTGGCAAGGAGATCGCCATGATCTTCCAGGAGCCAATGACCTCGCTCAACCCCGTTTTCACCATCGGCGACCAGATCTGCGAAGTCCTTCTTCTTCATGAGAAGATCGGCAAGTCCGCCGCCATGGCGGAAGCCCGTCGCCTGCTGGAAATGGTACGCCTGCCGGATGCGGCGGCCCTCTTGAACCGCTATCCGCACCAGCTTTCCGGCGGCATGCGACAGCGCGTCATGATCGCCATGGCGCTTGCCTGCCGCCCGAAGCTGCTGATTGCCGACGAACCGACGACGGCGCTCGACGTGACGATCCAGGCGCAGATCCTCAACATCATGCGGCACCTGCAGAAGGATCTCGGCATGGGCATGATCTTCATCACCCATGACATGGGCGTGGTTGCCGAAATGGCTGACGATGTGGTGGTCATGTGGAAAGGCAAGAAGGTCGAAGAGGGTCCGGTCCGCGAGATATTCGCCAATCCGAAGCATCCCTATACGAAGGCACTTCTCGCGGCAGTGCCTAAGCTTGGCAGCATGACCGGTCAGGATTTTCCGAAACGCATGCCGCTGACCGTCCTCGACGGCGGTGAGCCGAAGATCGTCGGTGAGGAACGGGTCCAGAATACCGCCCGCTACGACCAGCAGCCACTATTGTCTGTACGCGATCTCTTCGTACGCTTCGATATCAAGAAGAATATATTCGGCCAGGTCACGCATCGCTGCAGTGCCGTCCAGAAGGTGGCCTTCGATATTCATCCCGGTGAAACTCTGGCCCTCGTCGGCGAGTCCGGCTCCGGTAAGTCGACGATCGGCCGCACCATCCAGCAATTGCAGAAGGCGCGCTCCGGCGAAATCACCTTCAGCGGCAAGAGCTTCGCCGCCATGTCGCAGCTCGAACGCTTCCGGCTTCGCCGCGACGTGCAATACATTTTCCAGGATCCCTTCGCCTCGCTCGATCCGCGCAAGACAGTCGGCTTCTCGATCGCAGAGCCGATCAACACGCACGGCATCATCTCCGGATCGAAGGCGGTCCGCCATAGGGTTGACGAACTTCTAGAGCGCGTCGGGCTGACGTCAGCCCATGCCGGTCGCTATCCGCATGAGTTTTCCGGCGGCCAGCGCCAGCGCGTCTGCATCGCCCGCGCCCTTGCCTCCGATCCCAAGCTCATCATCGCCGACGAGGCGCTTTCGGCTCTCGACGTGTCGATCCAGGCCCAGATCATCAATCTCTTGATGGATCTCCAGGCCGAACGCGGGCTCGCCTACCTGTTCATCAGCCATGACATGGCCGTCGTCGAGAAGATCAGCCACCGCGTCGCTGTTCTCTATCTTGGCCAGATCATGGAGATTGGCAGCCGTCGTCAGGTCTTCGAAACACCGATGCACGCCTATACGCAGCGCCTGCTCTCGGCCGTGCCGATCGCCGATCCGACACAGGAGCGCAGAACCACCTTGCTGGAAGGCGAGATCCCCAATCCCGTCCGCCGTGTCGGCGATGAGCCGCCGATCCTGGCTCACGAGGAAATCACCGCAGGCCACTTCATCGCCAAGAGCGCCTGAACGACCACCAACCATCGCATCGATCTGAAGAGGAAACAGGTTCAATGAAAAGAATGAAATGGGGATTGAAGACCGCTCTGACCGCACTCATGATATCGAGCGTTGCCATCAGCGCCGCTCCGGCCTTCGCCGCGGGCAAGCTAACGGTTTCGTCGTCCCAAGATCCGGGTAGCTGGGACCCGATCGACACCTTCCTAGTGGCATGGGCTGCCGTTTCGACCAACATCTTCGACGGCCTCACCTATCGCGGACCCGATCTCAAGCTGGTACCGGGCCTCGCCGAATCCTGGGAAGAACTGGACCAGGGCAAGCGCATCCGCTTCAAGTTGCGTCATAACGTGAAGTTCCATGACGGCGAGCCCTTTAATGCCGAAGCGGTGAAGTTCACCTTCGACCGCCTGCTCGGCGAACAGGGCGCCAAGGGGCCGCAGCGCTCGAACTACACAGCGATCGAAAGCGTCGATATCATCGACGACTACACAGTCGACATGAAGCTGAAGACGCCTGACCCCGTGCTGCTGACCAAGCTTGCCGGCTATGGCGCGATGATCGTTCCGCCGAAATACATCAAGGAAAAGGGCGAGGACTACTTCAACCTCAACCCGGTCGGCACCGGCGCGTTCAAGTTCGTTTCCTATACGCCGAAGGTGAACATCAAGCTCGAAGCCAATCCGGATTACTGGGGCGGCGCACCGAAACTCTCCGAACTGGAATATCGCTTCATCAGCGAGCCGGCTACCGCCGTTGCCGAGCTTCAGGCCGGCCGCGTCGATATCGTCATCCCGCCGACCATTCCGATCGGCATGCTGCCGGTCATCCAGGGCGATTCCAAACTGGAAATCGCCAGCGTTCCCGGCCCGACGGTCGATGCACTGCGCTTCAACACCCGCGACGGCATTACCGCCGATCCGCGCGTACGCAAGGCGATCATCATGGCTGTCGACCGCGACACGATCGTCAAGTCGATCCTCGCGGGCCAGGGCACCGAGATCGTCAGCTTCCAGAATTCGCTTTCCTTCGGCTACGATGCCGATCTGAAGCCGCTTCCCTATGATCCGGCAGGCGCCAAGAAGCTGCTCGCCGAAGCCGGCGTGAAGCCAGGCGCAGCATTGCAGATCGACATTCGGGGTAACGACGCGACCATGAACGAGGTGGCACAGGTCGTGGCAAGCTATCTGCAGATGGTCGGCCTCACTGCCACCATCAAGCCATATGAAACCAACGTCCTGCTGAACGACATCATTCCGCAGGGCAAGACCGGCGCGATGTTCCAGCAGAAATGGGGCGGCTGGACCTTCGACTACGACAACACTGCCTATTCGATGTACCACTCCGGCGAAAAGTGGAATCCTTATGAAAAGGATGCCGCTCTGGACAAGCTGTTGGAATCGCAGCGCCCACTCACCGATCGCGCCGAGCGCGAAAAGGTGCTGAAGGACATCGGCAAATATGTCGCCGACAAGGCGCTCGAACTGCCGCTCTACAACAGCAACGCGATCTACGGTGTCAGCAAGCGTGTCAAAGGCTTCGTCCCCGCTCCCGATACCCGCATCAAGCTGAACGAAGTCACCGTCGACTAATCATCAAGCAAGACGCCGCCGGCTCGGTCGGCGGCGTCACTAGAAAGCTCTCGGGGTAAGAACGTGGCCGGTTTTCTCATCAAGCGATTGCTGCAGGCGATTTTCGTCGTGATCGCCATCACTCTTCTCGTCTCATTCGCCATCCGCCTCACCGGCGACCCTGCCGTGATGATGTTTCAGGGCGGCGGCAGCATGACGGAAGACGACCTTGCCCGCATCCGCACAGCCCTTGGCACGGATCAACCTTTTCTCGTGCAGTATTTAAGCTTCCTGAAAGGACTGCTGACGCTTAATTTCGGTCGCAGCTTCACCGGCGGCACGCCGGTCTCGCAGCTGATCGCCAATGCCTTGCCCGCCACGCTGCTGCTCGCCTTCATCTCCATGGTTGTGTCGATCGCGATCTCCATCCCGCTCGGCATCAAGGCGGCGACGGCACGCGGCAAAGCGGCGGATCAGATCATCCGCGTTCTCTCACTGCTAGGCCTCTCATTTCCGAATTTCTGGCTGGCGCTGATGATGGTGCTCCTGTTTTCCATCACGCTCGGCTGGCTGCCGCCGAGCGGCATGGTTGGAATTTCGAGCTACGTCATGCCGGCGGTGACGATGGGCGTCATCTTGACGGCGACGAACGTCCGCCTGGTGCGCACTGCCATGCTGGAAACGCTGCAGTCGCAATATATCATGGTCGCGCGCGCCAAGGGCCTCAGCGAAAGCAAGGTGCTCTACAAGCACGCGCTGCGCAATTGCGCGATACCGCTCATCACCTATTTCGGCATCCAGTTCGGCGGCCTGCTCGGCGGCATCGTCGTCATCGAGCGTGTCTTCAACTGGCCCGGCCTCGGCACCCTGGCTTTCGATGCCGTCGGCGCGCGCGACTATCCGGTCTTGCAGGGCGTGATCACCGTGCTGGCGCTGTTCATCGTCGGCGTCAACCTCCTCATCGACATCGCCTATGGCCTCGTCGATCCTCGTATCCGCACGGAGTAATGCTGATGGCCGCCACGATTTCACGCCGTTCGCGTTTCCTCAATTTCGAATTTATCTTCGGCGCATTGCTCACCGCTGTCATTTGCCTTGCCGTGCTGCTCTCCGACATTCTTTTTCCAGGCGGCGCGGAAAAGATCGATCTGATGGCAAGGCTTGCCAGGCCTTTCGCCAGCCTCGCCCATCCTTTCGGCACCGACCCGCTCGGGCGCGATGTGCTGGCTCGCGTCGTCGCAGGCGGCAAGATATCGCTGACCGTCGGCCTCACCTCCGTGATTGGCGGCGTGGTGGTCGGCGTGCTGGTGGGGCTTGCCGCAGGCTACTACCGTGGCATCTGGGACATGCTGTTGATGCGCTTTGCCGACGTCCAGCTTGCCATGCCTTTCATTCTTCTGGCGATCACCTTCATCGCCATCGTCGGCGGCAGTCTCACCAACACGATCATCCTGCTGATCGTCTCGCAGTGGGTGCAATATGCACGCCTCGTGCGCGGTTCGGTGTTGAGCCTGCGCGAGCGGGAGTTCATCCTCTCGGCGCGCGCGATCGGCGTCAAAGACTGGCGCATCATCTTCCAGCATCTGCTGCCGAACCTCATCGGTCCAGTGATCGTATTGATGACGCTGAACATCGCCACCAACATTCTCCTGGAAAGCAGCCTCACCTTCCTTGGCATGGGTGTCGATCCCACCATTCCGAGCTGGGGCGGCATGCTGGCCGATGGGCGCACCTATCTGCAGACAGCCTGGTGGGTGAGCCTCTTTCCGGGCGTTGCAATCCTTTTGACCGTACTTGGCCTCAATCTTCTTGGCGACTGGCTGCGCGACAGCCTCGACCCGACCGGCAGAACGACAAGGTAGACATCATGACCGTGATTTTCGAGAGACGTTTTGAGCGCACGCTGTCGCGCCTTGTTGCCGATGCCAAGCCTGGCCAGAACTTCGAAGCCTGGACCTTCGATGACAGAGAAAGCCGCCAGCAGGCTGAACGTAAGCTCGCGGAAAAAGGCGTGCAGGCCCGCATTCGCAGCACCTACAAGCCGCTGGTGAATGCCTTCATCGAGGAAATCGACCTGCATGATGTGAATGCGATCGAGATCCATTATCCTGTTCATCCCAACGCACCGGAAAACCGTTTCCGCCTAGAAGCCTATCCGCTCGCGGCAATGGTGGGAAATCGCGAGATCACCTTTGTCGCAAGAGCTGACAGTGACTTTCACTATGACGTTCTGCTGAAAAGCAAAGCCGGTGAAGAGCGCCAATTGAAGGTGCTGGCGCCCAATCGCGTCCATATCGATGCCGCCGGCGAAACGAGCGTTTCCCCAACCGGCTGGCTCATGCCGGACGGCAATGCGACGGGCAACCGGCTCGCCACCGATTATGAACAACTCTTCGAGGAGACCGTTGCCGCGGTCACGCACTTCGACTGGGGTACAAGCGAACCCTACTTCGAAGAGCTGAACATTCGCGTTGCCCTGCCGGCGTTGGATGAGGTCTTGCCGGTCGGCGACGAAGTCATGAGTCTTTGCGAGGCGCTGCATGAGGATTTCTATTTTTCGCTGCTCGAATTCTTCCAGAAAAAGTCGGGCCGCCCGCTTGGTGACCGCGGCTTGAAGCCGGGGCAGATCGTTCCGCAGATCCTGCAGTCCTCTGGCGAGATTTCCGTCCGAGTGGAAACGCAGCCACTGACGTCTCGCTACTGGGATGGACCCGAACAGCAGATCGAGACGGCAACGGAACCTCTGGCTGTCCAGCAGATCGAGGCCGAGCTTGACAAGATTGGCGGCGAAACATTTGAGGCCCTTACTCGCTCCGGCCGCGCCGTCAGAGCCCGCTATATCAAGGGCCGCGACGCTGCCGTGATGATCAGCGGCGGACAGCACGCCAACGAGACGACCGGGGGTGCGGGTGCTTTGCGTGCGGCCCGTCGGCTTGCCAAGGTCGAAGGCGCGCATTTCACGATCTCGCCGCTCGAAAATTCCGATGGCTACGCGCTGCATCAGCGCTTACGCCAGGATAGCCCGCGCCATATGTATCATGCCGCCCGCTACACCGCGCTCGGCGACGATCTCGAATATCGGACCGAAGAAACTGCCGGCCCGTATCTCTTTGAAAAGAAAATCCGCTTCCAGGCGGAAAGTCTGAGCGGCGCACGCCTGCACGTCAATCTGCATGGCTACCCGGCCCATGAATGGACGCGCCCGCTTTCCGGTTATGTCCCGCGCAATTTCGCCATGTGGACACTGCCCAAAGGTTTTTTCCTGATTGCCCGCTATCATTCCGGCTGGGCAGCTCAGGCCGAGCAGCTTCTGGACAAGGTCACCAAACACCTCGGCGCCATCCCGGGGCTGCTAGATTATAACGATCGTCAGATTGCACTCTACGAAACCCATGCCGGAGAAACAGGCTTCCGCATCATCAACGGCTTCCCCTGTCTCGCCAATATCGACGATCGCCATACGGTGCCGTTGACCTTGATCACCGAATATCCGGACGAAACTATCTACGGCGAGGCGTTTGTCGCCGGCCATACCGCGCAGATGGAAACAGTGCTTTCCGCCTATCACGCCTGGCAGGAGATCATGGCTTCGAGTTAGTCGGCTGGGTTGATCGGAGCATGTCGAGAAGCGCAGTCATCGCACTGGACGTATAGGCATCCTTCCTGCGTACGAAGAGTGTATCCACCATCGACCGTTCCGGCGGAAGCGCGTGGATTGCTATCCGCCCCTCCCTGGCCGCGTTAGCGACGACACCTCTCGGCAAGAGAGTGATGCCGACGCCGGCCGACACGCAGCTGACGATCGTATCCAGAGAGCCGAATTCCAGCGGCTTCGAGGTGACGATACCCATATCGGCAAGAAGCGACTCCAGCCGCTGACGGTAAGAACATCCGATCTGGAAGACGATTGTCTTCAGATCGGTAATCTTAGCCAAGTCTTGCATCGTATGGATAGCGGGCGCTGTAACGAGAACAAGCTCTTCACGAAAGATCACCTCGTGCTCGAGATCGGGATGGCTGATGGGACCCGCCACGAAGGCACCGTCGACCCGGCATGAAACGACATCATCGATCAGCCGGCGGGTCGTGCCTGTTGTCACCACAAGACGCACCTGCGGATAGGTCTTGGCGAATTGGCCGAGAAGCGGCGACAATCGCAGCGCCGTTGTCGTTTCCAGGCTGCCGAGAGAAAGCGTCCCGCCGGGCTCGCCATCATCCTTGGCGGCAGCACGGGCATCGGCCAGAAGCTTGGTAAGGCGACCGACAAATGGCAGAATTCGTTGTCCTGCCGGCGTGGTCGACACGCCCCTTGCATGCCGCTGGAACAGACTGACGCCCAGTTCCTCTTCCAATGCCCGGATCCGCGCCGTCACATTCGATTGAACCGTATGCAGCTCCTGCGCCGCCCGGTTCATGCTGCCGTGCCGCGATACTGCTTCGAATACCCTAAGATCGGATAGGTCCATCTTCCTCTTATCTCCAATAGAGATAACCGCTCTCATAATAATTCATTTTTTATGATATAGTGCACGGCGTATTCTCTCAAGCACTGATCCCTGAGAGAGTTCCCATGACCGACACTGCCACGCATGAAACCGACCGGAACCATCAGAATGCCCGGATAGCATGGCGTGCCATCCTGTCGGCATTCTGCGCCTGCCTGATCGGCATCGGCCTTGCCCGCTTCGCCTATACGCCGCTTCTGCCTGCCATCGTCGATAACAATTGGTTCGAAGCCTCGTTAGCCGCCTATCTCGGTGCCGCAAATCTTTCCGGTTATCTGGTCGGCGCATTGCTCGGACGCCCGGTTGCTGCTCGTATTTCCAATGTCCTGACGCTCAGGATCATGATGCTTGCCGCAACGCTAGCCTTCTTTGCCTGCGCCTTTCCTGTCAGCTTTCTATGGTTCTTCGCATGGCGTTTCGCAGCCGGCCTTGCCGGTGGCGCCCTGATGGTACTCGCGGCGCCGACCGTCCTGCCGCTGATCGCACCGTCTCGCCGAGGGCTTGCCAGCGGCGTGATCTTCATGGGCATCGGCGCTGGCGTCGCACTATCGGGCACATTGGTTCCCCTGCTGCTGCAACAGGGGCTGCGCGAGACATGGCTTGGGCTCGGCGTCCTGTCGCTGCTGCTCACGATCATTGCCTGGGCCGGATGGCCGCGCGCTGTCTCCGATCACCCCACCGCGTCCCACCATGCCATGCATGTCCCGAAACGCTGGACGCTGCGTGCGCTCTACATAGAATATGCGCTGAATGCCGCCGGCTGGGTTCCGCATATGATCTTCCTCGTGGATTTCGTTGCCCGCGGATTGGGAGAGGGCCTGCAGGCCGGTGCGGAATATTGGGTGCTGTTTGGCCTTGGCGCCACCATTGGTCCCATTCTTGCCGGTCATCTCGCGGATCGCACCGGTTTTGCCGCAGCGCTGAGATTTGCCTTTCTGCTTGAAGCCTTCGCGGTCATCATTCCCACCCTTGGCCTCGGACAGGCTTGGCTCATCGCCTCGAGCCTGATCGTCGGCGCCTTCGTAACCGGCACGGTGCCCCTGATGCTCGGAAGGATCGCGGAATTGCTGCCGCACCATCCGGCGCAACAGAAAGTCGCCTGGAGCCTGGCAACGGTATTCTTCGCACTGTTTCAGGCAGCTGCGGCTTACGGACTTTCCTTCGTCTTCGCCCGAACCGGCGGAAACTACGGCATGCTCTTCTTAATCGGAACCGGTGCAATGGTTCTCGCTTTGGCGATCGACCTCTTTGTCGCGGTATTTATCCGCAGTCCGCGAGAGCACACCGAGGGTCATCAATCATAACATCAGGAGAATTGGACATGGCAGAACACTTGACCGAGATTACCGGCAGCGAAAACATGCTGAGCGATGGCGGCGCCCTCGATGCGCTCATTGGCTTCTATCGCGCCTTCAATGCCGGCGACCTGGACGCACTCGCCGCCAACTGGGCAGATGGCGACAGGCCAAGCATGGACAATCCGATCGGAGGCATACGGCGCGGATGGCCGTCGATCCGTGGTGGCTATGCGAAGCTATTTGCTGGAAAGGCGAAGGTGCAGGTCGCATTCCATGATTTTACCAGCCAGGGCGGCGATGACTGGCATCTGTTCGTTGGCCGGGAGCGGGGAAATTGCGTCATGGCCGACAGGAGTATCGAGCTTCGCATCCGCACGACGCGCTGGTTCACCCGGATCGACGGTGTCTGGCGTCAGCTTCACCATCACGGCTCCATCGAGGAGCCTGCTCTGCTTGCTGCCTATCAGGAGATCATCTTCGGCGCACCATTGGAGCACCCGGCGTAGATGTTGTCACGAGATTTTGGCTCTCTGCGCGCTATCTTGCCCACATGGCGCCAAAGTTTCACGCGAGTTGGGATTCATGAGGCATTTTCTGCTGTTGCTCGCCGGCCTGTCCATTATCTGCCTGGGGTCATTTGCACCGCCGGCACATGCCGAGGGATTCGTTCGCACCGATCATCAGCGGATCGTCGATGGCAAGGGCGATCCCCTCATCCTGCGCGGTCTCGGGCTCGGCGGCTGGATGGTGCAGGAAGGCTACATGATGGGCCTTGCCAATCTCAAGGCGCAGCACATCATTCGCCGCCGCATTTCCGAAGTCATCGGCGAGAAAAGGACCGAGCAATTCTATCGATCCTGGCGCGAGAATGCGGTAACCAAAGCCGATATCGACGCGATGGCCAAATGGGGTTTCAACAGCGTGCGGCTGCCGATGCACTGGAACCTGTTCATCGAGGACAAGCACGGCAAGAACACCTCCAGGAATATTGTCTGGAACGAAGAGGGCTTTCGGCGGATCGATCTTCTGATCCGCTGGCTGAAAGCCAATGACATGTACTTGATCCTCGACCTGCATGCGGCACCCGGCGGCCAGGGTCACGACATCGCCATTTCCGATCGCAATCCGAACAAACCGTCGCTCTGGCACAGCGATGAGAACCAGGCAATGATGATCGCGCTGTGGAGCGAGATCGCCCGTCGCTATAGGGACGAGCCGACAATCGCGGGTTACGACCTGCTCAACGAGCCGAACTGGGGCTTTCAGGACAAGAAAGACAAGGGCGGCTGCCGCGAAACCGAGAACCGGCCGCTGCGCGATATCTATCAGCGCACCATCCGCGCCATCCGCGCGGTCGATACCAACCATATGCTTGTTATCGAGGGTAATTGCTGGGGCAACAATTACGCAGGCGTACTGCCAATAGACGATCGCAATACGGCACTCAGCTTTCACAAATACTGGACGCCGACGACGCAGGAATCGATCGAACCCTTCCTGAAGCTGCGCGAGCAATATGACATGCCACTCTGGAACGGCGAGTCCGGTGAAAACAATAATGATTGGTATGCCCGCGCCGTTGCATTGCAGGAAAAAAACGGCATTGGCTGGTCCTGGTGGCCATTGAAGAAGATGGGCGCCGGCAATCCGCTGGAGATCAGGACGAATGCAAATTATCGCCGCCTGATTGCCTATCTCCGCAGCGAGGGCAAGAAACCTTCCGCCAGGAGCGCCTTTGCCGGATTGATGCAGTTTGCAACCGACAGCCGCTATGACAGGAATATCCATCATCAAGCCGTGGTCGACGCCTTGATGGGAGCTTCGCACAAATCAGGCATAGCCGAATAGATCACAGTCAATTCATCGGCGCGAGATGCTCCATATCTCCCGGAATCCAGCTATCCCATTGCATGCCTGATGGTCTTCGAGAGACGCAGCAGAAACGGAGGCCGGGACGAAGCCACAAGCTTCCACGAGAGGACGGTCTTTGCCATATCCCGAGGCAGGACGCCGATCGAAAGAAACCATCCGGCCAGCATCAGCCGGCGCTTTCGCGACGCATTCATCTTGAGACTGGCAGCCGCGCCGGCCGCAGCTAGCGAGAGTCTGGAATCATTCGCGACAGGATGCTGGTCCCTGTCGATGCAAAGCGATGCCAGACGCTCCTCCAGATGGACGGGATCGTGCAGGCCGGCATCATCAGGCATATCCAATCCGATTTCCGTTGCCTGATCCGATAGGGCCTCCAGCCGACGGAAATCATGCGCTATGCGCCAGCGCGCGCGCTGACCGAGCCTTTCGGCGAAGACGGAATGATTGGCGCCATGTATGCGATAGGCGCCGAGGCAATCTTCGATTGACGTCACTTCGCCATGGAGCGGTGCAACCGTGGCAAGATATCCATCGGCGCCCTGGCGAAACTCCGGCTCCGGGACCGGCATGACCTTGTCCAGAACCGAACGCTTGAATGCCAGACCGCTGGTGACCGTCGTCTGATAGCGGCCTTTCCGCAGCAATTCCGGAATGACGTCGCCGGAATCGAAGGGTAGTTCTACGGGTGGAAATACATCCTTTACATGCATCTGTTCGTCAACGATATGCAGCCTGAACTGCACCTGTGCTGTCTTTTCTTTCCAGGCTTCGACGACCTCTGATACCGCATTCGGATAGAGATAATCATCCGCATCGAGAAACAGCACGATCTCGCCGTGGCTGGATGCAAAGCCTGTGTTGAATGCGGCAGCATGTCCACCGTTCACCTCACGCAGACATGTCTTTATCCGAGAGCCATAGGAGGCGATGACATCAGCTGTCGCATCGGTCGATGCATCATCGACGACGATGACCTCGGCATCGTCGTAATCCTGCTCCAATGCGCTGTCGATACTGCGCCTTAGAAAGTGCGCGTAGTTATAATTCGCGATGACGATGGAAACGGGAGTACGGTCTTGGATGGGATACATCGCATTGAACCTCGCAGATCTGCTTTGGTCGCGGCGAACCTTCTCATTCAGGTCCTTATGGATGACGTCGATACTGGCTGGGATATATATCCTGACGCATAAGTGGTATTGGGTGATATGTTATGCAGCCGATGCTTGGATCATGTCGATCCGTCTTTCCGAATCTCACCAGTTTTATGGCTTTTGAATGACCGGCCGGCATGATGTAAATGCCGGCCACCCTATTCATTCGATAGATTCTTACTTCACTTGATAACGTCGAGCTGCGGTAGACCGCGAAAGATTGGGCGTCAGGGCCTGGCGTGCATCTTCATAGGCCTTCTGCAAATCGACATCTTCGAGAGCTGGGATCGTCGCCAGCTCGCCCCGATCAAAGCCAACCAGCGCGGCATCGACCATATCCTCGGTCGACATGACGATTTCCGATGGCAGATGTTCGACGGGGATGCCAGCGACCGCCCAGAATTCCGTTGCGGTCGCGCCGGGCAGAACTGCCTGTACGCGAATGTTCTTGTCTGCCAGCTCATGCTTCAGGGACTGGCTGAAGGCAAGGACGAAGGCTTTCGTGCCGCCATAGACGCCATTCAACAATTCCGGTGCGATTGCCACGATCGACGCGATATTGATGATCGAGCCGCCGCCACGCTGAACAAAGCCTGGCACCGCCGCATAGGTCAGCCGCATGAGCGCAGTGACATTCAGATCGATCATCTGCTGCATCTTGTCCACATCGGCCTCCAACAAGGGTGCTGCCCCGCCAAAGCCGGCATTATTGACGAGAAGCGTAATCGCTTCATCCGTCTTCAGCACATGCTCCACACGACGCAGCCCATTCGGCGAGCCGAGATCTGCGGCGATCACTTCGACCTTGCGTCCCGTCTGGGTACGCAGCCGATCCGCAATCGCCGAAAGCCGGTCTTCATTGCGCGCCACCAGAATGAGGTCGTAGCCCCGATGGGCGAGCCGGTGCGCGTAGACGGCGCCGATGCCCGAAGAAGCGCCCGTTACCAATGCCTTGCCCGATGAATTTGTCATTGTTTCCATTCCTTCTCCTGCGGCGTCATTATCCCGCATGCAACAACAATACGCGCGAAGGCCGATGTCTCAAATGTCATATTCACCACGTTTTCAGACATTCAAAATGGTAAACAATGGCTGGAATCGTAGAAAATTGATGCCGTCTGCGACCGATAAATGCTATAAACGCCTTTTCCAGCCGTGAGCTTTGCCATGCATTCCATTGGATTTCTCGTCTTCCCCGGCTTTCAGGTCATGGGATTTACTGCAGTAACCGCCTTCGAGGTTGCAAATCTGACGAGCGGGAGGGAGCTCTATCGTATAACGCTGCTATCGGAAGCAGGAGGGCATATACGCTCATCGGCAGGGTTCAGTGTCGAAACGGAGGCATTTGGCGACGCTGCTTTCGATTCTCTTTTCATCGGTGCGGCCACGGAAGTTTCATCCACATCTCCCGCAATCCTCGACTATATCCGTCGAGCCGCAAAATCCGCCCGGCGGGTTGCCGCTCCGTGTACCGGCGCCTTTGCTTTGGCTGAAGCCGGCCTGCTCGATGGCCGCCGCGCAACGACACATTGGGTTTTTGCGCGCGAATTGCGGGATCGTTTCCCTGCCCTCAAGGTCGATGAAGACAAGATCTTCATCATCGATGGGTCCATCTGGACATCGGCTGGGATGACCGCCACCATCGACCTCGCCCTTGCGATGATCGAGAAGGATCACGGCGAGGAGCTGGCACGAACCGTGGCCCGAAAGCTCGTCGTCTATCATCGTCGCGCCGGTGGGCAGTCGCAATTTTCCACGCTTCTCGAGTTGGAGCCGAAATCCGACCGTGTTCAACGCGCGCTCGACTTTGCCGGACGAAACCTGCGCAAGATCGTATCGGTCGAGGAGCTGGCGGAGGCGGCAAGCCTCAGCCCACGCCAGTTCAACCGCGTCTTCCGCAGCGAAACCGGCCAATCCCCCGCCAAGGCGATCGAGAACATGCGGGTGGAGGCTGCCCGACTGATGATCGAAGACGGCCGCCATTCGATGGACGAAATCGCGACCGAAGTCGGCTTTGCCGATCGCGAGCGCATGCGTCGCGCTTTCCTGCGCGTGCTCGGTCAGCCGCCGCAGACGATCCGCCGCAATGTTCGCGCGTTCGCGTAGATTTACCGAGGAAGAACGAAGTCGCGGCCGCTGTAAGGCCTATAGCGAGAAGAAGTAAGGTCGATCGGAGGAACGACATTGCGCCCCACCAAGATCGCTCAGCTCAAGCAGAGGTCACGCTCAACACGTTTGCCTGTAGGCGGGTGGTGTGCCGGCCACATCATCAATTATCGGCAGGTTTGATCCGATGCGGTGGGAACTCCGAGCAATATGTCAGCACCAATAGCCGCCTAGTCACCTTATTGCGTTCGTATCCATCTTCCGGTTGAGTTCAACTCCTGGGGCCAATGTCGAGGATACATGCGCCATGATGCTTGTTCGATGGCGCAGCCACACATCTTCGATCACATAAGCATGTTTCAAGCGAAGAAGAAGCCCGCATGAAGCGGGCTTCTTAGTCTTATTCTGCTGCACCTGCAGCCTTCGTCTTGCGCGTGCGCTTCGGCTTTGCTGCCTCTGCAGCAGCCGGTGCGGGAGCAGCAACAGAAGCAGCCTTTGTCCGGGTAGCTTTCGGTGCCGCCTTGGCAGCAGCCGGCTTGACGGCGGCTGACTTTGCCGCTGCAGGCTTGGCAGCCTTCGCCTTCGTCTTCGAAGCCGTTGCCTTGCCTCCGGTCTTCGCCGCGTTCAGGAGTGAGACGCGACGTTGGCGGTTCTGCTCGAGAGCTTGCTGGAAGCCGACATCATTCTCGGCATGAAAGGCCAGATCATCGAGAAACTCAGCCACGTCCTTGACCGTGTCGACGACGACGTAGCTCAATCCACGACCGGCATTGACCGAGTCACGACCGACCGTCACACCAAAGCCGCCGGGAACACGCTGGAACCAAGTGGAGCGCCACTTCTTGAAGCCTGCCGCGTCTCGCTCGTACTCCTCCAGATATGCCTTCTGTTCCGCTACACGAGCACGAAATGTATCGACAACATTGCGTGCGCCAGCCTTTGGCTTATCAGCCTTTTTTGAAGTCCATTTCTCAAGAAAGTTTGCCATTGATCCGATCTCTTCAGGTTAGCGTTCTTTGTCAAGCCGCCGTTGCTTAGGAAGCGATGACGAAGCTCCTCCGCATGGATGCCCGCATATATGTAAAGGATAGATGTATAATGGCAACACAATACGTCATTATTGCCGATAATTGGGCTTTACAGCCGCCTTTGGAGATCGGGGACGCCCAATTTTCGCGAATTTTCTCACCCGATTGGCCATTTTCAAACATGATCTGAAACTTCGCCAAGACGTGCTGCGGTGCATACTTGCTGGGAATGCTCTGTGGCGGCGCACAAAGCTACGCGCATATCGATGGACAGTTGATGCCGTCTCTGGCTCCTGCCGCCATTTTGTTGTCCGGCAAACTCATCTGCGTTCGCCTCTACGAGACCGAGCGCAGATGTAGCAACCCCCGCCTCGGTTCTCTATTCACCTCGGGACCCCTCCATGATCCTGTGAGTTCTTCCTTTCTATGCCGTCTTCGTCAGGGCGCCATGCGGATCCAGCACGAACTTCGTTGCAGCTTCTTGATCGAGACTCTCATATCCTTGTGCAGCATCCTCCAGCGAAATGATCCTGGCGTTGACAATATCTATAATCGGCAGCCTGTGCAGGATCGCCAGCATGAGCTCGCGATTGTACTTCAACACCGGCGTCTATTTCGCATGTAGGGATGGTGTCTTCCCCAACCGAGACCGAAGTGCAGAGACAGGCTACCCTGCTCGGCAGCACTGTCTACGGCACTAGGATCTTCCGTTACATACAGTCCGGGAATGCCGATCAGACCGGCGGCTCGTGTAATCTCCATCATTTGCTTGAGCATGATCGCCCGCTGCTCGCCGCCCGAATGACCACACGCCTTGAAACCGATTGCATCGATCGCACTATCCACTTCATGAGCGCCGACGACTTCAGCGATCATATCGCCCAGACGATCGCTCTTGCAAAGATCGATGGCTCGAAGCCAAGCTTGGCTGCATGCGCACGGCGATCCTTGTTGAAATCACCGACCACGACGACGGCTGCATCCGGGATACGAGCGGAAGCCATCACATCGAAGCAACCGCAGCGCTTCACGAAGTTGAGCCTGACCGATGCTGTCCGCACCGGTCAGGCTCAGAGATTGTCAAGCCGCCCGCTTCAATGCATCGCCAAGCATGGAGACGATCGTTTCGATCTCAGCACGCTCGATGATGAGCGGCGGAGAGAGAGCGATAATGTCGCCGGTTACGCGGATCAACAGGCCCTTCTGGAAGCAATCGACGAAGACGTCATAGGCGCGCGTGCCCGGCGCGCCATCACGCGGCGCCAGTTCGACGGCGCCGACAAGGCCGAGATTGCGGATATCGACCACATGCGGCAGGCCCTTCAGTGAATGCAGCGCGTTCTGCCAATCCTCGGCCAGTTCGGCTGCACGCATCAGCAGGCCTTCCTCCTCGTAGATTTCCATGGTCGCAAGTCCGGCGGCACAGGCAACCGGATGGCCGGAATAGGTATAGCCGTGGAAGAGTTCGATCTGGTTTTCCGGGCCGGCCATCAAGCCATCATAGATCTTGCGGCTGGCAAAGACGGCACCCATCGGTATCGTGCCGTTGGTGATACCTTTTGCTGTCGTGACGAGATCGGGAACGACACCGAAATATTCGGTTGCAAACGGCGTACCCAAGCGGCCGAAGCCAGTAATCACTTCGTCGAAAATCAGCAGGATGCCATATTTGTCGGCGATGGCGCGCAGCCGCTCCAGATAGCCCTTCGGCGGCAGGACGACGCCGGCAGAACCGGACATGGGCTCGACGATGACGGCGGCGATCGTTTCAGCCCCGTGCAACGCGACCAGCCGTTCGAGGTCCTCCGCAAGCTCGATGCCATGGGCCGGCAGGCCCTTGCTGAAGGCATTGCGCTCGATATCGAGAGTGTGACGCATGTGATCGGCAGGGATCTGCGGGAAGACGCGACGGTTGTTGACGAGGCCGCCGACGGAAATTCCACCGAAGCCGACGCCGTGATAGCCCTTTTCCCGGCCGATGATGCGGGTGCGCGTGCCCTGGCCAATCGCGCGCTGATAAGCAATGGCGATCTTCAGCGCGGTATCGACCGACTCGGAGCCTGAGCCTGTGAAGAACACGCGGTCGAGCCCGGCCTCAGGCCCGCCGGGTGCATGCGCAGCGAGTTTCGCAGCAAAATCGAAGGCGATGGGATGGCCCATCTGGAAAGTCGGAGCAAAATCCATCGTTGCCAACTGACGTTCCACCGCTTGCGCGATCTTCTTGCGGCCATGGCCGGCATTGACGCACCAGAGGCCTGCCGTCCCATCGAGCACCTTCTTGCCGTCAACATCCGTGTAATACATGCCGTCGGCGGCGGCGAGCAGGCGCGGAGCCGCCTTGAACTGCCGGTTTGCCGTGAACGGCATCCAGAAATTGTCGAGAACAGGGGTGTTGAGATGGGTGATCTTGTCCATGGTCGCCTCCATTGCGCTATCTCTGACATCAGCGATTTTCCTGTTCCGAACAAGTCCTTTTCTTGCTGAATTTAAGTCATTGATTTTGCTTACATCACATGAGATGTTTTCGATATATCGAACATCTGAAAATCCGAGGCCGTAATGTCCGTCGATATCGGCAATCGCCTGCGTCATCTGCGTCTCGCGCGCAACCTATCCCAGCGTGAACTCGCCAAGCGTGCCGGCGTTACCAATTCGACGATCTCGCTGATCGAATCCAATTCGGCCAATCCATCCGTCGGTGCGCTGAAACGCATTCTCGACGGCATCCCGATCGGACTTGCCGAATTCTTCGCCTTCGAACCGGAAGCGCCAAAAAAGGCCTTCTATGCGGCGGAGGAATTGGTCGAAATCGGCAAGGGCCCGATTTCCTATCGGCAGATCGGCGAAAACCTCTTCGGCCGCAGCCTGCAGATTCTGAAGGAGTGCTACCAGCCGGGCGCCGATACCGGCAAGGTGCCACTGGTGCATGAAGGAGAGGAAGGCGGCATCGTGCTCACCGGCCGTCTGGAGGTGACAGTGGATGACGAACGCCGCATTCTCGGCCCGGGCGATGCCTACTACTTCGAAAGCCGCCGCCCGCATCGCTTCCGCTGTGTCGGGCCCTATCCCTGCGAAGTTATCAGCGCATGCACGCCGCCGAGCTTCTAGAGGACGGGGAAGTCGGATGGCCTGTGCATACGATTGGCATCACGCCATGAATGCCTCGCCGTCACGAGTTAATCTTGCTGTCGATATATCGGGCCAATAGTCTCCATTATGCCATCTGTGATAGGTGCCGCAGCGGCCGGCCTTCTTCCGTCGGATCCGGCAGGCCAAGATTGGAGCGCAGGGTTGCAGCGGCATATTCCCTGCGGTAGACGCCTCGCTCCTGCAAGACCGGCACGACCTTCTCGACGAATTCGTCGAAGCCGCCTGGCGTGAGGTGTGGCGCGAAGACGAAACCGTCCGCAGCGTCGGCTTGCACATACCGATTGATCTCGTCGGCGATGCTTTCCGCCGTTCCGACGAACTGCTTTCGAGCGGTAACGCGAATGGCAAGTTCGCGGATGCTAAGGCGATCCCGCTCAGCAATCTCGCGCCACGAACGCGCCGTCTCCAGCCGCCGTTTGATATCCTGATTGCTGGCGCGGCCTTGAACCAGGCTCTCTCCGGAAACATCCGGATCGATATCCGGCAGCGGCCCATCCGGATCGTAGCTTGAGAGATCCCTGTTCCAAACCTGCTCGAGAAACACGATCGCGCTCTTTGGACTGACCTGTTGCAGGCGTATCGCTTTCTGCTTCTCGCTGGCATCTTCCTGCGTGTCACCTATGACGAAATTGGCGCCAGGCAGGATTTTCAAAGCGTCAGGGCTGCGATCATATTTCGCCAAGCGCTTCTTCACATCCGCATAGAAGGCCTGCCCCGCCTCAAGCGAGCCATGGCGGGAGTAGATCAAGTCGGCGTGGCGAGCCGCAAATTCCCGTCCCTCATCGGAATCTCCAGCCTGGGCGATGACGGGGGCGCCCTGCGGCGACCGCTCGAGCGCGGACCGTCCGGCAATCTCGAAATATTTGGACCGGATCGAAAACTCGCCGCTGCCCCAGATGCTTTGTGCGGCTTCGATGAACGCGCGGGCGCGCTCGTAGCGCTGCTCATGGGGAAGATGGTCCGCACGGCGAAAATTCGCGCCGGTAAAGGCGTCGGGCGAAGTGACGACATTCCAGCCGGCACGTCCGCCCGACAGGATATCCAGCGTCGCCAATTGCCGAGCCAATACATACGGCTCATTGAAGGTGGTCGTCAGTGTGCCGATCAGGCCGACATGTTCGGTAATCGCGGCAAGTGCCGTCAGAATGGCAAGCGTGTTCGGCCGGCCGGCAACATCCAGCTCGTGAAATCGTCCCTTCTGCTCACGGATGCGCAAGCCTTCCGCCAGAAATATGAAGTCGAATTTTCCCCGTTCCACCGTTTCTGCAAAATGGCGGAAGGATGAAAACTCGATCTGACTTCCTGCAGCCGGATCGCTCCAGACCGTGAAATTATTGACACCCGGAAATTGGGCTCCAAGAATGACCTGCTTCTTCGTCATGGGGCTCTCCTTGGAAATTCAGGCTGCATTTGTGTAGCGATTGCCGGCTGCCGGCAGGCCAAATCGACCTCTCAGCGGACCCGTAGCGACCGGGCCAACAGACGACCGGGCCCTCAGCGCCGGAATAAGCTCGTCGATCACATATGCCGCCTGTACCGCGGGATCGTTGAGAACGAGGCGAATGCCGGCGATACCCGACGTGGCGAGCTCTCCAATCTGCGCCACATAATCGTCAACCGATTTCGGCGCGGCATCGATTATGACGTCGGCAACGAACGCCCGCACCCTGTTCTTGTCCGCAGTACCGATAGTCCTGATGACATCGGCGATGTCCAGGCGATCCGGATGAAGGAAGACGATATCGGCGGCCGAGGCTACTGATGAGTCCTCACCATGACGATACGCTGCCGCGACAACCGGCTGGCCCTGTGGCGGGCGCGGCGTGATGGAAGGGCCGAGAACCTGAAAGCCACTGCCCTTGAAATTGATGTAATGCAGCTTCGAGCCATCCAGGAAGCGCTGGCTTTCCTTATCTCGAATGACCGCTCCATCTTCCCAGCTGTCCCATAACCCGCGAACGACATCGACGACATCAAGCGCGTCCTGACGCAAGGCGGAGCTTTCCGCTGCAGGAAAGCCATTGAGGGCGCCGATGGCTTGTCGGGCATGTACGGCTCTCGATCCATCATCATGCTGAATCAGAAAACCCGCCCTGCCCTCGCTTACGAAATCCAGCGTAGCGACGGCGGTCGAAAGATGAAACGGCTCGAGGAAATTGACTGCCGCGCCGGGGATTATTCCGACATGACCGCTGCGCGCTGCAAGCCAGTTGGCGAGCAGCACCGCATCCAGCCCATCGCCGCCAGGGTGGGCAAAGCCATCTTCCAGCGTCACGAAATCGATCACCGTGTCGAAACGCGCAACAAGCGCTCGCCAGAAATTTTTCTGAGCCTCGCGCGGATTGCGGGACTGCGCTCCAACATCTAATCCGATGCCGACCCTGAGACCATTTGGATGCGTCATGTGAAGTCCTGTTTTACGATATTGTGAAGCTAGGAGGCAGACCCCATTGCGCGCCGGGATATGCCGATAGCCATCGGAGACGCCATGCCCGTCAGGCGGCGGAGGTTTCGTGAGCCGCCAGACGAGCGATGATCAGCTGCTCCTGCCCGGCCTTCAGCGCAGTCACGCGCGCCGTCGCATCCTCAAAAGAGGCAGCAGGCGGATAGATTGGCGTCTGACCGGGTAGCCCCGCCTTTTTGCCGATATGCTTTTCGAAAGGCAGGGAGCGATAGAGGCTCGGGTCGACGGTCGGGTCGAAAAGAGGGCGATAGCCGAGCGACCGATAGAAGGCCACGGCCTCCGGTTGGCGAAAGCCGGTGCTAAGGTAGGCTCTGCTATAGCCGAGTTGCCCGGCACTCTCCTCGAGCGCGATCATGATGCGGCGCGCCAGTCCCTGACGCCGGAGATCCGGATGCGCCCATATCCGCTTGAACTCAGCGGTTTCGTCGTCGTGGCTCATGAAGGCGCCGCCAGCAATGGTCTGACCATCGCGCTGCAGCAGGAGAAAATCGCCAAGCGGCGGCGCGAACAGGGCACTCGGATAGCGCATGATTTCCGCTCGCGCGCCGCCAGGACGGCTTGCGGCGCCGTATCTGCCATCATACTCGCTGGCAAGGCCATCGATCAGCGGTTCCGCCGCCGGGTCCAGCAATGACGACCGGACAATGATATCGTTCATGCATATGCCTCCAAACAATGTTCTGAAGGCTGCCCGGGGACGGTCGTCAGGATCGCCGATCTTGCCGACCACTCCGCAAACTCCGCTCAGCGCTTCGCAGGCAGAGCATGCATGATCGATGGTGCGCTTCGCACGGCACGATCTTTCATTGTGCGGTCGATGATTGAAACATCGTTGCCCGATTTGTTTGTCTATTAAAATTATAGATTATATCATCAAATCTATGTAACCAGAGGACGTCACAAGTGCACCAACTCGCCGCCCTGTTTCGAGGGATACAAGAGCATCGGGAGATCGACGCACAAACGCCTGGATATGCGCGACCTGTTTATTCGCACCAAACCTAGTCGGCAGAAGATTGCACCCACCTCGAAAATGAAGTCACCGATGAAGAATAGCGATGCCTCCAGCATGTAGGCATATTCGCTCTGAATATAATGAATTAGTGGCTCTCGCGCGGAACCTTGGCGCCGCGTCCGCCGACCAGGAAATCGAGGTCGGCGCCGGTATTGGCCTGCATGACCGTTCGAACGTAAAGGCCTTGGTATCCTGAGGTCATTTCCGGCACCGGTTCCTTCCAGGCCGCTCGCCGCCGCTCAAGCTCATCGTCCGGAACGTCGAGAACCAATGTGCGGGCCCCGACGTCGAGTGCGATGAAATCCCCGTGCTCGACGAGTGCCAGCGGACCGCCGGCGGCGGCTTCCGGCGATACATGCAGCACCACGGTTCCATAGGCCGTGCCGCTCATGCGGCCATCGGAAACGCGCACCATGTCGCGTACGCCCTTTTCCAGCAGCTTGCTTGGCAAAGCCATGTTTCCGACCTCGGCCATGCCGGGATAGCCGCGTGGGCCGGCCCCCTTCAGAACGAGAACGGAATTCTCATCGACATCGAGGTTCGGATCGTCGATCCTGGCGTGGAAATCCTCGATAGTGTCGAAGACGACGGCGCGGCCGCGATGGCACATCAGATGGGGCGATGCAGCCGATGGTTTGAGCACCGCTCCATCAGGCGCAAGATTGCCCTTGAGGACGGCAATTCCCCCGCTGTGGACGAGCGGATTTGACCGGCTGCGGATGACGTCCGCATTGTGGTTGACGACATCGGCAATATTGTCTCCAACACTCCCTCCCGATACGGTGAGCGCATCGAGATGGAGGAGATCGGAAATTTCCTTCATCACGGCGGGAATGCCGCCGGCATAACAGAAATCCTCCATAAGGTATTTTCCCGACGGCATGAGGTCGACGATCGTCGGCACATCGCGCCCGAGCGTGTCCCAATCCTCCAGCGACAGGTCGACGCCGATACGCCCGGCGATGGCGAGCAGATGAACGACGGCATTGGTCGATCCGCCGATCGCGCCATTGATCTTGATGGCGTTTTCGAACGCCTGCTTTGTGAGAACCTTCGAAAGCCGCATATCTTCCTTGACCATCGCGACGGCGCGGCGCCCGGTCATGCGGGCGAGGCGCGCACGCCGGGCATCGACGGCAGGCCATGCCGCATTGGTCGGCAGGGCAACGCCGAGAGCTTCCACCATCGACGCCATGGTCGATGCCGTTCCCATGGTCATGCAGTGGCCGGGCGAGCGCGACATGGCACTTTCCGCATCCATGAATTCCTGCCGGCTCATGGTGCCTGCCCTCACCTCCTCGGAGAATTTCCAGACATCCGTGCCGGAACCGATCGGCTTACCGCGAAAATTGCCGTTCAGCATCGGCCCGCCGGAAATGACGATCGTCGGCAGATCGCAACTGGCCGCACCCATCAGCAGCGATGGCGTGGTCTTGTCGCAGCCGGCCATCAGGATGACACCGTCCATGGGATTGCCGCGGATCGCCTCTTCGACATCCATGGAAGCGAGGTTCCTGAAGAGCATCGCAGTCGGCCGCAGGTTGGATTCGCCGCAGGAGAAGACCGGGAATTCGAGCGGCAATCCGCCGGCTTCCAGGACGCCGGCCTTGATATGCGTGACCAGCTCGCGGAAATGCGCGTTGCACGGCGTAAATTCCGAAAATGTATTGCAGATGCCGATGACGGGACGACCATCGAATACATCATCGGGCAGGCCGCCATTCTTCATCCACGAGCGATGAATGAAGCCATCCTTGTCCACTCCGCCGAACCACGCCTGCGACCGTCGCTTTGAATCCTTGGTCATGATCGCCTCTATTGTATTATGATTTATTTTTTTGTTATACAAATTGGCAATGACGGTCAAGCGCGGGCGACGCTTGTGACCACAGGCTGAAGACGCTAGACATGTCTCGATTTTTGGGAAAGGCAGATGGCCGGGATGACTTCGGACGCCGATGATGCGAGCCTCGGCACCAACAAGAGATACCACGACGCGATTGTGCAGGCGCTAGGCGAGCGGATCGTCGGCGGGGCGCTCGCGGCGGGAGCTTCTGTGGGAACGGAGCAGGAGCTCTGCGACCATTTCGGGACGTCGCGTACCGTCATCCGGGAAGCCATCAAGATCCTGTCGGCCAAGGGCCTTCTCGAAAGCCGCCCGAGAAGCGGCACCAGAGTGACCGATCACTCGGAATGGCTTCTGCTTGATCCGCAGGTCCTCGCATGGAGGCTCGGCGCGGAAAATGGCAGCGAGCGGGCGCGCGTCGACCTCTATGAACTCAGGCAATCCTTCGAGCCGGCAGCAGCAGAGCTTGCCGCCGCCCGTGCGACGCCGCAAACGCTGCAGAAAATGAAACATGCCCTGCTCGGCATGACCCTCGCCTCGACCGCGGACGAAAAGATCGAGCATGATCTCGCATTTCACACCGCCATTTTGGCCGCGACCGGCAACGCCTTCTATCTTGCCTTGGGATCGCTGATCTCGGCAGGGCTGAAACATGTCTTCAAGGCAGGGCTGGAGCGGACGGAGAAGGAAGACGAACGCTGGATACGCCGTCACCAGAATGTCTATGAAGCCATTGCTGGCGCCGATGGTTCGGGCGCTGCCGAGCAGATGAAGAACCTCCTGCGCGAGGCGATCGAAGTCCAGAAGCTGGAATTGCCGCGATCCGAAAATTAGAAGCGGATCGGCTTCAGAAAGATCCGAGCCTCTTCGCATGCAAGGCGACAAGTTCTTCGCCGAACGGTGTCGGACGCATAGCAGGTGCGCGATCGCGAACCGTAAGCGCCGCCCGTGCCGCGAACAGCCGCTTGCCGTAGCACATCAGGTGCTCGATCCCCTGCATGACGGCAACGGCGGATGGGAGCATGGTTCGATAGATTTCCTCGGCACGGACGTCGTTCCCGGCGCGAAAGGCGGTGTATGCGTCGACCGCATAGTCGATGAGATCGGGAGCGAGAATATAGCCGGCACAACCTGCCCGCAGCCCATCAAGTAATTCAAGGCCGCCTCGGCCGTTGAAAACAGGCACGCCGTCGCCGATCGCCTCCATCAGCGCCTTGACCTCGACGGCCGAGCCCTCCGCCTTGAGTACCCTCACATTGGGATGAGCAGAGCGCAATGCCGCAAGATCCGGTCCCGTCAGACCGCGTCCGAGAAAGGGGGGGGCGTTCTGGATTGCCACCGGCAGCTTCGTCGCATCCGCGACGCGGCCGAAGAAACCGATATATTCGTCTGCGCCGAAGGTGCCGACCGGTGGCGGCTGGAGTATCACCCAGTCAGCACCAACGGCTTCGGCGTGCCGCACCTGCTCGACCTGCTCTGCAACTGAAGTGCCGAAGACAGTGAAGGCGAGCGGCAGACGGCCGGCATTGTCCTCGGCAAGCCATTCCATCACGGTCCGGCGCTCGGCGGCGGTCAATTTGGAAACCTCCGTGGCAAGACCGAGCGCAGCAAGCCCATGCACGCCTGCCGCTACGCAAATCTCGGTCTGCCGCTTCATCGCCGACCTGTCGAGCTTTTCCTCCTTGTCGAAGAACGCGTAGAGGATCGCGTGGATGCCGTGCAGTTTCTCAGGTTCGAATGCCATCTCGTTTTACCTTATTGTTTTGAAAGCCAAGAGCAGGCGCACCCGTGCGGACGATTGCAATGCCGAGAAGGCCACCCGTGATCAACGCGGCAGCCACCAGCGTCAGCGCCACATCATAGCTTCCGGTCGAATCCTTGATCCAGCCGATCGCCGGCGGCAGGGCGAAGCCTGCGACATTCGCCAGCGCATTGATGAGCGCGATCGATACGGCCGCCGCAATCCCCGAGACGAATTCGGTGGTGACAGCCCAGAAGATCGGAATAACCGCCCAGTTGAGCGCCACCGAAAGGACGAGCAGCAGGTAGGCCAGGTGTGGATCGCCGGCATAGGTCGCACCGAGAAGGCAGACGCCGGCCAAGGTGAGCGGAAGCCCGAGATGAAGCGCGCGTTCGCCGGTTCGATCGGAATGCCTCCCATTGAAGAACATGAAGATACAGGCGGCCAGAAACGGCACCGCCGAAAGCAGGCTTACCGCCAGATTGCCGCCGCCGGACAGGCTCTTGACGATCAGCGGCATGAAAAGTGTGATGCCGATCGTCCCGAAGGCCTGAAGCAGCCAGAAGAAGGCGAGTACCCAGACGCGAGCATTGGAAAAGGCGGCACTCCAGGATGCATGATGCGAGACTGACGCCTTCTCCTCCTCGACAGCGATGGTTCGCTCGAGACCATCGTGCTGCTTGGTGGTGAGCCAGGCCGCGTCTCGCGGGCGATCGGGCAGATACCTCAACACGACGAAGCCCAAGACGATAGCGGGAATGCCCTCGATCAGAAACATCCAGCGCCACCCCGACAGGCCGAGAATGCCGTGCGCATTGAGCAGCAGGCCGGAGAGCGGCAAGCCGATGACCGAGGCAAGCGCTGCGCCGATGTAGAAGAAGGACATGGCATTCGCCCTTTCGCGCGACGGATACCATTTCGCGAGATAGAAGATGATACCCGGCGTGAAGCCCGCCTCAGCCGCGCCGAGAAGGAGGCGCATTCCATAGAGCTGATGGGCGTTGGAAATGAACGCCATGCCGGCAGCAATGACGCCCCAGCTGATCATGATGCGGGCGATCCAGCGGCGTGCGCCGAACCGGGCCAGCAGCATATTGCTCGGTATTTCGAAGACGATATAGGTCGCGAAGAAGATGCCGGCCGCCAGCCCGTACATCTGGCTCGTCAGGCCCAGTTCCTCGTTCATTCCGAGCGCGGCGACGGAGATATTGGACCGGTCGATATAGGCGACCAGATAGAGCAGCATCAGGAAAGGCAGGATGCGCAGATTGATGCGGCGAACTGCCTCCCCATTGGTTTCGAAGTTCATTACGCCCTCCAGGGCACCTTACAAACATCATACCTTTAACATATGATGTTTGTAAGGCAACAAGCTATTTGCTTTTGTCACCGCATTCTGATTGGTCTCGTTGGCGATGGACGTGAAGGACCGACGCATGACGAAGACAAAGCCGAACCGGACGACGGCCCTCGTGGAAGCTCTCGGCATCCGCATCGCATCCGGACAGATACTGCCCGGCACCTATCTTCCCTCGGAAGGCGAACTGGAGCAGGAATTCGGCGTCAGCCGCACGGTCGTGCGCGAAGCGGCGAAGATATTGTCGGCCAAGGGTCTAGTGACCGTCAGACAGCGCACCGGCACGCGAGTGGAGCCGCGGGAGCGATGGCAATGGCTCGACGGAGAATTGATCGCATGGCTGTCGCGCGGACGGATCTCGCACGATGAGCTCATGGCTTTTGCCGAAGCCCGCCAGATCATCGAGCCTGGGGCTGCCGCGCTGGCGGCATTGCGGGCAACCGATGTGGAACGTCAGGCGATCCTCGACATCTACCGCCGCATGGAGCGAGACCAGAAGAACCCCACCGCAGCCGTCGCCGCCGACAAGGCCTTTCACATGTCGATCCTTGCCGCGACGCATAATCCGGTGCTGCAAAGCCTGCGTCAAGCGATCGAATCCATTCTCGATGCCGTTTTCCCGCACACGGTCGGCGCATTCGCGGCCAATCTCGAAAACCACGCCGCGGTCGCCGAGGCAATCGCCGCAGGCGACAGTATCGCCGCCAGACACGCGATGGAGGTTGTTCTCGACCGGACGTCAGGCTTCCTTGGACATGCGCGGGAAGGGACGACATCATAGCCATCAAGACTTGCTCGCCAAAGCTAGGGCTATGAGGACATGGATCGGCGGGGAAGGACCGGACCGCGAAAGGGGGTTCGCCCCTCGTAAACGGAACGCTCTCACGGCCGGTC
The DNA here is from genome assembly GCF_030182565.1 of Rhizobium centroccidentale. Taxonomy (NCBI): domain Bacteria; kingdom Pseudomonadati; phylum Pseudomonadota; class Alphaproteobacteria; order Hyphomicrobiales; family Rhizobiaceae; genus Rhizobium; species Rhizobium centroccidentale. The sequence goes on along the minus strand of NZ_JAQJCG010000009.1, from coordinate 73,291 downwards.
CCAATTTCCTGCAGGCCAGGCCCGCAAGAGGCGGCGCTTTTGCGCGCCCATTGCGGCAATATATTGTCTAACGCTAAAAAATGGAGATTAGGCAAATTGGCAAGACACCCCGTATGATGACCGCAAGATCGATCCATCGCTCCTCCATCGAGACAGCACGCCTTCGCCTGCGTCCGACATCGGCCGCCGATACGAAACGCGCATCCGAAATTCAGAGCGATTGGGCTGTGACGCGCATGCTGAGCAACGCCTCATATCCGCCGAACGAAAACAATATCAAAGATTGGTTTTCCAGCCATCAGCGCGAATGGGCCGAAGGCTCCGCCTATCGCTTCGCCATCGAACAAGGGGAAAGAATGATCGGTGTCGTCGATGTCGATGGCATTGTCGGCAGCGCGGGCAGTCTTGGATATTGGCTGGAGAGAGAGGCCTGGGGAAAAGGCTATGCTTTCGAGGCAGCACAGGCGCTGATCGGCTTCGTCTTCAACGACGCCGGCTTGTCCAGCCTCGAATCCGGTCACGCATCCGACAATACGGCCTCTGGACGGGTGCTGACCAAACTGGGCTTCTGCCAAGTCGGCAGCAGGGAGCTTTTCTCGCGGGCGCGCTGCGAAACCATTGTTCAGTGCTGCTATGTGCTTGAGCGCCAAATGCCGTGAATCCACGGCATGGTGCCGAGCCCTAGCTGCGTGGCTGTCGCCCGTTAGAGCTCGATTTCGGACGGTGAAGTTTCACCTCGGAAATCTGTTCCGCAAGCTGGGTTGTCATCGCCGCGCCGAAGCAACACGAGCGGCAACCGCACTCGGCTGGCTGTAAGCCTCGAACGGGCGGATTGAACGTTACGAGAGGCGCCCCTCGGTCGATGTCTCCTGAGGCGATTGCTTAGGCGGAACATTGCCGTTCTGCTCGGCGCGATCGCGGTGCAGCGCCGCGCGGGCGAGCAGCATGAAGGTGATCGGCGTCGTCACCGTGATGAAAATACCGATCAGCAGTTCATGAATGACGAGGGACCGCGTCGCAGTCGAAAAGAAGATCATCGACGCGATCATGATTGCCCCGATGCCGCCGCTCGTTCCCAATGTCGGCGCATGGATGCGCTCGTAGAATGTTCCAAGCCTCAGAAAACCGATGGCGCCGATGAGCGTCAGGAAAGCGCCGATTACGAGAAGCCCACCGACGGGGATAGCGGCCCACAGAGGTATGTTTTCGAACGGCGTGCTCATTCGATCACCTCTCCGCGCATCAGGAATTTCGCCAATGCAACGGTTGCAACGAAGCCCAGCATGCCGATGACGAGCGCCGCCTCGAAATAAACGACACGACCTGTGCCTATGCCGAAGGTCAACAACAACAGCATCGCATTCACATAAAGCGTGTCGAGTGCAATGATGCGATCCTGGGCGCGCGGGCCGCGAAACATGCGAATGGAGGCGATCGCCATCGCGGCCACGATCATCATCTGCGCAATCGTAACGGATATCTGGATGATCGTGGCGCTCATGCGAAAATCTCCATCAGCAGGTTTTCATAGCGGTTGGCGACCGTTTGTCGCCATTGCGCCTCGTTTTCGAGATCGAGCACATGCAGCAGCACGGTATTGTCGTTGGAATCATATTCCAGCCACGCAGATCCCGGCGTGCTGGTCAGGATAACCGCAAGCAGCGCCAGCGGGATCTGATCCCGCACCCTGAGCTCGAGGACAACGAAGCCCGGCGTCGTCTTGCGCGAGCGCCCTCTCAGGATGATCCAAGCCACCTGTACATTCGATTTCACCACATCGAAAACGACCCGGAAGAAGAGTTTGGGCAGCAAATACCATTTCCGCAGCCGCGGCTTTTCAGGCCGTAGCGATGCCATGCCCCAGGAGGCGAAAACGGCGACGATGATGCCGAGGATAAGCTGGCCAAGCGTGAAGCCGTTCAGCAGCAGCCACATCAGGATCAGGCTCAGCGCGAGGAACGGATAAGGCAGCATCACAGGCCTCCCGTCTTTGCGGGCGCGACCACGGCATTGCGGACTGCATCGACATAGAGATTGGGATCGCTGAGCGTGCGGATGGTCGCATCCATATATTGCATGACGGGGCCGGCCCAGATGGTCAGTGCCAGCGTCAATGCGAGCAGGCCCATGACGGGGAATATCTCGATGACGAGTACGCGGGGAACCGTGCCCTCCAGCGAGCTCCAGAATGTGCGTATGCCGGCCCGCGTCATCGCAATCAGGGCGGCAATTCCGGAGAGAATGACCAGCAGGATCAGTGTCCAGACGGCGGCGCTCGGCGGAATGCCGATCGCGCCGGTTCCCATCATGGCGGAAAGCATGGCAAACTTGGAGACGAAGCCGGAAAGAGGCGGCAGGCCTGCCAGCAGGATGCCGCAGGCGGCAAAGCAGATGCCGAGCATTGCCATGGTGCCGGGCATGGTCACGCCGTCGCCTTCTGCCGGTTCCTTCTCCTCGGCATCGCCATAGGCCTCCATCGTGACAGCGAGAACGCTGGCGCCGGCATCCTGGCCGCGCTCCACGAGCTCGATCAGCATGAAGAAGGCGCTGATCGTCAGTGTCGAGCTGACGAGATACATCAGCGCGCCGGACGAGATGGAGCCGTCATTGATACCGATTACCATCAGCAACGTGCCGGATGAGACCAGCACCGAGAAGCCGGCAAGCCGGCCAAGCGCCTGCGACGCCAACACACCGACCGTTCCGAAGATCAGCGTTGCCATGCCGCCATAGAGAAGCACGGTCGCACCGAAGCCCGCGGAGGGGCCGGCGCTGAACAGCAGCATGGTCAGCCGCAGGATGACGTAAATGCCAAGCTTGCTGAGGATCGCGAATATGCCCGCAACCGGCGCGGAAGCCGCACTATAGGCCGTCGGCAGCCAGAAGCAGAGCGGCCACATGCCAGCCTTGATGAGGAATGCGATGCCGAGCACGCCGGCGCCCGCCTGCATCAGCATGCGGCGATCTGCCGACATTTCCGGGATGCGCATGGCAAGATCCGCCATGTTCAGTGTCCCCGCCGTGCCGTAGATCAGGCTGACGCCGATCAGGAAGAGCAGCGCCGCGGCCAGATTGACGGCGATATAGTGCATGCCCGCCTTGACGCGGAGCGGCCCCGAACCGTGCAGCAGCAGTCCGTAGGACGCAGCCAGCATGACCTCGAAGAACACGAACAAATTGAAGAGATCGCCCGTCAGGAACGCACCATTGACCCCCATCAGCAGCAGCTGGAACATAGTGTGAAAATGCGCGCCGACCGCGTGCCAGCGCGCCAGCGAGAATATCAGCGCGGCCACGGCAACGATGGATGTCAGCAGCAGCATGAGCGCCGATAATCCGTCAAGCACGAGCACGATGCCGAAAGGCGCGCTCCAGTTTCCGAGGAGATAGACGCGCTCTAGCCCCGGCGATCCGCCTTCCGCACGGAAGAGCGCAAATGCAATGCCCATCAACAGGAGCGCTGCCGCCAGACTGATGAGTGCCTTCAGCGTGCGCGAGCGCTCATCGATGAATACGAGCAGCGCACCCGCGATAAGCGGAACGAGGATCGGCGCGATGATGAGATGGTGCCACCAGCCCGTCATTTCCGGTCACTCCGTCCATCCACATGGTCCGTACCGGTCAGGCCGCGCGAGGCGAGCAGTACGACCAGGAACAGAGCCGTGGTGGCAAAGCCGATAACGATCGCAGTCAGCACTAGAGCCTGCGGCACCGGATCTGCCAAGGCGTGCGTTGCCGTGCCATCGCCAAGCAGCGGCGGCACATTCGTCTTCACACCGCCGACGCCGAAAATGAAGAGATTGACCGCATAGGAAAGCAAGGACAGGCCGATGATGACCTGATAGGTGCGCGGACGCAGAATCAGCCAGACCCCGCAAGCCGTCATTACACCGATTGCAATGGACAAGATGAGTTCCATCAGTCCCCCTTTGCCTTGTCGGCATCGAGCGCACGCAGGCGGTTTATACGGATCGACTGGTGCGCAAGCGCGACGAGGATCAAAACAGTGGAGCCGACGACCAACAGGAAAACGCCGAGATCGAAGAGCAGCGCGCTTGCCGCCGGAACCTTGCCGAGCAACGGCAGGTCCAGATACTGGAAATGCGAGGTGAGGAATGGATAGCCGAAGAACCAGGCGCCGATGCCCGTTGCTGTCGCGATCAGAATCCCGGCGCCCATCCACCGCAGCGGCAGGATGCGGATGCGATCCTCCGCCCAACGCGTACCGCCGGCCAGATATTGCAGCAGGAAGGCGATCGAGAGCGTCAAGCCGGCCGAGAAGCCGCCCCCTGGCGCATCATGCCCCCGCATGAAGATATAGACCGACAGGGCGATCACGAAGGGGAACATCCACTGCATGATGACGGAGGGCACCAGCAGATAATCGCGCACGGTATCGCCGGCCGAACGCTCCGGCCGTTCCTCGTCGAAACGGTTCTGTATCCGCTGCTGTTCCGGCATCTCCATGCTGTCGGGCGCAGGGCGGAAACGACGCAGCAGCGCATAGACGGTCAAGGCGACGACGCCAAGGACGGCGATTTCGCCAAGCGTATCGAAGCCACGGAAATCGACCAGGATGACGTTGACGACATTACGCCCGCCGCCCTTCGAATAGGCATTTTCCAGGAAGTAATTCGCGATGGCGTCAGGCACCGGCATGGTCATGACGGCATAGGAAATGAACATCATGCCGACGCCGCAGATGACGGCGAGCGCCAGATCGCGGAAGCGTCGGAAGCGGGCGCGCAAATTCACCGTATCGTCAATCCCTTCCGTTCGCTTCGGCAGCCAACGCAAGCCCAGCAGGATGAGCACCGTCGTGACGATCTCGACGAGAAGCTGGGTAATCGCAAGATCTGGTGCCGACAGCCAGATGAACGTCATGCAGACGATCAATCCGACCCCGCCCAGCATCACCAAGGCAACAAGCCGATGATATTTGGCAAAGAGGGCAGTGCCGATCGCCAGGCAAATCCCGATCGCCCAAATGGAGGCAAAGACCGGATCGGCGCCTGAAAAGGCAAAATGCTTCGCCTCGAAGCCCGACAGATAGAGCGGCAGCAGGCCGGCTGCAAACCCTGTCACGACGACCCAGCGAAGCTGCGGCTGCAGCTTGCGCGTGCCGATCCGCTTTTCGGCTATTCGCGCCCAGTGCCAGGAAACCTCGACCAGGACCCGCTCGAAGATGCGCTGCCCCTTCAGGCGGCGGAAGAGGGGCGGACCGTCGTCACATCGCGACAGATAATCCTTACAGGCGAAATAGAACACCGTGCCGCCAACCAATGCGACGATGCTCATGATAACAGGCAGATTGAAGCCGTGCCAGAGCGAGAGACTGTATTGCGGCGTATCGGCGTTGAGAACGCTGACGACAGCCGCATGCAGGAAAGGCGCCACCGAAAGCGCCGGAACGATACCGACGACCAGGCATACCACGACCAGAAACTCGATCGGGAAGCGCATCCAGCGCGGTGGTTCATGCGGCTTGGCGATCGGCAGATCGGTCGGCGCCGGACCGAAAAATACCGTTTGAATGAAACGCAGCGAATAGGCGACGCTGAAGGCGCTTGCGAGCGTCGCCACATAGGGAAGCATGCGATCGAGGATGGAATCGGCATGAGTTTCGACCGCTTCGGCGAAGAACATTTCCTTCGATAGAAAGCCATTGAGCAGCGGAACACCGGCCATGGCGGCACTCGCGACGATCGCAAGCGCCCCCGTGAACGGCATATAGCGGAACAGACCGCTCAGACGGCGCATGTCACGCGTGCCGGTCTCGTGATCGATGATGCCGGCCGCCATGAACAGCGACGCCTTGAACGTCGCATGGTTCAGCATGTGGAAGATGGCGGCAACCGTCGCAAGCGGACTGCCGAGGCTGAGCAGGGTGGTGATGAGACCGAGATGGCTGATCGTCGAATAGGCAAGCAGCCCTTTGAGATCCTGCTGGAACATTGCGAAATAGGCGCCGAGCAGCAGCGTGATGATGCCGGCGGCCCCGACGATGTAGAACCACTCGTTGGTGCCGGCGAGAACCGGCCAGAAGCGCGCCAGCAGGAAGACACCGGCCTTCACCAGCGTGGCGGAATGCAGATAGGCGGAGACGGGCGTCGGCGCGGCCATTGCGTTCGGAAGCCAGAAATGGAAGGGAAACTGCGCGCTCTTCGTCAACGCACCGAGCAGGATGAGTATCAGCGCAGGCAGATAGAGGGGATGATTGCGGATGATATCGCCGGACGCGAGGATCTTGTCCAGATCGTAGCTGCCGACGATATGGCCGAGCAGGATCAGCCCGATCAGCAGGCAGAACCCGCCAATCCCGGTGATCGTCAGCGCCATGCGGGCGCCGTCACGGGCCGCGGCGGTGTTGTGCCAATAGCTGATCAGCAGGAAGGAGAAGATGCTGGTCAGCTCCCAGAATATCGAGAGCAGAATGACATTGCCCGACAGCACGATGCCGAGCATCGCCCCCATGAAGGCGAGCAGGAAGGAGAAGAAGCGGGGAACCGGGTCCTCTTCCGACATGTAGTAGCGGGCATAGACGATGACGAGAAAGCCGATGGCGGTGATGACGAGCGAAAACAGCCAGGCAAAACCATCCAGTCTGAGGCTGAAATCAAGCCCGAGCTGCGGCAGCCATTCTATACTATAACGGACGACGCCGCCGTCCTTGACGGCAGGATAAAAGCTTGCGGAAATCAACAGCGCCAGAAATGTGACAGCCCCGGCGATCTGGGCCGGGCCACGCCGCGACTGCGTGCGCAAGAGGCATACGGAAAGAAGACTTCCGATAAACGGCAGAGCCAAAAGTGCTAGAATAAAAAGAGGCTCGCCAGTTATCCCAAAACGTCATTCCTTCGCTTGGCCGGATCACGCCAGACTGCCACGACAGCAAAACCCCTAGAAATCCGGTATATTATGTCCTATATGATAGATATCGCCCAATATGGGCAGCTTCGAACCCTGCGTCAAGGTAAGATGGCGATGATTTTGACACCAGCGCTCTGCCGGGCAGCCCGCGGCTTCCTCGACTGGACGCAGATGGATCTTGCCGACCGCTCCGGCGTGTCGCGCAGCACGATCCGCGACTATGAAGGTAACCGCCATAGCCTGCATCGGGCAACGGAGGCGCAGTTGCGTCTGGCGCTCGAGGCCGGAGGAATCGCCTTCTTCCGGATCGAAGGACATGAGATCGGCATTTGTACGAAGGCCCTTGTCGCCGAAACGCCAGCGCAGACGCATACGGAAAGCTGCGAGATTCTTTCCAGCGCCGGCGAAAGAAACCGGACACCTCCTAAACCGGAACAATAGGGCCGGATAGAGCGGGGCGCGGCCGACACAACTTCCGGCCATAAAGTCGCTTTTACAAACCGGAATGAAGCCTCCGGCTGGCACCCGACGTCAGATCGCCGGTGGTCGATAAATATCCGCTCGCGAGAAGGTGAACGGAAAGGCCCTCAATTCAGCCATATTCCAACCGATTACCGCATCCGCGCCGTACCCCCAAGACGACCGGAGAAACCCATGTCCGACACGACAACAATCACAGACACGCCCATTACCCGCTACCGATCGTCGCAACGGCTCCTGCATTGGCTCATGGCCATCGTCATCATTGCAGCGCTCGTCATCGGCCTTTATTGTTCCTACCTCACACCGGGCATACCGCTGCGTCGCGCACTCCTCGACGTACACAAGTCCCTCGGCATGACGGCGCTTTTCCTCATCGCCATCCGCCTGCCGCTCAGGCTTTCGCTGGGTGAACCTGCTTACCAACGGCCGCTTGGCGCCTTCAATCACCATGCCGCCCGCGGCGCGCATATGCTGCTCTACATCTTGATGATCCTGATGCCGCTTGCAGGCTACACCACATCCGCTGCCGGCGGCCATGACCTGCCATGGTTCGGCCTCTTCCAATGGCCCAATCTGCTGCCGCTCGATAAGGGCCTGGAAAGAACAGCCGCCGAGATTCACGAGTATGGCGCCTATTGCCTGTATGCCGTCGTCAGCCTGCATATCCTGGCAGCGCTCTGGCACCATTTCGTCCGCAAGGATGATGTCCTGAAGAGAATGTTGTTCTGATCCGATTCTTTATAACGCAAAGAATGCTCCACCGTTGCAGCGGATGGCTCAGATATGCGCTGTCCGGCAGCGCGCGCGATGACGTTGATCTGGGCGATAAGCATGAAATCCGTTTCACGATGATGTGATGTGTCAAACAGCAATCCGTGCGACGCAGATCATACATTATCTTGAGACTGCCGATAGCCTCTCCAAATAAGACCGCGATCGCACTCCCATTCTCCGCCGCTTCAAGTTAACGGCAGCAAGAATCAATGGGCCGCCATGTCCAGTTGCGGTTCACCGATCTCCACCGCATGACCGTCGGGATCATAGAAGCGGAATACCCGCTGCCCCCACTCCTGCTTTTCGACGGGATGAATGAGATTGACATGCGGCGCTATCGCCTCGAAGGCGGCATCCACGTCCTCATGTTCGAAATAGAGAAGGATGTTTCGCCGCCCATAGGGTTCGGATGCTCCGCTGCTTTTCCTCCAGACCGTTTGCTCCAGCGATTTTCCATCATGAATCGCAAAGCCGGTTTCAAACAGCACGAAGCTGCCGAAGTCTTTCAATATCTTGAGGCCCAGCAGCTCACCGTAGAATGCCTTCGAACGCTCGATATCGCTGACGAAAGGAATTGGATTTACGAAACGCATCGCCAGGACCTGCTCGGTGAGGAGGAAACGAAAAACAACCTTCAAACTGCTTCACTATATCTGAGAACCGGATGCTGGTATCTGGCAAATGATTTCCATCTCGTCTCGCAATCGGAGGGTCGTCCATGGCAGACGCACGAATCATGGTTGTCATGGACTCGGGAGAATCCCGTTTTCAATTGCGCGCCGGCGCATTGATCCGCCATGGTGGACATATCCTCGTTCACCGTGCGCTCACAGATAACTTCTGGTCTTTGCCCGGCGGCCGGGTGGAGTTTCATGAGGCAGGCGCCGAGACACTTGCCCGCGAGATCGAAGAGGAAATCGGCTGCAAGGCGACCATCGGCCCCTTGCGCTTCATTATCGAGAATTTCTTCGAATATGCCGGACGACGTGTTCACGAACTCGGCTTCTACTATGAGGCGGAGCTGCTGCAGCCATTTCCATTTCACGAAACGGAAATCGTGCATCGGGTGAAGGACGGCAGTGCCGACCTCGAATTTCGCTGGGCACCTTCCACGCTGATCGGGCTAGACCGGTTCGACCTGGTGCCAACCCCCATACGCAACCTCATCATCACCAATCCCGCTGGCATTCAGCATTTCGTGCGGCGCGACGCAGCCTGACTCTCCGATCGTCTGCATCAATTGCAACAACATGGGAATAGCTTCATAAAGGCTCCGGCATCTTTTCCAGGTTTCCGATAGGCTCGAATCGTCAGGTCATCATCCAATGTCGCGCATCGCCATTTTGGGAAATGCAGGCGGTGGGAAATCCACCCTCGCCCGCAAATTAAGCGAGCGCCACGCGATTCCCCATTTCGAGATCGACAGGCTGCTTTGGCAGGAAGGCTGGATTCCCGCAGCGATCGAAACTTATGTCGAGCAGCATGAACGGATCCTATCCGGTGAGAATTGGGTCATCGATGGCCTGGGGCACAAGAATTCGATCCCGGCGCGGGTAGATCGCGCGACCGAGATCATCCTCATCGATATGCCGCTGTGGATGCATTTCTGGCTTGCAGCAGACCGGCAAATCGCCTGGCAGTCGGGCAAGCTCGAAAACACGCCCGGCGGACTTTCGGCCATGCCGCCGACGCGAGATCTGTTCCGAACCATATGGGAAATCGAGCAAGACTGGATGCCCTGCATCCGCCGCCTGTGCGGGGAAGCACAAAATTCCGGCAAGGCGCTGACACGGATAGGCAGTGTCGATGAGCTGGATGCGTTTACTCAGAAATCGATGTGAACTGCGAATTCAAGGACTATTCGGGTAAGCGGCAGTCGCAAGAATGACGACTGTAAAAACCATTCCAAAAGCTCAGCGATCTTTGAGATTATCTTCTTTGCCTTAGTGTCGAAGGGCTTCTAGCCTTGCCTCAACCCATAAGGGCGATTTGCGTCACCACGGCACAGAACAGGCAGGCGATGGCATCATGGCCCGAGAACAAAGACGAGCTTGAAAGAGGAAACCTCATTGACCTCCCATAACGCGCCGACCGGCTCCGACATATCGCTTCCAACGCTTGACCTGTCGCGCCTTTATGCTTCGCCGGCAGAGCATCAGGCCTTTATCGCCGAGCTCCGCACGGTGCTTTACGATCATGGCTTCTTCTATCTGGCGGGGCACGGCGTCGATCCCAGACTGATTGCCGACGTGCTGGCCACGGCCAAGCGTTTCTTCGCGCTGCCCATGGAAGAAAAGCTCAAGATCGAGATGGTCAAGTCGCCGCATTTCCGCGGCTACAATCGCGCCGGCCAGGAGCGTACCCGCGGCGAACAGGATTGGCGCGAGCAGCTCGACATCAACACCGAAAGCACCCCCTTCGAGATCGGCCCGGATACGCCCGCTTGGCGCCGCCTGCAGGGACCGAACCAATGGCCGGGGGCATTGCCGGAACTCAAGCCTCTGCTGCTTGCCTATCAGGCCGAAGTGACGCGCATCGGCATCGACGTGCTGAAGGCGATCGCCGCGGCCCTCGGCCAGCCGGAGAATGTCTTTGCCGATATTTACGAGCCGCAGGCCTCGCAGCTTCTGAAGATCATCCGCTATCCCGGCCGCGACGTTGCCGAAACGGATCAGGGCGTCGGTGCCCACAAGGACGGCGGCTTCGTCACCGTGCTGCTCCAGGATACCACGCCCGGCCTGCGCGTGCGCACGGAAGACGGCGTCTGGATCGACGCGCCGCCGGTGCCGGGCACCTTCGTCATCAATACCGGCGAATTGCTCGAGCTTGCGACGAATGGCTTCGTGCGCGCCGACGTGCATGACGTCATCGCACCGCCTGCCGGCGTCGAACGTTTCTCCGTCGCCTTCTTCCTGGGTTCGCGGCCGGATGCGACGATCCCCGTCATCGAGTTGCCTGAAGAGCTGAAGCGATCGGAGCGCGGCATCTCTGTCGATCCCCTGAACCCGATCTTCCGTGAGGTCGGCCAGAACCAGCTGAAGAGCCGGCTGCGCTCCCACCCGGATGTCGCCCGCGCCCACTATGCCGATCTCCTGGCATCGGAACAGTCGGTTTAGGCCGGATACCGTCAGGATTGGGCGAGGTCGCTACATCGGTCGCCTCGTCTTGAGGCTCATCCCTATTGCTGGCTATCGGGCACGATCACCCGCATGCCGTCGACGACGCTGCTCGCAAGAATCTGACAGCTCAAGCGGCTGTTCGGTAACGGCTCCATGACGAATTCGATCATCATTGCTTCCTCTTCGGAAGGCGACGGCAAACGATCGAAATGGGGCTGCTCGATATAGCAGTGACAGGTGCCGCAGGCCAAGGCGCCGCCGCATTGCGCCACGATGCCGTCGATACCGCTCCTGACAGCCACAGCCATCAAGGTCTCGCCCTCCTGCGCCTTAACGCGCGTCTCGCGACCAGCGGAATCGATGAACACGATTTCACACATTGCATTCTCCATATTTTCGGCAAATCCACTCACGCGGCAATGAGACGAACGTCCAGACGTTTCGGACCGCGCACCGAGAGGCCGCGCTTATAGGCGGGACTGTCGTCCAGCAATTCGATCGCGCGGGTGCGGCGCAGGAGAGTCGAGAAGATGATCTCCATGTCCAGCCGCGCGAGATGATTGCCGAGACAGAAATGCGCGCCGCCGCCGAAAGCCAGATGGCGGTTGGGTGTGCGCTCGACATTGAACACATCGGGTGAGTCAAATTGCTCCGGATCACGATTGGCCGCGCCGTAGAGCAGGCCGATCTTCGTGCCCTTCGGCAGTGGCGTGCCCGCAATCGTCTTTTCCTCCGTCAGATAGCGATGGAAGAATGGCAGCGGGGACTCGAAGCGGAACATTTCTTGGATGGCAGTCGGCATCACGGCCTGGGTTTCCCGCAGCTTGTGCAGAGCATCGGGATATTGCATCAAAGCATGCATGCCGCTACCCAGCACATCGATGGTCGAGCCATGTCCGGCCATCAGGATCAGCATGCAGGTGGAGACGAGCTCGTCTTCGGTCAGCTCGCCTGCAACATGCGCCTCGGTTAACCGACAGAGAAGATCGTCGCGTGGATTGCGCACGCGCTCGGCGATGAGTTCCTTGAGGAGTTCGTAGAATTCCGTCGTCGCGCGTTCGGCTATCGCCTTGCGCTCGGCGCTGCGATCGACATCGAAATATTGCACGACCTCTTCCGACCATTTGCGCAGCTGCCCGGCATATTCTTCCGGCACGCCCAGCACGGAGCCGATGATGTGGCCCGGAACCTGCGAGGCGAGATCTTCGACAAAATCGATCGTGCCCGCTTGCAGGAGACGGTCGAGCAGGCGGTCGACGAAATCCTGTATCATGCCGCGCTGACGCGCAACGAGTGCCGGGGTAAATTCACGGAACACTTTGCGGCGCAGCCGGTCATGGGTTTCGCCATCGGAATCCAGGAGGCTGAATTGCACGAAACGCGAATGGTTCGGCATGTCGTGCCAATTCTGCCGAACCTTCTGTTCCTGTATCTCCTCCGGGGAAAGAAAGAATTCGAGCGAGCGCACGAGCGTCTTGTCGGCGGCGGCAATGGCCACATCCTGATAGCGCGACAACAGCCATATGTCGAAATGCTCGTAATAGACCGGACCGGGAGTGGCGCGCAGCTCACGGTAAGCGGCATAGGGATCGTCAGTGAACGCTTGCGAGAGCGGATCGAATGCTGGGGTTGCCGTCGGCATGATCAGGACCTTTGTCCATTCTAGCTTATCACCGTAGAATACAGCGGCGCGGAATGAAAAGACATGGATGCCAACCGCAGCCATATGGATAAAACTCTCATTCCCCAATAGGGTTAGGTCGCCATGACCGATAAAGCGACTTCACCAGCAACCCTCCCCCTTGACGACGTCTTCTTTCAGACTCCGGGAAAGTTGTCCCGCGTCTTTCCCTACACGCTTCTCGCGGCCGGACGGCGGATCTGCACGCCAGCGGAAATGCCGATCGCCCACCGCTTCAACCATCATACCCTGATCCTTACTCTCGGCGGAAAAGGCCTGTTGCAGGTCAACGGAGTCTCCAGCCTGCTGCATGAGGGGACAATCGCCTGGCTGGATTCCTCGATGCTGTATTCGCATCGGTGCGAGCCACGCCATGCGCACTGGTCCTATCTATGGGTGGGCTTCGTCGGATACGGGCTCGACGCCCTGTTTGACAGCCTAGATGTGGTCGCCAATCCGGTTTTCGACATGAAGGCTGTGCACAATCTACAAGGCGTGTTCGAGGGAATCCTCGACGAAGTGGAAGGAAGAGGCTTCTTTGCCGACAGCCAGTGCTTCGCCTTGCTCGCCCAGTTGATTTCTTCATTGGTATCGGAGCGGGCCCACAATGGCGACGCTGGCGGCGCCGTTCAGCGCCTACAGCGGGTCATGGAAGCGGTTCGAGCCGATCTGGCACGCACCTGGACGGTGGCAGAACTCGCACCGGCCGCTAATCTCAGCCAAGCACAACTGTTCCGCCGCTTCCGTCAGAGAACGGGAACGACGCCTATCGATTGGCTGCGGCACGAGCGCGTAAACGCCGCCAAGCGGCTGCTGGTGGTAACGGATGAGCAGATCGGCAAGATCGCCGCCAGATGCGGCTACCCCGATCCATTCCACTTTGCCCGTGACTTCAAGAAGCTCGTGGGCGTCACGCCGAGCGAGTTTAGACGCCAGGGCGAGAACGAGAGACCACGCCGATCCTGAGGTGATTGAGTGCCTCTCAGCTTACGCTTGAAGAGGTATTTCATGACAGAACCATCTCGATTGGCTTAGGACATATGACGCGATAGAAGTCTGGCGTGCATGCCAGATTATCCGAAGCGCACGCCGTGCCTTTAGCCGGGGACTAAGAAGTGACGACCGAACAAAGCGTTCTGCGCGTTTCCATCATCGTGACGTTCGTTCTGGCCGTCGCCGGTATCGTCTTCGGTATCCTCTCCGGCTCATATGCGATCGTCTTTGACGGCGTCTACGCGCTTACCGATGCGAGCATGACGATCGTGGCATTGATCGTTTCCAATCTGATCATATCGTCGGCGACGAACACGACGCCCGCCGGCAAATTCGCCAAGCATTTCACCATGGGCTTCTGGCACCTCGAGCCCATGGTGCTTGGCCTCAATGGCGTGCTTTTGACGGGAGCCGCGGTGTATGCCCTGATCAACGCCATCGGCAGCATCATGGCCGGCGGCCGTCATCTCTCTTTCGATCAAGCCATCATCTATGCGGTGCTGACCATGATCATCGCCTTCCTGATGGCAGCCTATGGCAACCGCGCAAACAAGACGCTCCGATCCAATTTTATCGCACTGGATGCCAAGGCCTGGATCATGACAGGCTGCCTGAGCGGCGCGCTGCTACTTGCCTTCGTCTTCGGCTTTTTCATTCAGGGAACGAACCTGCAATGGATATCACCCTATGTCGATCCGGTCGCTCTGGCTCTGGTCTGCCTCATCGTCATTCCCATACCGATCGGAACGATCAAGCAGGCATTCGCCGACATTCTTCTCGTGACGCCTGCGGGTCTTCGGGAACATGTCGATCGCGTCGCGACCGACATCGTTCGACGCTACGATTTCTTATCCTACCGCTCCTATGTCGCGCGGGTCGGCCGCGGCAAGCAGATCGAACTCTACTTCATCGTTCCGCCGGATGGACCGGCGAAGAAGCTGGAGGAATGGGACCATATCCGCGACGAAATCGGCGAAGCGATCGGCGACGAAGGTCCGGATCGTTGGCTGACGATCGCCTTTACGACCGATCCGGAATGGGCCGACTGAGCAGCCACTAACCCCGCCAATCCTTGAACACGCTGACCCGCGCTGCGACCCAGCTCGACACAATCGCCTCAGCCGCATTGAACCACGTCGATTATCTCCGCCAAAAGCAAACCGCCTGAAAGCGTCAGGCACTCTCGGTATCCGCCGTGGGGAGTGCCCCAGCCGATATCCGCTTGCGCCGTGCCGAGCCGAGCACGACGTCCTGCACACTGCGCGTAAGCGGCTTCTCGACACCTCTGAAGAGTGCCAGGGCAAGCAGGACAGCAGCGAGCGTCGAGAAGCCAGCGAACAGCCCAGGCGGAAGAGCTCCGCCGATCATTTGCGCCCAAATGGCTCGCATGGGCCGCAGGATAAAAGGATGGGCGAGGTAAAGACTATAGGAGGCGTCTCCCAAAGCAGCGCTCCAGAGGACAGGCCTCCTGTGAGGCAAAGCGGGACCGATTGCCGCCGCAAGAACAAGCAGAGCTGCAGGCAAACCGCTTCGCAGGAATTGCGGCAAGGCTGCATCGTTCCAAAGTGTGGAGACATGAACGAAGCCAAGAAGCCCTATAGCCACGAGCCCGAATGCAATACCCTTGCCGATCCTTACGCCGCTGCGGAAAATCAGAGCAACATAGACGCCGAACAGGAACTCCAGAATGATCGGGCTTGTCCAGAATGCTATCTGAACATGGCTGGGGTCGACGAGATTTCCGACGAGCGCCATGCCGACCATGAGCGCCGACAGCCAGACGATCCCCAGCCTTATCGGCAAAAGGAGCGCCAGTGCGAAGAGCACATAGAACAGCATCTCGTAATTTAGTGTCCAGCCAAGCGCAAGCACCGGCCTGATCTCCCCCACGCCACGTCCGGACGGGATGAAGAAATAAGAGGCGAGAACATGGGATATGGAGCCGACGGGAACGACGAGCAGCGAGGGTGCCGCGAGCGCGCCAAGCAGCATGATACTCGTCAATAGCCAATAAAGGGGGACGACGCGGGCGCAACGCCGCAGAAAGAAATGCAGCGGAGCGCCGCTCCTGCCGAACTCGGATGCCGCGGTGTGGGTCATGATGAAGCCGGAAAGAACGAAGAAGATGTCGACGCCGAAACCGAGATTCCAGGCGGAGCCATCGACCGCTACACTTCCTGTCGCTGTTGCCAGGATCTCTGCTTCGTGCAAGGCATGGGCGAGGACCACGGAGGAGGCTGCGAGAGCGCGCAGCACCTGAAGGCTCACGAGCATATGAGCGGATTTGCCGGCATTGCTGCCCGCATCTCGCACCTCAGGTATTTCCTTATAAAACCCCACCGGAAAGCTCAGCGAATATTGCCCTTGATCTCCATTTGGTATCCAAGACAATATAACAACTCGTCGCCGCATGCATAATTCGGCAATCGCGCTTTAAATTATAGTTATTCTTCAGTTAATCTTTCAGAGGTTCAGCGGGATGAGCCGTCGCCAGGATGATATGCGCCTGAATTTTGGCAGCAACTTCGCCGCTACCGTGTCTCGCTTCGATCGCGGCAGCGGCATAGTCGGTTGCAGCCCGCAGCTTCCCCGCTTCTCTAGCCTCGATTTCGTTGCGAAGCAGAGTTCCCTGACAATAAGCGACGGCCGGAAGGCGCGGCGAGGATGCCCGGCTTTGCTCCGCTCTCGTTTCAATCACAATTTCGGAGAAACCCGCGCTCTCGAGATCGCCGCGAATCCGATCCACATCGTAATAGCCATGCGGAGTGCGCGCCAGAAAGCGCGGCGGATCCTCCGGAAAAATCCGGGCAAGCGCGTTCGTGACGTCATCCGCGAATATGTTCTCTTCGATGCGATCCCAGACGTTGAACAGGAAATATCCACCGGGCTTCAGAACGCGCTTTGCCTCGCGATAGGCTGCGATGCGGTCCGGAAAAAACATGGCGCCGAACTGGCAAAAGACGAGATCGAAGGACGCATTTTCAAAGGGCAACGACTGGGCATCCGCCTGCCGCCATGTGATGCGGTGGTCGGGAGACTGCCGCGAAGCGGCGTAATCGAGCATCGGCTGGTTGAGGTCGGTGACGACATAGCTTGCGCCGGAGGATAGTTTCGGCGTCAATGCGCGGGTGACAACGCCGGTGCCTGCAGCGATTTCCAACACTGTGCCAGGCCGCAATGACGCTGCTCGTTGGGCAATATCTGCCGCGTAAGGCTCGAAAATCAACGGCACCATATGGCGGTCGTAGTTTTCCGGAATCGAGCCAGCGAATACCTTGTCTGCCTCCAACATCGCATCACCCGCTGCGCGCCTGATAAGGCCCAATATTAGCATATCGCGGCAGACGCGTCATTCAGGCTCTGATGAGACCTAATCGCGCGGAACCAGTCCGTTCAGCCCGTGTCACCGCGGGCAAGCACGTCCAGAAGCTGGCTAGTGTTGTCGATAGAGAACTGCACGCGCTCACCCGGCCAGACCGATTCCGAATAGGAAATCGGCGTGCCTTTGAGATCGACGTCCACCTTTCTCGACACAGCCACCGGCTGAGACATGGACTGGCAGAGCTGCTTCGCCTCCTCGCTTGTCGGGAGACGAACGACAATATCCGTGCGCAGGCGGATATAGTCCGGGATGCCGTACTCAGCCAGAATAACGGTGACGCTGCGCCCACTGCGCCGCGCCTCATCGAAACCCGGAAAGCGGCGCACGGGATAATAGGCATGCGAATAGTTGATCGGCTCCTCGTCAGCGAAGCCTCGCCTCACGATATGGTAGACCGGCTCGCCAAGGGGAAGCCGCAAGGCTTCGGCGATCAGTTCTGAGGCCGGAACAACTTCTTCATGGATGGCCTGGCCGAGCGGCTCCCTGCCCTGATCGAGCAGGTTCTGGGAGAAGCGCGTACGTTCGGACAGGCGGTAATCAAGGCGGCTATCCCTGACAAAGGTTCCGCGCCCCTGCTCGACCAGCACGAGCCCCCGGCTTTCAAGACGGGAAATGGCGCGCCGTATGGTGTGTCGTCCGACGCCGAAACGTTCCATCAGGTCGGATTCCGTCGGAAGCTGCGCCTTCGGTGACAGGCGACCGGTCAGGATATCCTCCGCAATATCGCTTTCGACCTGTTGCCATTGCCCGTGCAGCAATTTCTTCTCCATGCCTGCCTTCCGATTTCAACCATGTCATTCGAATGTCATATATCGGCTACAGCATCAATTTTCAATCTGTGCCTGATATCGGAAATCCAACAAACGGCGGCCAAAGTCAATTTCGCCATCGGACTTTAGCGCTTAGCCATATTTTCCTTCATATAGGTGTCACTCGCCATCGTTAGTAAATATCCGAATGTTTTATTAATCATTCGGATATTGAGGATAAGATGGTAGGACTTAATCGTCGTCAATTTATCGCAGGTGCGACCGCGGTTATCGGCACATCAATTGCCATGACGGGCAAGGCCCGGTCCGCCGATGCCGCTATCGAGATTTCGAGCACCTGGGGACCTGACAAGCCGTTCCAGAAGGTTGTCGACGCTTTCAACGCCAAGCAGCTCGGCATAACCGTCACCAACCGTTTCGACGGCGACTATGAGGCGGTGACCGCCAAAGCGGTCGCAAGCGTCGCCGCCGGCCGCCCGCCAGCCATGATGATCACCGGCTGGAAGTTCGGCTATTTCGCCAGACGCACCCTCGGCGCCCGCGACCTTCGCGAGATCAATTCCGCAAAGGCAGAAGCAATCCTTGCCAATTTCCGCCCGTCGGTCCTGCCGCTGGTCACCATCGACGGCGCAGTCATCGGCCTTCCCTGGGCGATGTCGACGCCGATCACCTATATCAACAGCGACATGTGGAAGGCTGCCGGCCTCGATCCCAATCTGCCGGAAACGCCGGATACGACGTGGCTCTATGAGAGCGCCCGCAAGCTCGATGCGGCCCTGAAAGGCAAGCACCCAACCTATCGCTCGCCGATCTCGCTCTCCAACAACGAATGGACGAGCCAGTCCTTCATCCAGAACGCCGGCGGCTTCATCATCGATCCCGATGGCAAGCTGGCCCTCAATA
The DNA here is from genome assembly GCF_030182565.1 of Rhizobium centroccidentale. NCBI lineage: Bacteria > Pseudomonadati > Pseudomonadota > Alphaproteobacteria > Hyphomicrobiales > Rhizobiaceae > Rhizobium > Rhizobium centroccidentale. The sequence goes on along the minus strand of NZ_JAQJCG010000009.1, from coordinate 54,316 downwards.
GTCCGGAAGCCATCGCCGGCATGAGCGAATATTGCGCTCCGGCCCATGAAGGTCTTTGGCTGCCCGTCAGCGACAAGGAGCAGACCGCCGCCTTCCAGTCCGGCGCGCTTGCAATCTGCACGACCAGCTCGACCGCCGCCGTCACCTTTCCGTTCGGCGCAGCAAAGGCTGTCACGACCAAATTCCCCGGGCTCCCAGGACATCAGCGCAAGATGAACAGCGGCGGCAATTTCCTCGCCATCTACACCCACAACAAGGAACAGGCGGAAGCCTCTCTTGCCTTCCTTGAATTCTGCGCCTCGAAGGAGGGCCAGGCGCTCTGGTCCGAGACCGGCTACCTCAACACCTCCAAGCACGATATTCCGCTGATCAACGAGTTCATGAAGCCAGCGGCGGCACAGCTTTCCGATGGCCTGACCGCAGAGACGATCTGGCCCGGCAAGCGCGGCCTCGAAGGTCAGGCCGTGTGGCGTAAGTGGGTCTCGCGCATGCTGCTCAAGGAAACGACTGTTACCGATGGCATCAAGGGCGCTCACGATGAGCTTGCCGGGCTGATTTCGGCATAGGCTGCGCATCATGCCATTTCGTCTTCGATCGCTGGCTCCCTATTTGTTCGTGGGGCCAGCCGTTCTTTCCGTCGCGATATTCCTTTACGGCCCGCTGATAGCGTCGATGTTGCTATCGGTGGTCGACTGGAATCTGCTGTCGGCCGACATCCGTTTTGTCGGCGTCGATAACTACGCGTCCATCTTCGACAATCCCGATTTCCGCATGGCGGCATGGAACACGCTGCTTTACTGCGTTGTCCTCATCCCTGCCGAGATCGTCATCCCTCTGATCTTCGCGGTGATGCTGCACGCGATAAGCAAGAATCCGCTGCAGGGGCTTTATCGCGGCAGCCTGTTCCTCCCGACGATCGTCGCCTATTCGGTTGCAGGCGTTGCCTGGTCCTGGCTTTTCAATCCGGTCAACGGCCTCTTCAACGAGGTGCTCGGCCATTTCGGCTTTCCGCCGTCGCGCTGGCACACGGATCCCAACCTTGCGCTGCTCTGCGTCAGCCTCGTCACCTTCTGGAAGACCTTCGGCCTCAATATGCTTCTCTGGCTGGCGGCGCTTGCAAACCTGCCGCATCAATTGCGCGAGGCGTCCGAGCTTGACGGTGCGGGTTCCACGCGGCATTTTTTCGATATCAGCTTGCCGCTGATGACGCCGACAGCCTTTTTCATCAGTGTCACGACTTTCTTCCATGTGCTCGACGACATCGTCGGCGTCATCGATGTACTCACCCATGGCGGCCCCGCCGGCAGAAGCTCGAGCCTTCTCTATTTCCTGTGGCAGCAGGGCCTGTTGTTCTTCCAGTTCGGGCCAGCAAGCGCTGTTGCCGTCGTCATCATCGTTCTCGTGCTCGCTATTACCTGGCTGCAGTTCCGCGTCAGCGAGAAGCGGGTGCATTACAGATGAGCGATATCGGTCACAAGCTTCACAGATTGCTGCTCCATGTCGTGCTCATGGCAATCTGCATCGCTACCGTGTTTCCGCTTGTCTGGATGGTGACGGCGGCCTTCACGCCAAACGACATGATCATGGCCAGAACCGTGCGCTTCTGGCCGGAAAATCCGACGCTTTCGAATTTCACCATCGCCGCAAGCCGGCATCCGATCTGGATGTGGCTTTGGAATTCCATGCTGACCGCAACCCTGATCACCATCGGAAAGCTCGTTCTTTCCGTGCCCGCCGGCTTTGCCTTCGGGCGACTAGAATTCAAAGGGAAGCAGGCGCTGTTCTGGTTCGTCATCGCCACCATGTCCTTCCCGAACGTGCTGGCGATCATTCCGACTTATATCGCAATCGTGAAACTCCAGGCCTTCAATACCTACGGCGCGATGATCATCCCTTCGATCCCCTATATCGGCTTCTATGTCTTCTACATGCGCCAGGCTTTCCGATCGCTTCCCGCTTCGATATTCGAGGCGGCACGCATGGACGGAAGCGGGTTGTGGCGGCAATTCATCGAGATCGGCGTCCCCAATGTCATTCCCGCAATAGCAGCCCTTTCGGTGATTTCCTTCATGGGGGCCTGGAACATCTATCTCTGGGGTCAGCTCGTACTGGATGATGCCTTCAAGAAGACGTTGACGACGGGTATTGCAGCCTTCGCCGATTTGGAGGGTGCAGAGCGGGCCTGGGGGCCGCTGATGGCAACAAGCCTGTTGTCGATCGTCCCCGTTCTCTTGATCTTCCTGCTGGCGCAGCGTTTCATCGTAGACGCGCTGGCACCAGGCATCGACGTCAGATAGGCAGATACATGCTCCGAATAATCGTAATCGGATCGGTAAACCACGATCGCATATGGCAGCTGGATGCACCGCTGATTCCGGGCGGACGCGTGCAATTTTCGTCCCGCACGACCCGTCTCGGCGGCGGCGCTTTCTATACCGGCCTGCAGCTGCTGGAATTGGGAGCCGACGTCGCCATCGTCTCGCGATTAATGCAGGATGAAGAAGGAGAAACCGCACTGCGATCACTTTCCACGGCCGGCTTCCATACCGAATACATCATGATGGCGCCTGGTGAGACGGCGCCGCTGGAAATTTTCCTCGAGCCGAGTGGAGAGCGGACGATCCTCGCACCGACCGGGCGGTCTCATCCACTGACAGTCGCCGGCAAGCTGTCGGGCACAGGCGTCTATATCAATGCCCTCGCGCTCGACGAAAGCCTTGTCGCGCAGATCGATGCCCAACCGCTCGTCCTGTCGCAATTTCCGTTGCGGCCAGCAACGCCGCGTCCGGCCGATTATGTCATCTCTTCGCGCGACGATGTTCCGGATGATCTCAATCTCGCTTGGCAGCGGGCCGGTAGGATCGCCGGTTCACGCCTGAAGATGCTGGTGCTCACCGACGGCACGCGCCCCATCACCCTGTTTGACGGCTTGCAGGCGGTAGAAATCAAGCCCGCTGCAAAGGTCGATACCACCGATACCATCGGTGCCGGTGACCGCTTTGCCGGCTCTTTCCTGTTTGCCTTGCTGCAGGGGCAGGCACCGCCGATCGCTGCGCGGGAAGCAAGCAGTATCACGGCGGAATGGCTGCGCGGACGCAGCGCCTAGGGATTCGCTGCACTTCGAAAATCTCCTCGAGCAAGGCAAAACGCCGTGGACAATTCATTCGAATGACTATAGTAATCATTCGAATATTTGAAAGCCCCGCTCCCGAACAAATTCTGATGCCCGAGGAAAAGATGATGACTGAGGAGAAGACTGGCAATCCGGTCAGCGCATCCTATACGCATGCGCAGGCGCTGGAAATTCTCGCCGCAGGTCGGCCGGCGAACGTAAAGGCCGCGGCCGAAAAGGTGCTCGACACGCTCGGCGAAGTCGATGTCGTCGCGAACCGCACCGGCCTTGCCATGCTGCCGCTGATCGATACCGTTCGCAGCACGGCCTTCCATCTCGGCGAAGTTCTGGTGTCCGAAGCACATATCCGCGTGCCGGATCGCGCAGTGGAAGGCTATGGCGCAGTCGTCGGTCGAGACCTCGAGCACGCTATGGGCATGGCGATCATAGATGCCGCAATCGCTGCCGGCCACCAGGCCGATCTCGTCCTTGAGCTCCTGAATACCGAACAGCGCCATCAGGAAGAAGAAGACCGGCGGCTCCTTCAGAAAGTCGAAGCAACCCGCGTGCAGATGGAGACATTCTGACCATGGCACATAATCTCCAGCCGACCCTCGACGATACGCGCACCAACGCCACCTTTGAGGAACTCATGTGGGCGCTGAGCCGACCCGGGCAGCCGCGGGAACTACCCGCCGAAGGCTTCTGGCCGCTCGCCGAAAGCCTGCTTGACCGCGAATGCAGCTTCCATGTGGCAAATGATCCGTCCCTGGATCTAAAGATGGCCGCAACCGGGGCAAGGCGGATGCCGCTTGCCGATGCCGACTATGTCTTTGCTGCCATCCGCTCCGCCGAAAACGTCGAAGCCCTGTCGAGATTGCGCATCGGCAGCCTGCTTTATCCGGATGACGCAGCGACTCTGTTTGCTCCCGCGCACTTTGGTTCCGGGCAACAACTGCGCCTTACCGGCCCCGGCATCAAGGACAACGTCACAGTCTCGGTCGAAGGCATCGATCCTGCCTTTTGGCAGATGCGTGCCAAGGCCATCCGCTATCCGCTCGGCTGGGATCTCTATCTCATCGATGGAAGACGCCTGCTCGGCATTCCCCGCTCCACGAAAATCGAGGTGCTCTGATGGCCTATGTGGCAACCCGCGGCGGCGAATACGCCATCGAACAGGCGGAACGGCTTTTCCGCACCGATCTCGGTCCGATCACGCGCGAGCGCGTCGAGGCCGTTCGGACCGGCCTTCCCTATCTCATCGACCGGTTGATGGGTGAAGCCTCGCTTTATGAACCCGACCTCGCCGCTCTGGCGCTCGCCCAGGCCGGAGGTGATCTCTACGAGGCGATCCTTCTGCTGCGCGCTTACCGCACGACGCAGCCACGCATCGCCGTTGCCGAACCCGTCAGCCAGCCGGATCTTCTGACGGTCCGACGCATTTCGGCTGCCTTCAAGGACATTCCGGGTGGCCAGATATTGGGGCCGACGCTGGACTACTCCCATCGCCTGCTTCAGGTCGACGTGTTGCAGGGCAATGACTATGTCCCGGAGCCAGTGATCCCCGCTGCAAAACCAGCGCCGGCGACGCACCCCTCACTCACCAGCTGGCAAAAGGCACAGGGGCTTATTCCGGATCATCCGGTCGAGACGGTCGCGCCTGAGGAAATCCCCGATCTGACGCGCGAACCGCTGCTTTTTCCGGCAGCACGCGCCCATAAGCTGCAGAGCCTGGCGCGTGCCGACACCGGCGGCACGCTGGCGCTCGGCTATGCCACTATGCGCGGCTATAGCGCCGTGCATCCGACCGTCAATGAGCTGCGCCTGGCATACGCGCCGGTTCGTCTGCGCCACCCCTCCGGCACCGTCTTCAGCGCCGGTCGCGTTCGTGTCAGCCAGACGGAGGTGATCTCCAAGGCGAAGGATTTGCAATTGGGCTTTTCGGCGACCTTCGGCTGGAACGAGGTGAAGGTGATCGCGGCGGCAACACTCGATCTTGCCTCCAATCAACCCAATCCGCATCCGGCCGCGAACGAAGAATTCGTTCTCTATCACACCGAGCCGGTCGAAAGCTCCGGCTTCTGCATCCACTTCAAGCTTCCGCACTATGTGACGTTCCAATCGACCCTCGATGCGCTGCGCCGCGTCAAGACCGACAAGGACGCTGCCGCCGCAAAGCCGGTCGCCACCGAAAAGCTTGCCTCGCAACAGGAGGAGGTCGCGCTATGAAACTTCAGGAACTGACCAAGCCCTGGATGGCCTTCAACTACGCTTTCTCGATGAATCCGCCAAGCGCGAAATGCGCCGCCGCATTTTGAAGGCGATCGCCATTCCCGGCTATCAGGTGCCCTATGCGAGCCGCGAAGTGCCGATCGCCCGCGGCTGGGGAACAGGCGGGCTACAGGTCACGCTGACGCTGCTCAAGCCCACATCCGTCGTCAAAGTCATTGACCAGGGATCCGACGATTCCGTCAATGCCAGCAGCATCCGCAAGTTCGTGGCGCGGGTTGGCGGCGCCGTCGAGACGGAAGACACGATGGCCGCAACCATCATTCAGTCCCGCCACCGCATTCCGGAGGAAAAGCTGCGCGAAGATCAGGTCCTGGTGCTGCAGGTTCCGAATCCGGAACCGTTGCGCCCGGTGCAGCCGGATATGTCTGTCGCCCGCGAAATGCATGGCGATGCCGATTATGGGCAGCTGTGGTTGGTGCTCTACGAACAGCTCGTCAAATCGGGACGGATCATGCAAGGGTCCAGCTATCCGAGCATGGTCAACGGCCGGCATGTGATGACGCCATCGCCGATCCCGCGCTGGGACGTGCCCAAGCTCAATCAGGCGGACCACCTGACAATCCTGTCCGCCGGCCGCGAGAAGCGCATCTTCGCCGTGCCGCCCTATACCCGCGTCGAACCGCTTGTTTTCGACGATGTGCCCTACCGCGTCGAGGATCACCAGGACAAGACCTGCTACCGCAGCGATGTCACCGGTTTCTTCATGAACGAGCTTCCGCAGGAAGACGGTTCCTCGCAATACGAACTGTCCGACAGCCATTTCGGCGTGAAGCACATCCGCAAGTCGGAAGCCGAAGCGGTCGAGATCGGCGAGACCTGGTACAAGAATGGAAGGATGGGCTAATGGCCGCGCTTGATACCGCTCAATCGGCAGAGCTGACCCGCGAGCCGCCGCGGCTGATGTTGGCCGAGCCCATCCTGACGATGCGCGGCATTGCGCGCAACTACGGCAATGTCACCGCCCTTGGCGGCGTCGATGCGACGGTCTATCCTGGCGAAGTTCTCGGCATTGTCGGCGAATCCGGCTCCGGCAAGTCGACGTTGCTCAGGATGATGAACCTTGAGGATACGCCCGACACAGGCACCTACAATCTTGCTCTTCCCGGGCACGAGACCCGCAATCTGTTTACGCTCGACCGCTTCGAGCGGCGAATGCTGAGAGCGCATCATATCGGGATCGTCTATCAGAATCCGCATCTCGGCCTGCTGATGAACCACACCAGCAGCGGCAATGTCGCCGAGCGCCTGCTGATTGCCGGCAACCGCAATTTCGCCGAGCTGCGCGAACGGGCGCGCCAGTCGCTCGATGCCTCGGAATTTCCGATCGAGCGCATGGATGCCCGGCCGAACGAGCTTTCCGGCGGCATGCAGCAGCGCGTGCAGCTTGCCAAGGCGATCGCACTGGAACCTGCCGTGCTGTTGCTCGACGAGCCGACAACCGGCCTCGACGTCAGTGTTCAGGCGCTGGTTCTCGACACGCTGAAGCGGCTGCAGCGCGAGCGTTCCATCACGATGGTTCTGGTTTCGCACGATCTCGGTGTCATCCGCACGATGGCAGACCGGGTTATGGTCATGCGGCGCGGCAAGGTCGTGGAACAGGGCCTGGCCGACCAGATCTTCCAGGATCCGCAGCACGCCTACACGCAGCAGCTCGTTCACGCCAAGCTTTGAGGGAAACGCTAGAGATGAATATTCAGGTTTCCGCCAGACAGGCCAAATCTCCGGTGCTGCGCGTCCAGGGCCTTTCGAAGCAATTTGAAATGCATCACCTCAAGCGCACGCTGTTTGCCTTCGAGAATATCGAATTCGACCTGAATGCGGGTGAATTCATCCTGCTCAAGGGCGAGAACGGCGCTGGCAAATCGACGCTGCTGCGCACGCTCTACCGCTCTTACCTGCCGCGCGCCGGCCACGTCTATTATCACACGCAGGAAGGGATCATCGATCTCGCGACGGCGGCGGATGTCGACATTGCCGTGCTGCGCCGCCGCGAAATCGGCTTCGTCACCCAGTTCCTAAATGCGCGTCCTCGCGTCGCCGCCGAGGAGATTGTCGCCGAACCGCTAAGGCTTGCCGGCGCATCGCATACCGAAGCCCTGACCGAGGCGCGGCGCTGGCTCGACGCTTTCGGCGTGAAGAAACAGCTCTGGTCAGCCTATCCCTCAACCTTCTCCGGCGGCGAGCAGCAGAAGGTCAATCTGGCCCGCGCGCTCATCCTGCCGCAGCGCCTACTGCTGCTCGACGAACCGACCGCTTCGCTCGACTATTCCGCCCGCCGCGCACTGGTCGAAAGACTGACACAGCTCAAAGCGTCCGGCGTCGCGATGATCGGTGTCTTTCACCATCCGGACGATGTAAAGGCATTGATCGACCGGGAACTTCATCTGGAAGCCATCAAGATCGAGGACGAGCAAGACGATGTGGCTGAGTAATTTCGAAATTATATTACAGGATCGCGTGGTCGAGCGCGGCGCTATCAGGATCGAAGATGGACTGATCGCTGAAATCAGCGAGCGGCCTGTCGAAGGAGCGGAAGTGGACGGGCACGGCCGGTTTCTGCTGCCCGGCTTTGTCGACATGCATGGCGATATGATCGAAAAATGCGTGGAGCCGCGCGTCAATGTCCGCTTGCCGCTCGAACTCGGCGTCTACGACCTCGACAAGATGCTCGCCGCCAACGGCGTGACGACAGCCTACGCGGCTGTCGCCTTCACCCCGGCAACTTACGGTCATGTCCGCTCCATAGAGCATACCCATGCGATGATCGAAAAGCTCGCATCGATGCGGGAGGAGCTTTTGATCGACCACCGCATCCATGGCCGCTTCGAAGTGACGTTCCTGCCTGCATTGAAAGAGGCAAAGACCCTGATCGACGCCGGCGCGCTGCACCTGATTTCGCTGATGGATCATACGCCGGGCCAGGGACAATATCGCGATATCGAGCTGCATATCGCCAATACGGCAAAGGCCAAGAAGATCAGCGAGGCGCAGGCGGCAGAACTCGTGAAACAGCGCATGGCGGCCCGCTCCGAGCATGGCGACAGCATGGACATCATCAACAGCCTGGCGGAGCTGGCCCGCGAGCATGGCGTCGTGCTTGCCTCCCACGATGACGACACCGTCGAGAAGGCAGCACTTCTGCATAGCCTCGGCGCTGCAATCAGCGAGTTTCCGATCAATATCGCGACGGCCACCGAAGCAAGGCGACTGGGATTGGCGACGGCCATGGGCGCGCCGAATGCGGTGCGCGGCCTTTCCTATTCCGGCAATCTTTCCGCGCGGGAAGCCTATGAAGCCGGCGTGCTCGATATCCTTGCGAGCGACTATCACCCCTCGGCCATTCTGCCTGCTGTGATCGCGCTTGCGGAAATCGGCAAGGGCGGCCTTCCCGCCTCGGCGGCATTGGCAAGCGCCAACCCGGCAAAAGCGCTCGGCCTGAATGATCGCGGCCGCATCGCCGAGGGGCTACGCGCCGATCTCGTGATCGCAGAACGCGGCCGGGTGCCGCGCGTGCGCAGCACGATCCGCGGCGGCAAGATGGTCTGGTCTGACGGAACGATCAAGGGTTTCTGAGCCACGGAGAAAGCCAGTTGGCATTTCGCGCCGGCAAGCAGCCTGCCCATCAGCGGGAGGGTATTTCCCTCCCGCCAATCTGCGTGACTTGCATCGCTTTCTCCGGATGCGGCGACCCTTCATAGGCGCCCCAGATCGACTGATCGAAATTGATCGTGGCGCCTGTCATCAAGCCGGATTCCTCCGATGACAGGAAGGCGACGGCGCGTGCGACCTCGGCAGGATCGACCAGCCGGCCGAACGGCTGCTCGGCAGCGGCTTTTGCCAGCCAATCTTCGGCGGCGCCATGATATTCGCGTTGAATGCGATCCTCGCCATCGCTCGACATCCAGCCGATATTAAGCGCGTTGACCCTGATGCGGTTCCTGAGCAGGGAGAAGGCTGTATTGCGGGTCAGCGTATCCAGCGCGCCCTTGGAAGAGCAATAGGCGCTGATGAAGGGCTGGCCGGCCATCGCCGACATCGAAGAAATATTGACGATCGTTCCTTCGATGCCATTGGCGATCATGTTCTTGATCGCGTCCTGCATCAGGAAGAAGGGCGCGCGCACATTCACGGCGAACATCCGGTCGAACAACTCCGGATCGGTGTCGAGAATGGTACCGCGGTCGGTGATGGCGGCGACATTGACGAGAGCGTCGATGCGACCGAACTTTTCGACCGCGGTCGCGATGACTTTACGGCAATCCTCGACCTTACCGAGATCGGCCGTGACGAAGGCGACCGGTATTTTGTAGCGGTCACCGATCTCCCGTGCCTTGGCCTCGCCCTTGGCGGTACTGCGGCCGCAGATCGTCAGGCCGGCAGCGCCCCGCTCGGCAAAGAGACGCGCGACTTCCGCGCCCAGCCCCTGCGTGCCACCGGTTACGACGGCAAATTTTCCATCCAGTCGGCTCATCGGGTCTCAAGCCTCCCTGCGTGTGGCGTGGGCGGCGATCAGCTCGGCAAATCGCTTCGCGTCCGTCCCGGCATCGATCGCCTCAGCCATGATCTGCGCCTGGGTTTTCGGCGCGAGACCCCCGACCGGCGGATCGCTGTCGAGATTGGTCGGGAAGGCATATCCCTCAGCGGTCGATGCAATGACGTTGGCAGCCTCTGCCCGGTTCAGCGTACCGGCATCGAGAGCGGCGACAAGCGCCGGATAGACCGTCACCGACATGCGGCTGCGATTGACGCTCTCCATTGCGCGCCCGAAGGCCGAGGATACCTGCAGGAGGTTCGCCATGCGGTAGATGTCCTTCGAGACATTGTTGCCGGCACCATGCATGACGGCCGGATTGAAGAAGACGGCATCACCCTTTTCCAGCGGTAGTTGCACGTGATGTTCGGCGAAATAGGCCTGAAATTCCGGCCTGCCGAAGGCGATGTAGCCTTCGAAGAAGGTCTGCGAATAGGGCAGGAACAGCGTCGGCCCGCTTTCGAGCGGCATGTCGCAATGCGCGACCGCTCCCTGCAGTGTCAAGAGCGGCGAAACCGCATGGATATGGCCGGGATAAGCCTGCATCTGCTGCGGCGACATGAAGCCGAGATGATAGTCGCGATGCGGCTTCTGCGCGGTGCCGCCGGGATTGACCCGGTTCATCTGCGCCGTCATCTGATAGCCGACGCCGAGCCAGGCCTCCGACACCATGGCGACCGCCGTCGAGGCATAATAGCGGGCAAAATTTTCCGGATCCGCCAGGCAGTGTTTTTCCAGCGCATTCCATATGCGATCATTGGCGCCGGGCTTGGCGAAATGATCGCCGGCCCCCTTACCCTTCTCTTTTTCCTCGCGGACGATGGCTTCGAACACGGCAGTCGCGCGATCGACGACTGCCGTATCCGGCATGGCGTTCTTGATGACGACGATGCCGGGACCTGAGGTAAAGGCTTCTACCCACTCGGCCATCAGGGCGCGACGTTCGTCTTCATCCCCGACGGCGCTGCGAACCTTGTCGCCATCATAGATGAGCATGTTTTTCTCGATCCCCGCCGCCAATGGCCAGTCCGCCAGATTGGCGGTCTTTTCGACCAGACCTTTGAAAGTATCGAAATTGCCGCAATCGGCCGACAACCAAACCTTTTGGCTTCGTCGGCTGGCGAGCGTCTGAGCGTCCATGGTGTTCTCCTCCCAAAGTGACGTTGGACTTATGAGGTTGATCCTAGTCTCGGTCGGACTTATGAGAAAGAGATAAAACCCCTCAAAAACACCTCAGAAAGAACAGCCTTGAAATCGCCTTTCCCATTGAAAGACATCGCGCTGCAGGCTGGTCTCAGCCTCGCGACGGTCGACCGGGTCATGCATGAACGCCAAGGCGTCCGCGCCGTGACCCGCACGCGGGTCGCAGCGGCGATTGCCGAGCTGGAGCGGCAATATGTACAATCGGGCTTGGCAGGGCGGCGTCTCGTCATCGATGTCGTTATGGATACGCCGCAGCGCTTCTCAGCGGCCGTCCGCGACGCCTTCGAGGCTGAATTGCCCGGCATGCGGCCCGCATCATTTGCCGCGCGCTTTCATGTGGCCGAGACGATGAGCGAGGCCGAGCTTCTATCCATCCTGCGTGCTATACGCCGGCGCGGCAGCCATGGTGTCGTGCTCAAGGCCGCGTCGACGCCGGCCATTGCCGATTTCGCTGCCCAACTCATGGCAGCAAAGATCCCGGTTGTTACACTGGTGACCGACCTGCCGGAAAACTCCCGTATCGGCTATGTCGGCATGGACAATCGTGTGGCCGGTTCGACCGCCGCCTATCTGCTCGGCCGCATGGCCGGCGAACGAGCGGGCAAAGTGTTGGTGACATTGTCGAGCAGCCTTTTTGCCGGCGAGGACGAGCGTGAGCGCGGATTTCGCGATGTGCTTGCGGAGCGTTTCCCCCATCTTTCGGTCGTCCGAATTTCCGAAGGGTTCGGCGTCGACCGCACGACGGAACTGCTCGTCCGCGACGCGCTGGAACGCGAGCCGGACATCCGCGCGGTCTATTCGGCCGGCGGTGGCAATCGTGCCATCTTGAAAGCCTTTACCGAGGCCCGGCGCGAATGCACGGTCTTTGCCGCCCATGATCTCGATCAGGACAATATCCGGCTGCTCGCCGCCGGCGAGATCACCTTCGTTATCCATCACGATCTGCGCCATGACGCGCGTAGCGCCTGCCAGCTCATGCTCGCCTATCACCGGATGCTGCCGGCAGATTTTCAGGTGGCACCATCGAGGGTCGCGATCGCAACGCCGTTCGAACCGGCGCATTGATCGAACACCGCAGGCATGCGCAGAAAGAGGGCGCGCGGAAAAACCGCTATTCGATCGCCGTGATCTCCAGCTCCTCCTTGCCAAGGGTCAGGACGTCGCCAACCGTCTTTCCCATCAGCAATCTTGCGACTGGCGAGACGTAGGAAATCGATCCCGCCTTGGGATCGGCCTCGTCCTCTCCGACGATGCGATATTTTTGCACGCGGCCGTCCTCACGGCTGTAGGTAACCGTGCTTCCAAAAGCGACGACCTCAGAGGAGACTGGCGCCGGCATGACTTCGGCGGTGCGAACCCTTTCCGCGAAATAGCGTGCATCGCGCAATGGAATAGCTGTCTGCCGTCGGCGTTCGTTGATATCCTCGATTGCGTTTGCTGCTTCATAGGCTTTGCGCGCGTCCTGAAGCTGCGATTCCAGAGCCTTCAGGCCGGCGTCGGTGACGCGGTTCGGATGCGGAGAAATCGGCCGATCGGGCAATACGGTTTCCGCGGCCGTTTCAGCGCTTTCTTCCTTCATGAACGCAGTGCTCAATTTCAAACTCCATTGTGAAGCACTAAACCTTGAAACCCCATACTATAGACCAGGTGGCAATGCTGGAGGAATAGAACAGCCGATAGAAAGCCCAGATCGCCGAAAGAGGCCGGATCGCCGGCAGCGGACATTGCCGACCGCAACTCGACATGGTTGTTGCAACGATCCCTAAAACGATTAGTCTTCAAGCCAGCTAACAACGGATACAAGGTTTCCATGTAGCGGGGACTTTGCGACGGCACCCAACTTCAGAGAGATCGATGATCAGCCTCGGTGTTTTGACGACTTATATATTGGTGGTATTTGGCCTGATGGTCATTCCAGGGCCTGCCACGTTGCTCACGCTCGCCAGGGCGGTCAGTGGTGGCAAGCGCGTGGGATTGGCAACCGGCGTTGGAATCGCCGCCGGCGATCTCTTCCATACGATGATGGCGACCTTCGGATTGTCGGCATTGCTGGCCACATCCGCGCTGGCATTCGAGATCGTCAAATATGCCGGTGTCATCTATCTGATCTATCTGGGTTTCAAGGCTTTTGTCGAGAAAAGCGGTAGCATCGACCTGCCGACTGCTCAGGCTATTACTCCCATGCGCGCGTTTCGGCAGGGTTTCTTCACCGAGATCCTCAACCCGAAGACAGCGCTTTTCTTCCTGGCCTTCCTGCCGCAGTTCATCCATCCGGAAAGCGGGTCCGTCATCGGGCAATTCGCGCTGCTGGGAGCGATCTTCGTCATCCTCAGCATCGGCGTGACCTCGCTTCTGGCGGTCGGTGCCGGCTCGATCGGTGGCTGGCTGCGCCGCAACCGTACCATCGGCCGATGGCAGGGAAAGGTCATAGGCACGATCTATATGGCATTAGGCCTGAGGCTCGCGCTGCAGCAGCAGTGATCGCCCTTACTGCGACAAAGGAAAATCAAACCGCCCGCCGTTTGACGACGCAGAGGTTCATCTCAGAGCGGAGGCGAAAGCCCATCGCTTCATAGAGCGCAATTGCGGGGGCGTTCGTGGTGTAAGCGTGCAGATAAGCGGTTTCACCTCGAGCTGCGATCTCACCAGCCACGAAACGGAAGAGCAAAGTGCCGAGGCCTCGTCCCTGAAAATCAGGATGGGTGCAGAGGCCGCTAAGCTCGGCAAATCCGGTCTGGCGCATGCGCTGGCCCGCCATGGCGACGAGGCGCCCGTCGATTTTCACCCCCCAGAAAGAGCCGAGGCTCTGCGCGCGCAGCGTGAAGGGGCCGGGCTTCGTGAGCGTGGCAAGCGCCAGCATGTCCGCAGCATCGGTCTCCGTCAGCGGCTCGATCCGGCGATCCGAGATCCGCTCGGAAGGGCGCTGCGCGATCATCTGCACAAGCGTGGCACTGGAAAGGGTCACCAACCCTTCCGGAACGATGATGGGCTCCGCCTCGACGATCGCCATGACCTCCTCTCCCAAGGGCAGCTTTGCCAGGGCTTGGAGACTTTCGGTCGAATTGTCCGCGGACGCCGCAAAGGGCACGATGGAAGGCGGATAGCGGCGCGCAAGCGGGCCGCCCTCAGCCAATGAGGCGTGGGCGGTTTCAAGGGCACTCCAGATCGGGCGGTCGAGAATGTGGCTCATCATTGCTGCTCCTTGCCGAGGTTGCCGCGTCGCTTGAGCGGAGCTTCGGCCAACCCATCCTCGATTGCGGCCAGTTGTTGCAATATCGGCCCGGAAAGATCGCCGCAGAGCTCACGGACCGCCTGCTCTATGCGCGGCCAGACGGATTTTTTCGAATAATCGATAAGTTCCTGTCCCTTGGAAGTCAGAGAGATCAGACGGCGACGCTGATCTTCGGTCGAGGCCTGCATGTCGACATAGCCCAACTCCAGAAGCTGTGAGACGGTGCGCGTCGCGCCCGGCTGGGTGATACCGACAGCCTGGGCAAGTTCGCCGATCGTCAGCGGCCCGGCACGATCGATGGCTGCAAGAAACGGATACTGGGCAGACTGCAGAGAGACGTCCAGCTCCTCCATGATCTGCTGCGTGTCGGCCTGCAGACGCTCGCCGATCCGGCGAAACCGGCTGCCGAGACAGAGGAAGCCCATCGCCCTCACAATATCTTCAGTCAAATCGACCTCCACTCCTCAATTTACATAAATTGTTATATAAAGTGTTATGTAATTATGATCAAGCACAGATGGTGATTTGAAAGATACGCACATACAATCTTAATGATTGCATTCACCGACCAATCCCGGCTTTTGTAGATCCCCGCCATACAAAGGCGGACTAACGCTGAGGTCGTATACTGTTTGAATCTGGAACGCGCGACAGAGCCTCTTTAGGGAGAGGAATTGCCGACGCGCTCCTCCTTATGTGAGGAGGCCTCGGAACTACATCTATTCGGGAAAGCTTACTTTCCGATTATTCTGAGGTTGTATTGAAGAATTGCGCGTCAGTACCGGATCATGAAGAATTTCCATAAGTAAATTCGGGCGATCGCAGCACCCATGGCAGAGCGCCACGATCGCTTATCGCCTAGAGCTGGATGATTTTAGGTCGAATCGACCTAAAATCTGAATCCGCTCTAGCATCAAAGAAGTAGAGCGTGATGTCGTCCGAAAACCGCCTACACTTTTCGGCATCACGCTCTAGTTTCACTTCCGTTCCGGCGCCAGCACGAAATCGTGCTCGACCTGCCAGAACGCGCCCCGGAAACCCAGTTTTTTGGCTCGGACGGCATCATCCGTCCGCTTGAACTCGGCAAGCAGGCTCTCCTTGACACCGAACACCGCATCGGAATGGATATAGGGATCGTCTGGATCGAAGATATGGGTCGTCAGCGTCTCAAAACCATCCGCCTTGATGATGTAGTGCAGATGGGCCGGTCGGTACGGATGACGGCCGAGTGCGGCGAGCAATTGACCCACAGGACCATCATCCGGGATCGGATAATATTTCGGCTTCACCGCCCGGAACCAGTAGTGCCCGTCCTTGCCGGTGCGGAAAATGCCGCGCAGGTTGAAATCTGGCTGGATACCCTTCTGCTGGACATCGTAGAAGCCTTCGTCATTGGCCTGCCAGACGTCGAGCACCGCGTTTTCGATCGGCCTGCCCTTGGTATCGAGAATGCGGCCGCTGATCACCATGTCCTCACCCTTCTGGTCGAGGCAGATATTGGCGCCCATCGGCAGCTCCGGCGCATCGGCGACATGGAAGGGGCCAAGTACCGTGCTTTCCGAGGCGCCCGACGGCTTGCGGTTGTTGATCGCGTCGACCAGCATCGAGACGCCGAGCACATCCGATAGCAGAATGAATTCCTGCCGCCAGTCGGTGCAGGTATGGCCGGTGCGGGTGAGAAAGAAGATCGCCTCCATCCACTCGTCCTGTGTCGGCTCCAGCTCCTTCACCGCCTCATGCAGCTTGCGTGTGACGACCTCCATCACCTGCTTCAGCCGCACATCCGTGGTATTAGCATTGCGGCCGGTGACCACTTCGACGGAATTTTCCTCGGTGAAATAGCCGTTCTCTTCTACGCTCATGATTGCCTCACAGATCCAGAATTGTCGTCAGCACACGGCGAAGCTCGCGTTCCGGGTCAGCGACCGCCGCGTGCGAGCGCCAGGCGACGTGATGGTCAGGACGCACGAGTAATACGCCCGCATCGCGGATTTCGCGGGCGCGCGCCCAGTCTCCCGTCAGGTCCTGCCACTCCTGCCGCGGGCCGATCTTATGAACGGTAATCGGCAGGCCGAACTCTTTCGCCAGCGTCTTTGCCGCCGCGACCCAGCTGTCGCCGCCGATGCCGGTCAACACCGTGAAGACACCGTGGCCGGTCAGATCGAGGCTCGACACCTTCTCGCCGCTGTCGTTGAACAGCCAGGCATGCGGCAGTCGCGCACCCGGCCACGTCGTCGGCTGGAAATGCAGTTCCGCATCCTTCTCGAAAGCGGGTTCCGGCTGGTCGTCCTTGACGACAGCGTTCGAGGCATAGCGGTGGTTCATCTCCACACCATGCGCGTCGAACTCATAGACCTTGTAGGCAATCGCCTCGCGAATTGCCGTGCGCTGACGCTCGGCATCGGCCGTGTCATCGCAGCGCGCATCCATGTTCTGCTGCATCTTCACCGGATCGACGGAATCGAGCAGGCCGAGCGACTTGAAGATCGGCCCAAATTCCTCGATCGACTTGTTGGCACGGGTAACGATCTGCTTGGCGACCGGCGCGCGCTCCGCCTGATAACTGTCGAGCAGGCGCATGCCGGCCCGGCCCTTAAGCACCAGCGCGAGCTTCCAGGCAAGATTGAAGCCATCCTGGATAGACGTGTTGGAGCCGAGGCCGTTCGAGGGCGGATGGCGATGGGTGGCATCGCCCATGCAGAACACCCGGCCCTTCGACATGGTCGTGGCGTACATATTGTTCACCGTCCAGGTCGAGACGGATTTGATCTTCGGCTTGAGATCGGCAACGCCGACCAGTTCGCGTACCACCTTGGTAGCAAAGGCATCATCAACCTGAGGCGCCGGCTGGTTGATATCGTAGCCCCAGACGATCAGCCATTCGTTCCATGGCCGCACCATGCGCACCAGACCCATGCCGATGCCGCCGACGTCAGCACCAGGCTGCAGCACCCAATAGAGTACCGAGGGCCGGTGGGCGACGTAACGCGAAAGATCTGCCTCGAACAGGATATTCATAGAACCAGCCACGCCCATCTTGCCTTCGAAAGTCAGGCCGGCATGCTCCGCCACCTTGGAATTGCCGCCATCCGCGCCGATCAGGAATTTCGAGCGGATAGTCAGCTCCTTGCCGGTCAGCCGATCAAGACAGGTCGTGGTGACGCCTTCCACGTCCTGAACATGGCTCAAATATTCCGTGGACATGCGCGCCTGCGCGCCGCGCGAGCACGCCGTCTTGAACAGGAGCGGCTCCATATAGGTCTGCGGCAGATCGTTCATGTGAGTGGGCGATGAAAGAAGGTGTTCGGCACGCGACAGCGGATGGTTGCCCCAGCTCTGCATGCGGCCGATTTCCTCACCCGCAACCGCTGTACAGAAGACGTTCTGACCCATCAGATCCTGTTCGACTGCGAAGAGATAGGCCTCCTCCTCCACGTCGCGGCCGAGATCGCGCAGAACCTCCATCGTGCGCTGGTTGGTGATGTGCGCGCGCGGCGTGCTTGCCAGCCAGCGATAACGGTTGATCACCATCGGCTCAAGGCCGTAGGTCGCAAGCAGCGCTGCGGTCGCCGAGCCGGCAGGCCCCGTACCGATGATCAGAACGTCGGTGGTGATGTCAGCCATTTGGCCCTCCCTTTTCATCATGTAGCGTTGATCCGCCTCTCAGCAGGCGGCGGACCGGAAAGAGTTCCCAACCGGTGCGGCTGGATATGAGCCCCCAGAGGCCTCGTGGCGCAAACAGCATCGTGACGATGGCGAGCGCGCCGAGCGCTAGGAGATACCAGGAGCCGTAGCTCGAAAAGGCATTCTGCAGCAGGAAGAAGACGAGCACGCCGACCAGCGGCCCTTCGATGGTGCCGATGCCGCCGATCACGACGATGAAGACGACATAGGCGGTCCAGTCGGTGAGCGAGAAAGCGGCGTCAGGCGAAATGCGCGCCTTCTGTAGATAGATGAGGGCGCCGACCATGCCGGTCACAAAAGCGGTCCCCAGATAGACGACGATCTTCAGGCGGTGTGCATCGACACCGAGGGCACGCGCCGCCGTCTCATTGTCGCGCACGGCGGCAAGGCCAAGCCCCTGCTTACTGCGCAGCAGCCGGTAGATGAAGCCGATCGTCAGCGCAGTCAGAACCAGCGCCAGCCAATAGGCAAGCGCATCGGCCGCGGCAGCGGAACGCATGCCGAACCAATTTTGCAGTAGGGAGATGGCGAGCATGTCCTTGGTGGCTTCGCGCGGCAACGAGGTGCCCGTTCCACCGCCCAGCATCTTCCACTGGGCAAAGAGCAAGCGCCCGACTTCGGCGATAACCCAGGTGCCGATTGCGAAATAGGGACCATAAAGCCGGAAGGAGAAAAAGGCGGCTGGTGCGGCAATCAGCATGGCGAAAAGCCCGGCGAGCGGAATCGCGAGGATCGGGTCGAGACCGGCAAGAATGACGAAGCCGAACAGCGCATAGGCGCCGCAGCCTACGAAAAGCTGCTGTCCCACCGAGATCAGACCGGCATAGCCGGCAAGCAGATTCCAGCTCTGTGCCAGTGCCAGCATGGTCAGAATGAAGAAGAGATCCTGCACGACACCGCGCGACACCAAGAAGGGTGCGGCGGCGAGCACGACGATCGCGACAAGCGAAAGGATGGCGAAGATACCGGAAAGCCGCGTCCGCGTTTCCACCCGCCAGTCCGGCGGTACTGCGATTTCGGTCGACATTGTTTCGAAACCTGTGGTCATCGCCGCCTCAATCCACCGCCCGAGGAAAAAGGCCGCGCGGCCGGAAGAGCAGCACGAGCAGGAAGGCGATATGGCCGGCCAGGATCTGCCATTCGGGATTGATCGCCGCGCCGAATGTCTGAGCAACCCCCAGGATGACACCACCGGCAAGCGTGCCCCACAACGAGCCGAGACCGCCGATGATGACGGCTTCGAAAGCGTAGATCAGCCGTGCCGGTCCGGCAGTCGGATCGAAATTCGCGCGCATGCCGAGATAGAGGGCTGCGACAGTCACGATCATCATCGCAAGTCCGGTCGCGATGGCGAAGATGGAATTCGGCCGAATGCCCATCAGGCTCGCCGTCACCACATCATCCGAAGTGGCGCGAAAGGCGCGACCGAGTTCGGTTCGATAGATGAGCTGGTTGAGACCGACGATGACGAGGACGGCCGAGGCAAAGGTCAGAAGCGGCATCAGGCCGGCATTGACGCCGCCGAATTGCAGAGACGCCGTCTCCAAAGCACCGGTGGAGATCCGCCGGCTATCGGCAGTAAAACCTTCCAGAAGACCGTTCTGGATGACGATCGACAGGCCGAAGGTGACGAGCAACGGCGGCAGGATATCCTCGCCGAGGGTCCGGTTCAGCAGATGATATTGCAGCAGCCAACCGACGGCGAACATCAGGGGAGCTGCGATCAGCGCAGCCAGGAAAGGATTAAGCCCAAGCAATGAGACAAGCACCAGGATCAGGAAAGCCGCCAGCACGATGAGATCGCCATGCGCCAGATTGACGAGACGCATGATGCCGAAAACGAGACTGAGGCCGGCGGCAAACAGCGCGTAGAGGCCACCGAGCAAAACGCCTTGCAGAAGCGTATCAAGCCAGTTCATGGGTGTCCGCTCCGAAATAGGCCGCATGGATGTCGGCTCGGTCGAGTTCCGCCGGACGCCCGGTCAAAGTGATGCGGCCCTCCATCATGCAATAGACACGGTCGGCAACCTTCAGCGCCTGGGCGATATCCTGCTCGACGATGACGATGGCCGCACCCGCCGCGCGGATATGCGAAAAGGCGGCATAGATATCCTTGATGACCACGGGCGCGAGGCCGAGGCTCAGCTCGTCGCAGAGAAGGACCTCGGGATTGGACATCAGTGCCCGGCCGATCGCGACCATCTGCTGCTGTCCGCCCGAAAGAGCCGTCGCCGGATTGCGCCGTCTTTCCTTCAGGACCGGGAACAGCGAATAGATGCTGTCGAGCGTCCAAGGCCCGGCGACCCGCCGGCCATAACGGCCGATCTGGAGATTTTCCTCGACCGTCAGCGACGGAAACAGCTTTCGCCCCTCCGGCACGAGCGCGATACCGCGACGCACCACGTCGAAGGCTGCCAGGGCACCGATCGGCTCGCCGCGATGCAGGACCATCTCGGGCTGGTTGGCGATCACACCGGCAATCGAGCGCATTAGCGTCGATTTGCCGGCGCCGTTCGCTCCCATGACCGCGATGGTCTCGCCGGCTTCGAGATGCAGATCGACGCCGAGCACGGCCTGGAAATCGCCATAGGAGGCCATGAGGCCGCGGGTTTCGACAAGGCTCGCCATCAGACGTCCATCCCCAGATAGATCTCGCGCACCTCGCTCGAGTTCATGATCACGTCAGGTTTGCCGATGCCGATCACCCGGCCGAAATTGAGCACGAGGATACGCTCCGCCACTGCCGTCAAAGCGTGCAGCACATGCTCGATCCAGATGACGGCGATGCCGCGCTGATGGACCCGCTTGATCGTCGCGACAAGTTGACGGCACTCACCTTCCGTCAGCCCGCCGGCGATCTCGTCGAGAAGCAGCAGCTTCGGCTGTGTGGCGAGCGCGCGGGCAAGCTCCAGCCGCTTGCGTTCGAGCAGGGTCAGCGATCCCGCCGGCACATTAGCCTTGGCGATCAGGCCGGTATCGACAAGGATATCGGCACAGAGAGCAGCGACATCGCTTTCCCGCGCCTTGGCGCCGAAAGCGCCGGCGACCAGCAGGTTTTCATAGGCAGTCAGACGCTCGAAAGGCTGCGGGATCTGGAAGGTGCGGCCCATGCCGGCAAGGCAACGTTGCATCGGCGGCACATGGGTGACATCGCGGCCGTCGAACTGGATCGATCCTTCGGCGACGGAGAGATTGCCGTTGATAAGATTGAACAGCGTCGATTTGCCGGCGCCGTTCGGTCCGATGACTCCGAGCGCCTCGCCAGGCTCCACGGAGAAACCGATATCTTCGGCGACGACGAGCGCGCCGAACGATTTCGAAACTCCCTTCAATTCCAGTATGGGCATTGTCGTTCTCCGTTGGAGGCTGCCCGACGGCAAGCCGGGCAGCCCTCCTCTCACGCCAGGGCTTCGAGCTTGCCGCCAAGCGGCACGTTGGGCGCCAACCCGTTTTCGACGACGACGAGATCGTAGCCACCGCCGGATTTCAGCCGCCATTGGCCGCCGACCAGCGGTGTCTTGGCGACATTTTTCTGCGCGAAGGGCGGCAGCTTCTCGTTGCCCCAGGCGATCGGCCCGACGAGCGTGTCGAGCTTGGTTTCGCCGATCGCCTTGGCGACGGCCTGGGCATCATCAGCATCCCCGGTCCGCGTCATGACATCGACGGCAAGCTCGAACAGTGCATGGGCAAAGCCGATGGGCTGGGTCCATGGGCGGCCGGTTGTCTTGGTGAAAGCGGCCGCCACGGCGGCCGCGGTCTCGCCCGTCAGCGACGATTTGAACGGATGCGTCGGCGTCCACCAGACCTCGGTCGAGAGATTGTGGCCGGCATTTCCCAGTGCTTCGACGGTCTGCGGGAAGAGGAGCGCCTTGCCGATCGAGGCGACCTTCGGCTTTAGGCCTTGCTGCTTGGCCTGGTTCCAGAATGTGGTCAGATCGGGCGGGATCATCACCCCGGTCAAAATATCGGTCTTCGCTTGCTTGAAAGCATTGATCTGAGCCGAAAAATCATCCGTGAGGTTCTGGTAGCGGCCGGTATCCGTCAGTCCGTAGCCGAGCTTTTCCAGAACCGGCGGGAAACCGACGAACTTGTCGCCCCAGGCATTGCCGTCACCATCGTTCGGGAACAGACCGCCAACCTTCTTATTGGTCTCGATCTGACTCCACATGCCGGTGTAAACGGCAATGATATCCTCAAGGCCCCAGAAGAAATGGTAGGCATAGTTAAAGGGCTTCCACGAGGCGGGATCGCCCGGATTGCCTTGTTGACCGATGAACCAGGGCTGCCACGGCGCGACCGTGGAAATGCAAGGCATTTCCTCGCCCTCGCAGGTCGTCGAGACCGGATTGGTCGTTTCCGGCGTCGAGGATACGAGCATCAGGTTGATCTGGCTGTCGACGATCAGCTCCTTTGCGACCTCGGCAGCGCGGTTCGGGTTCGACTGGCTGTCCTTGACCACGACCTCGTAGTTCAGGCCCTTTGCCTTCGTCGTTGCCAGAAAGGCATCGATGACGAACTTGTCAGCTTCGCCGAAAGCGGCGAGCGGCCCCGTCTGTGGGCTGACATAGCCAAGCTTGATTGCCGCATTCTTGGCAATCGCCGGCATGGGCAGGCCCGAGCTTGCAATCAGCGCGCCGCCGGCTGCCGTCGTCTTCAGAAAATCGCGTCTCGTGAACATGTTTCCTCCCCTCATTGCCTCTCCTCCCAAAGAGTGCGCCAACAGGCGCCTATGTCTCAGCCCGTAGGCCGCCGGCCCTCCCAGGCATCCTGCAGAAGCTGGCGGATCGCACCCCGATCGATCGGTCGCGGATTCCAGTACGGATTCTCGACAGCGATCGCAGCCGCGCGATCGAGATCGGCTTCCGTCAGCCCGAATTCCTTGAGCGACAATGGCGATCCGATCGCCTTGGCGAAATCCCAGAGCCCACCACCGATGGAGCCGCTGAAAATAGCGGCCGCTTCTACCAGCTCCGATGCCGCGGCTGCGGCATTGAAGGCGGCCGTATGCGGCAGCATCACCGCATGGGTTTCGGCATGCGGCGTATCGAAGGAGCCGCCGAGCGTGTGACAAATCTTGTGATGCAACGCCATGCCGACCGTGCCGAGCACCGAGCCGCAGAGCCAGGCGCCGTAAAGCGCATCGCTGCGCGCCTCTGCGTTCTTGGGATCGTTGACGATAACAGGCAGGCTTCGGGCAAAGGCCCTCAGGCCTTCCAATGCCATCAGGCTCGAAATCGGATTGCGGTCTTGCGCATAAAGCCCCTCGACGGCATGGGCCATGGCGTTGAGCCCACTCGTCACGCTCGTGGCGACCGGCAGTCCGAGTGTCAACGCCGGATCGTAAATCACGATCTCCGGCAATATCCTGGCATCGCGTACCGTCGTCTTGCGGCCACCTTCGGTCTGCCCGAGGATCGGCGTCACCTCCGACCCGGCATAGGTCGTAGGAATGACGATCTGGAGAAGATCGGTGCGATAGGCAATCGCCTTGCCGAGCCCGGTTGTCGATCCGCCGCCGAGCGAGACGACGCAGTCCGCTCCGGTTTCCGCCACCAGCCGCATCGCCGCCTCGGTCACCTCGACAGGCGTGTGCATTGTCGCGCCTGAGAAGACGCCGCAGGCAAGCGGCCCGATCTCTTTGGCCAGCGCCTCCGCATCAGCCTTCTGATGCGGCGTCGAGAGCACCAGGGCCCGCTTGCAGCCGGCTTTTGCCACCCATTCCGCCACCCGGCTCCGGCTGCCGGCACCGAAGACGATCTGGGCGGGGCTGCCCGCATAGGAAAAATCCTGGGTCATCCTGCCCTCCCCGGCTTTGTTCGCACCATGACGAAGGTGAGGCTCACCGCCTTCGCGCGCTGTCCATCGATCTCGGCCGGCTCGAAGCAGACAATGAGCTCAGGCCGCACCCCGAAAAGGGCATCCTCGCCAAGATGTGGGTCGTTCGCATCGTAGATGTGGGTCGTGATCGTCTCGAAGCCCTCGGCACGAACGACGAAATGCAGGTTCGCCGGGCGGCGCAGCGGATAGCCGGCCTCGGCGAGCAGCCGCCCAACCGGGCCATCATCCGGCACGCCGTAGCCCGACGGCATGACGGAGCGATAATGGAAGCGTCCATCGGTATCCGTGCGAAACAAGCCACGCAGATTATGTTCCGGCTGCAAATCCGGCTGCTGGTTCTCGTAAAAGCCCTCGGCATTTGCCTGCCAGGTTACGACCTCGGCGCCTGCGATCGCCAGGCCATCGAGATCCTGCACCCGTACGGACACCGCCAGCGGCTCGCCGACACTGTCGAGCGAGATCGAAGAACCCGATACCCTTTCTGGCGCATCATTACGGAAAAACGGTCCGCGAATGGTATTCGGCGTCGCCGCTTTCGGCCGCCGCGAATTGATTTCCTCGACCAGCGCCGACGCGCCGACGAGATCCGACAGAAGCACCCATTCCTGTCGCCGCTCGTCCGAGGCATGGCCCACGTCTGTCAGGAAGGCAATGACCTTGCGCCACTCATCCTGGGTCGGGCGAAACTGCTTGATGAGATCATGAACATGGATGACGGCGGCAGCGATCAGCCGTGACAGATTGCCGTCACTGCCGGCGGAGAAGCGTTCGGAGAAAACCTCCGCCGACGTCGCCTCGCTGAATGTGAGCGCCTTTGCACGCTCCGCCATGCTCATCCTCCACGATCCGCCGTATATCCGACATTGATACTAGCAGTCTGATTTGCATGGATTGATGATTTTGTTGCAAGACAATATAACGGATCGTTATGAAATTCGACGAACGTCACCTGATCCAACTTGCAGCGGTCGTGAAGACCGGCGGCGTTACGGAAGGGGCAGCGCTGCTTGGCCTGGCGCAGCCTGCCGTTTCGCGCACCTTGTCCATGCTGGAGAAGCGCGTGGGCGAGCCGCTCTTCATCAAGGGGCGTCGGCCATTGCAGCCGACGCCGCTTGGTCTTTCGCTCGCCGAGCACGGTCTCGTCATGCTCGCAGCCTCGCGCAAGGCGTCCGATCTCGTCGAAAGCTTTCGCATCGGCAAGAGCGGCGTCGTACGAATCGGCGGCACGCCCTTCTTTATGGATGCACTGATTGCCCGACTGTGCGCGGAATTTCAGACAAGCCATCCCGACGTGCGGATCGATCAAAGCTATGGCTACTTCCCGGATCTGCGCGCAGCGCTGAAGGCAGATCAGATCGACCTTGCCATCTGCCCGATCGACATACTCGACGAAGGTTCCGGGCTCGAATTCCAGCAAATTCTCCCGGGCCGCAATGTCGTGGCCTGTCGGGTAACCCATCCACTGCTTTTGAAGCGGCGACCGCAGCCGAGCCATCTGCTCGACTATCCATGGATTGCGCCGCCGCCGGGAAGTCCGTTGCTGGCGGACTTACGCGCCCTGCTGCTCTCCTTCGGTGCCACCGAGATCAAAATCCGCTACACAGGCGGCTCGCTGATGAGTGTGATCAATTATCTGAAATCGGCGGATGCGCTGACCGTCATGCCGCACAGTGTCGTTTTCGCACAGCGCAAGGAAAAGACCATCACCGCGCTGCCCATCACCATTCCCCATCCGGAACGCGCGCTGGCGATCCTCAAGCGCATCGACGCCCCGCGCGCCCCTGCCGTCGATCAGTTTGCAGAATTCGTCCGCGCAGGCTTCCAGGATCTGCGTCATCTGATCAAACGCCACGAGGAATCGGTGATCTGGGGACTGTGACGACGGCAGCCAGCAGGCCGAAGGCAAAGCTGCCTTGGAATTGCGAATAGGTCTTCAGGCCCACTCTTCCGTCAATCCTCCATCGGCGGTCACCACCGACTTTTCGGAGAGCGGCTCCAGAACCGACAACGCATTGGCGAAAGCATCATCTAGGATGAGCAGCTTGCGGGCATGCGCGTGCGCATATTCTTCATAGAAGCCGCGCGAGATCCACAATTGGGAGCGGCCACGCCGACCGCTCCAGCCGACACCTCCGATCGATTCCGCCGCGGCGAGCTTGCGGCTGGTGTGGGCTCGCGACAGACCGAATGATTGAGCCAGATAGGAAATCGAGCTCACATCCGTCAGGAGCTTGCCTTGCCCCGACAGCATCTCAGGGTCTATTCCGGCGACCAGCCGGTCCATTAGCAGTCCGCCGGCATCTGCCCAGGTGAAGATCGTATAGAGCGGACCAGGGCTGCGGATTGCGGGACTCGTGAGAAGTGCGTGCGCCGCAATCGGCTGCACCAATGCCAGCAGGTTCTCCGGTTCGGCGTGGAATCTGGTCGTCCTGCCGCCGCCGCCGATGAGATCGAGAGCTTGAAAATGTACGCTATACCAGTGGGCCAGCATCTGCAGTGTGAATGGCGCCGGCGCTACCTGCTCCGATGGCAGTCCGTTGGGAGTAACGATCGGGCGAACGACATCATATTGCAAGGCTTCGTCAAAGAAAGCATAGGCCGTATTGCGGCTGGCAATCGCATATTGCAGAGCGAGATTTCCAAGACCGCGCCGGGTCAGTCCTGCTCCGGACTCGCGAATTGTTCGAAAATAATCTCCCAGTGCGGCGTGGCAAAGGAGCCAGCGTTGCTGTGTTGCGAAAAGTGCTGCGGTGCGTGGCGAAGCCTCGTGAACCGCAACAAAACTGCGGGCCAATAGTGAGACGGCTTGGGAAAATACCACCGGCTCGAACAGACCGTCCGCCTCGCCGCCCGGCAACGCCCGGCTCGAACATATGCCACCTGCCGGCCGATGCATCCGAAAATCAAGCACCTTTCCCATGGAAAGCTCTCTCAAGATTGCCGGCTGGCTGCCGCCCAGGCATTGCTATGCCGTTCCGGGACAATCATGCTCGAGAAGAATGCACAATCCGAAGAAGCGTAGGTTGCAACAAAGAATATCCCTACAGTTCCTGCCGATATTGAGCACTTCCTCTCAGCTCATGAACAACCGCCGTAATTTTTCTCTATCTATTCAAACAATATTTGGAGCAGGCGGCGAGGTCCTGATAAGGCCCTGCCAAGGTTCTGATATTTTCTGAAATTTTTCTGATATTTATGATTTTGTTGTAAAAACTGGCACTTGGCCAATTCCGTTTGAACTTGCCACTCGACCAAGCAAGCGGCGTCATCCTTTTATCGATAGCGGCATCGGCACGTTGACTGTCGAACAAACCTCTCTTTATATTGCATCATATTTTAGATGGTGCAGTTGAGGATCATTGGGAGCAGGTGCTTTATTTTGCTGGATTCGGTCTCGATCCAGATCGTGCCGAGCTTCGCGGGCCTGATGGCTCCGCGATCCGGCTGCGCCCAAAGACTTTTGAACTGCTGAGGTTCCTCGTCGCGAACAACGGACGCGTTGTCGGCAAACAGGAACTGATGGAAGCTGTCTGGCCCCGGATCTATGTCGGGGAAGACAGCCTGTTTCAATGCATTCGCGAAATCCGCACGGCGCTCGGTGATACTGAGCGGCATATGATCAAGCTTGTGTCTGGTCGCGGTTATCTATTCACCGCTCAGGTAACTGCAAGGCAGGAGAGTTTGGCACCGCAGCCTGCAGGGCGGGATATACCGGTCTCCGATGCAAGTGTCATGGCAAATGGCGCTGGGACACGGAGTCGACGTGGATCGCCTAGGGTTTTGGCCTTCGGCGTGTTGGCAATGCTTTGCACGATTGCCGTCATTATCGGCGTCACTGCATCTTCCTCTCGCCTCGGCGATGCCTTGGGATC
The DNA here is from genome assembly GCF_030182565.1 of Rhizobium centroccidentale. NCBI lineage: Bacteria > Pseudomonadati > Pseudomonadota > Alphaproteobacteria > Hyphomicrobiales > Rhizobiaceae > Rhizobium > Rhizobium centroccidentale. The sequence continues at coordinate 26,552 of NZ_JAQJCG010000009.1, read as the reverse complement.
GGGTCAATCGGTCATCGAGGTTCTGCCTGTTGTCGATACTGTCGGCGATGCGCAGAGCGCCGTTTTGGCGCAGGGCATCGCCGCAGAAATGATCAACGGTCTCGCCACGATCGACAATATCCGCCTTATAGCGCCGAAGGAGCAGAGCCCGGCGGCAGCCGCCAGACCCACCTCCGGACCGAGCGGCGAAGCCGATTTTCTCTTGCAGAGTGAGCTGCAAAGAAGCCCGCAATCCTGGATCCTTCAAACACGGCTCATCAAAGCGAGCAGCCGTGAGATCGAATCGGTCGCCGAGGTGACGCTGGACGCCACCGAAGCTAGCGCGCAACGCCTTGCCTCGCGGCTCGCTGCGGGAGCCGGCTACGACGTTGCCAGCCGTCTCAACAAACTCGAACAAGCAGGTAGCCCTGCAGCCCTAGCCGGTGCCGCCAATGTCGCGATCCAACAGGCAACCGCGTCAATCAATCAGACGACAAAGGAACGCTTCGCGACGGCACGATCGATTCTTGAAAAATATCTGAGCGGTCAGCCTGAGAATGTCGATCTGCAGATCGCGCTTGCCACGCTGCATCTGCGCGGCATTCAGCTCAGCTGGTATGATCCGACCGAGAGCAGGACAGCAGAGAACGAGGCAAGATCCCTGATCGAGCACGCGCTGCGAACAAAACCGAACTCTCTGCCGGTGCTCGACATCTATTGCCGTTTTCTGACCGCAACGAACCAGTTTTCCGAAAGCCTTGTGGCTTGCGCAAGAGTGTTGAGCCTCAATCCGTGGGATGGCGCGGCGCTGTTCCAGCTAGGCCTGACACAGATCCAGCTCGGACGTTTCGAAGACGCGCTTGCGACATTCGAGCTGGCGAACCGCTTCGATACGCCGGCGGTGTCTCGCTGGACATGGCTGCTGGGCGCGGGATGGGCTGACATCCTTCTCAATCACAATGAAGATGCCATCGGATGGCTGCAACGCTCCATCGCAATCACCTCCGGGACGGGCCGGGCGCATATGCTTTTGGCGACCGCCTATCACCGATTGGGCCGAACGGACGAAGCCAGACAAGCTCTGGCGAAGGGGCTGGAATTGAGGCCAGGCTCGACAGCCGCGAATATCGCCCTGCCCGCTCGCAATACCAGCCCGATCTACCTCGCCGCGCGCCAGGACATCAGCCGAACGCTGATAGAGCTCGGGCTGCCGGCCGGCGACGAAGCGCAAAAATCGGACGACGGGAACTGACAGGAATGTATGGCCGAACACCTATCGCCGAGTGCTGAAATATTCAACGCCTACCCTAGGCAATGTCACTTAGACCCCAAGCATCATTAAAGTATCAGAAAATCTTTTCCGAACATCAAAGCCGGCGCCATAGGCGCCGAGCTTGTCGCAAAGCCGCTTGGCTTAACGGCGCGAACCGAAGGGACGAAGTGTCATGTGGCGATTGACGTCCTTGTAGAGCAGGTAGCGGAACGGACCTGGACCGCCAGCATAGCACGCCTGCGGGCAGAAGGCGCGCAACCACATGAAGTCGCCGGCCTCGACTTCGACCCAATCCTGGTTCAAGCGATAGACGGCCTTGCCTTCCAGCACATAGAGACCGTGCTCCATGACATGGGTTTCCGCGAAGGGAATGACAGCACCGGGTTGAAGAGTGACGATCGTCACGTGCATGTCGTGCCGCAGATCGGACGGATCGACGAAGCGGGTCGTTGCCCAGCCGCCTCCCGTGCCCGGCATGGCGGACGGCGCAATATCCTTCTCGTTCAAAATGAGCGGCTCCGGATGAGCCAGTCCCTCGACAGCCTCATATGCCTTGCGTACCCAATGGAAGCGGGCATGAGCTCCGGAGCGGTTGTGCAGCGACCATTTCAGGCCCGGCGGCAGGAAAGCATAGCCGCCCGGCTGGAGAAGATGCTTGCCGGAGGGCAAGGTGAGTTCGATCTCGCCGTCGACAACGAACAACACGCCTTCGGCCTCGGCATCCTGCTCCGGACGATCACTGCCACCGGCCGGCGCCACTTCCATGACATATTGCGAAAAGGTCTCGGCAAACCCCGAGAGCGGCCTTGCGATCACCCAGCAGCGAGTATCGTTCCAGAAGGGCAGATAGCTCGTGACGATGTCCTGCATCACTCCCTTGGGGATGACCGCATAGGCCTCCGTGAATACGGCGCGCCCCGTCAGCAAGTCGCTCTGCGGCGGATGGCCGCCAAGAGAGGAGTAGTATTTTCTTTCCATTGTCCAAGCCCTTCATTCTCATCGTTTCGGGAGGCTGAGGCATATGCCTCCCCGTGGTATTGCATAGTGCCGGAAGTCGGAACACCTCGTTACGTCGCCCCCACCGCCTCCAGTAATTTCACGATCTCGGCATGACCGCGACTGCGGGCATGCTGCAGCGGTGTCACGCCATCATTGTCGGCCAGATTGACGTTTGCGCCGGCATCTATCAACAGCCCGACGATCTCAACATGACGCGAACCGCCATCGCCGAGAATGACGGCCTCGATCAGGGCCGTCCACCCCAACCGGTTGACGTGATCGACATCGATACCCGCCTCGATCAACGTGTCGACGGTTTCGACGTGACCGCGTTCGGAGGCGGGAATAAGCGCCGTGCCGCCGTAGCGGTTGATGCTCTTGAGATCCGCCCCATGGGCAAGCGTCAGCTTGAGAATATCCAGATGGCCGCGAGCGCCGGCATAGAGATAAGGGCTGTCCTCGATATTGTCCTTGGCGTTGACGTCGGCACCCGCCTCGATCAGCGCTCGCGCGGCCTCCACCCTGTTGCCGTGTGTCGCGACAAGCAGCGGCGTCGCGCCTTTTGCATCCTGCGCCTCGATGGCGGCGCCGCTATCGAGCAATTGTTGAATGGCCGCAACGTCACCCGTTGCGGCAGCCTTGTGCAGTCGAAGGTCCATTGTATCGCCGAAGGCAAGAAAAGAAGTGCAGACAGCCGTCAGGAAAAACAAAGCCGATAACAGAAGTTTCAATATGCCCTATCCCGTTGCTGTCTCTCCCGGACCCTATCAGGGAACCCGGCTTCGGAAAATCGAATATCCAACCCCCGACCGCTTGTGAAAATGAAAACAGTTTCAGGATTTTGCGCGGCAATAGCTGGCACATGCCGTTTCAGCTCGGCACTTACGGCTTCTGCCGCCAGCCCATGTCTGCGACTACGACAGTCGGCGGGATGGAACCGATCTGCAGGCGGACGCAAAAACCGCAGCCGGTGTCTGGGAACGAAACTCGCCCGCCGTGGAGCTCGGCCGCCTTCTTGACCAAATTCAACCCCAGACCGGCACCGGACGAGCTGGCGTTGATGCGGCGGAACGGCTCGAAGACGCGATCGCGCTCCGCCAGCGGTATGCCGGGACCTTCGTCGCAGACATCGATCGCGCCATCGGCGCTGACGCGGACGATGATCGAGCCCTTTCCACCGGCGTGATCGATCGCATTCCGGATCAGGTTGACGACAGCCATTTCGATCGTCGAGGTCTGGATCACGAAGAGTGCTTCTTCGGAGCTCGGCTCGAAGTCGAAATCATAGCCCGCATCCATCGCAATCGGGGCAAGATCGGCGGCGATGTTTTCGACCAGCATATTCAGATCCTTCTTCTCCGCGCGCAATTCGACCGCGCCGATCGCCTGCATCTCCAGGAGTTGATGGGCGACGCGGGACAGCCGGTCGATATCATTGCGCACCTGCTGGCTGATTTCGGCCTCGGGGAGAAGGTCCGCTCGCGTCCGTGCAATCGCGATCGGCGTCCGCAGCTCATGGGCGGCATCGGCAAGAAAGCGATTGTGCCTGTTATACCCTTCATCCAGCTTTGAGAGGGCATGGTTGAACGCATCGACCAGAGGGATGATCTCGGTCGGCACCTTCGAGCGCTCGAGGCGGGCCGAACGGCTGTCGAAGTCGATCGCCTGCGCCTGGGTTGCCGTCTCCACCAGCCCGCTCAGCGACCGGCCGACGGCACGCGGCGTGACGAGAAGCGTCGCCACGCCGGTCACCGCCAGTATGGGAAAGACGCCGATGAAGATCAGGAATGCCAGAGCCGGCAAGACGTTGAGCCAATGGATTTCGCCATTGGGACCTTTGGCAACGTCGACCCGCATATTGATCCACACGTTCAAGCCGTCATTGTTAAAGCCGCGCTCAGTCGCCGCGACAATCTGCAGCTTGCCGACCGAGGTCTCCCGGTTCTCCACGGTAGCATGTGCTCCATTGCCAGCCTCCACCCTTGCCCGATCTATCGTCCACGGGAAGCTCTCATCGAGCGCGGCCGCCGGTATCTCTCCATATTGAAAGAGTATTCCCTTGCTGTCCCGGATCATGAACCAGAGTTCGGGATAGCGCCGCTTCAGCTCTGCGACCTCCTGCGTCTCGGCCACCTGCAACTGTCCGTCATCATTCCTTGTAATCTGCTGGGCGACAACGCGGACAGCCTCTTCATTGGCATCTTCCAGCTCCGGATTGATGATCCAGAGCCAGGCGACGAGAAGGACGAAGAAAAGAACAAGAAGAAAGGCCTGCAGGACGATCAGGCGTTTTATCAGCCCCCAGCGTAATGATCGGCTGCGCTCCAGGTTCATGCCTTCGCCCGGATCAAATAGCCGATGTTGCGTACCGCTCTTATCTCGATCGTGGCCTCGGCTAGAAGCAGCTTCTTTCGAATGCGTGAAATATGCGCATCCAAGGCATTCGAGCCGATCTCGTCTTCAAGGGCGTACACGGCCTCGACCAGGCTCGGCCGCGTGACAATACGGTTCGGGCGGCGCATCAGCGTCTCCAGCACCAGATATTCGCGCCGCGGAAAGTCGATAAGCGCGCTGCCGACGAAGATCTCATTGGTTCTCGGATCGACGCTCAGATTGCCGAAAGTCAGATATCTGTCGGAAACTGCCGGCCCTCGTCTCTGGAGAGCTCTCAAGCGCGCCAGCAATTCCTCGATCGCGAAAGGCTTGGCAAGATAGTCGTCGGCACCGCTGTCGAGCCCGTCGACGCGGTGATCGACGCTGCCGAGCGCTGTCAGCACGAGGACGTCATAGGTTCCGACGCGGGCCATGGCATCGGCATCCGCAATCGTCCGGACATGGTCGGCGAGCACATCGCGGCGTCGCAACGCTTCAAGCAGCGCGCGGGCCATTTCGGGCTCATCCTCAAGCAGCAGAATTCGCAATGACTTTTCCCCAAAGAACGGCGGTTGCCATCCTTCGCCCCCACTGACAGCCAAAGATTGCGGCTACATTACACACAGATTGCCGAAGTGGCATCAGGACGCTGCCAATGGGTCGCAACCGATAAGAACCGATGGCTTGGCTCGAAGTCGGAAACCCCATTCGAGCGGACGATTGGAGCATTATCGCTGCAGCATGCGCGCCAGCATCCGCCTGATATGATCCTGACCGCCGAAGAAAATCGCCGCGACGACGATCGTCCGGCTCTCCTCAATCGGCAGAAACCAGACGGCCGCCTTGTCGCGACGCAGGAAACGGATGCTCGGATAGATATCCGGCCGCAATGTTCCGATATATGGGGTCTCGACCAACCGATCGATCTCCAGACGGAGTTCGCGAATACGGCTGGCCGCGCGCTCCAGAGCTTCCCCGGACGGGTCTCCAAGATCGAGATAGGCCGCAAACAGATGATCGAAGGTCAGTTCGAAATCGAGATCGGCATCCCTGGAATATTCAAGGCTCCACACGGAGAGCTCGCCGTTTGCGCTCGATCATGCTCTCGATTCGCTCTTCCATGTCCTGAGCCGGGATCTTCGGTCCGTCGACGCGGCGCTGGATGAGCCTGCGCAGCCCTTCCGTCTCGGCCGCTTCCGCTTCCGTTTTTTGCCGCAGCAGTTCCAGGCCCTGCTGGAGAACCGAACTCAGGCTGGAATAGCGGCCCGTCTCGACAAGCGAGCGGGCAAATGCATCCTGCTGATCGGTCAACGATATCGACGACTTCACGCTCACGGGACAATCTCCTTCAGACGTCCAAGGTGCTACTCAGTCGCATACATGTCAAGACTTCGCGGCGAGACGATTGAAGGCGGCTAGGGATTATTGCCGTCGCTTTGCCACATCGTTGACCCCATCCAGATCCGGTGCCTGTCCATAGCTCATGTTTTTCATCTGCTGGATGACGCGTGCCATCTCTTCGTCATCGAGAATGGGCGGCTCGCCGAGTGTGAGCGCCTGCACATAAAGGCGCGAGAGGGTTTCGACCTCGATGGCAAGCGCAAGGGCAGCAGCCGGAGTCTTGCCGAGCGAGATCTGCCCGTGCTGGCCGAGCAGGCAGGCAAGCCTGTCCTGCAGCGCTTCGATCGCCGCATCGGAAAGAGCCTGCGTGCCGAAGGTGGCGTAACGCGCACAGCGGATCGTCGTGCCGCCCGCGACACCCGTCATATAATGAAAGCTCGGAATGGTCTTGTGATGCACGGCAAGCGTGGTCGCATAGACCGAGTGGCAATGAAGCACGCATTCGATATCCTTGCGAGATGCGAGAATATCGCGATGGAACCGCCACTCAGACGATGGCCGGCGCTCACCCTCGTAGCTGCCATCGAAATACATCTGCACCAGGTCCTTTGGCTGCATCATGTCGTAGGGCAGAGAGGTTGGCGTGACCAGAAATCCCTTGGGATTTCGCACCGACACGTTGCCGGCCGTTCCCTGGTTGATACCGGATGCATTCATCCGGCGGCAGATCGCCACCATGTCTTCGCGCAGGGTATTGTCGTCATAAGTCGTCACGATCTCACTCCATTGTCTTGATCAGGGTTTGCCAGCGTTGCCGGTACGATGAAAGTTCGGGAAGGCCGGAGATATCAGGTGCTTCGGCCGCCAGCGTCGCAGGCGAAGCACGCCTTTCATGAGACGCCAGCATGGCGGCGCCCGTCGCCGTTCCGGTCGTGCTGCGGCTGACGAGCACGCGTCGATCACGCAGGAAGGCCGCAACGATGGCGCCATAAAGGGGATCGACGACGAAATTGCCGTCGAGCACCACCGTCTCTGTGGGCGGAAGGTCCTGAATGCAGGCCGCGGTCAGCAGCGCCGAATAGAGCACTGCGAGCGTGAACCGGACGTCTTCCTCCTCCGCAAGCGGGCCTTCAAGACGGCCGCGATGGGCCGTGCCGGGAAAGAGCCCGTCATCCGAGCCGAATGTCGGCAGTGCAAAGGTAGCTGACGCCACGATCATCCGAAGTGCCTGCAATGAGGCGGGACCTGAAGCCTTTGCGGCGACGGTCGAAAATTCCCGGCCGCCCATGGTCAGCATACCCGGTGTCGGGTTGCCGAAGACATCGGCATTGCAGGAATGGCCGGGTCGCTCGACGCTGAAATCGACACCGCCGCCATCGGTCAATGCAACGATCCAGGTGCCTGTGGAAACAACGGTAAAATCGCAAAGATCGGCCGCCTGATAGCGGTATAGATTGGCCGAGGAATCGTGCACGCCGCACAGGATGCGCGTCGTCGCCTTCAGGCCGCTGCGTCTGGCGAGCTCGGGCTTCAACGGGCCGAGCGTTTCCCACGCTCGCCGCATCGGCGGCATGAGACGCTGCCATCCGCGGTTTGCAACGAGCGATGCCGGCCGGCTGTCGGCCGATGCCCACAGATGAGACTGCGCCGCAAGGCTCGTCACTTCGCTCGCCAGCACGCCGGACAGGCGGAACGCCCAATATTGCGGCGTGGCGAGATAGGCGCTGGCCGCCGCAAAGGTCTCCGGCCAGTACATTTCCTGCCACAACATCTGCCGTGCCAGATGCGCCGCACCCAGCATGATGGCGCTTGCCCTCTCGCGATAGGAGCCGGCAATTGCCCTGTACCGCGCATCGACATCTGCGGGGATCGGCTGCTCATAGTCGATCATCGGCATTGCAGCACCTTGTCCGCCGACCAGCACACCGCCGGACCCATGCGCGCAGGTAATGATCGCGCCTATATCGTGCCTGCGTCCCAGCTCCGTCAGGCTATCGACGAGCCAGTCCTCCAGATTGTCGAGATCGTGATGGCGGTAGGGCGGACCATCCTTCACGCTATTCGGCGTCGACAGCGTTTCCAGTACGCGGCCGTCATCAGTTGCCGCCGAAAGCTTCACATTCGTCTTGCCGATGTCGAAAACCGCAACGACGCTCATTTGGGACCGAAGAAACGTGTCGGCAGCAGCCACATCAGGTAGGGCCGCGCCGTCTGAACCGCAGCGACGAAGATGAGGATGCCGCCCCATATCGCGACGGTCAGGTAATTGCTGAGACCGAACTGGTTGAAGCCCGAGGAGATGACCTGCAGGATCGCCAGCGCCAGCATCAACCCGCCGGCCGTACCGAAGCCACCGAAGGGATCGACGCCACCAAGCACGGCCGCAAGGATCGTCACCAGCAGATAGGATTGCGCGTAATCCGCGCTTGCCGAGTTGAAGGTCGCCAGCATGACCAGCGCGGCGAAGAAGCAGATCAGGCTCGACATGACGTAAACGCCGACCAGCACGCGGCGCGTATCAATGGCGGAATAGCGGGCCGCTTCGATATTGGAGCCGATCATGGCGCAGGCGATGCCGAAGGCGGTACGCCGCAAGATGAGGCTGACGATGACAGCAACCACGATCAGCAGCAGGAAGATCAGCGGCACCCCCACTATCGTCGTCGTCCCGATGCGGCTGAAGCCGTCCGGTATGCCTGAGAGCGCCATGCCGCGGGTTAGATAGATGCTGATGCCGTCGATCAGCGATTTCGTGCCGAGCGTGATGAGGATCGGGTGAACGCCGGTATAGGCAACGAGCGCGCCGGTGATAAGACCGATGAGCAGGCAGAGCACAAGGCCGGCCAGAAGCGCCAGTATGATCACGGCGAGCGCCTTCCCCGTGCCGCTATCGGGCGTGATCAGGCTCTGCATGATGAAGGCCATCAGCAGCGCGCATTGGTTGGTCGTCGCGATGATCGCCAGATTGAGGCCGCCCGTGATCAACGGCGCCATCATCGCCAGGGACAGAAGGCCTAGCAGCGGCAGCTGGTACATGAAGGATTGCAGCGTGCCGAGCGAGGCAAAATTCGGAATGAACAGGGAGAAGCCGGCAACCAGAAAGACCAGAAGGACGACAAGCCCGGTATGGGCGCCGGGAATGCCCGACCGCATGCGCGTCATAAGGTCTGTGAGGCTGCTGTTGAGGTTATAAAGAAGCGAAGGTTCAGCCATTGGACGACGCTCCCGCAATGATGCGATGGCGACGGCTTGGCCGCGAACTGATGACGGTGATCGAGGTCGAAACCAGGATGGTGATGCCGATGACGATCTGGAAGAAATAGGAGGAGACGCCGAGCAGGTTGAGCCCATTCTGCAGCACGGCCAGAAGCACGATACCGAGCAGCACGCCGGGCACGGTGCCGATGCCGCCGGTCAGGCTGGCACCGCCCAAGACGGCGGCGGACAGTACCGCAAGTTCCGTATTGTACATGGCGTTGGGCACGCTTTCGCCGACCCGGTGCGCCTGCAGCAGGCCGGCAATCGCCGCCATCAGCCCGAGATAGCCATAGGCGACGAATTGCAGCCGGCCGATATTCATGCCAATCCGTCGCGCTGCCTCCGCATTGCCGCCCATCGCATAAAGCTGCCGCCCGACGGAAGACCGCGTCATCCATGCCCAGGTGAACAGCGTCACCACCACCATGGCGACGATGGGCAACGTCACGCGAACGATGTCGCCGGATGCCGTTTCCATGCGCCAGAAGACGATGCGGTTCGTCCACCAATCCGGCAATGTATAGATCGACTTGCCGCCGGAGAAATACATCAGCAGCGAGAAACTGACGCTCATCATGGCGATCGTGGCGATGATCGAGGTGATGCGCACATAATGAACCAGAAGTGCATTCAGGCAGCCGAGACCGACGCCGATCGCCAGGCCAAAGCCAATGACGACGGGCGCGGAGAAGCCGAACTGTGTTGCCAGCAGCGCCGCGCAATATTGCGCCACGGAGGCGGTTGCCGCGAAGGATATGTCGATGCCGCCCGAAACCAGCACGACGAAGAGGCCCATCGCCATGATCGCCTGTACGGAATAGGTTTCGAGCAGATCGATAATATTGGCGAGCGTCAGGAAATCGTGCGCCGTCATGGAAAAGACGATCACGACTGCGGCAATGACAGCCAGGAGCCACGCTTCGGGACGCCGCTTCAATTGCGCGACAAAGGATGGTCCGGCCGTTTGACTGTGCTCACGCATAGATGCGCTCCTTCATGTTGGCCTCGCTGACGTCGCCCGGCACCGCTTCGCCGACGATGCGGCCGGCGCGCATGTGCAGGATGCGATCGCAAGTCGCAAAGAGTTCGGAGATTTCGTCGGAGATGAGGATGATGGCGACGCCTTGGCGCGCCAGATCGGCCACCACATCGTAAATGCCCTGCTTGTTCTTGATGTCGACGCCAACGGTCGGGGAATCGAGGATCAGCACCTTCGGTCGCGTCGCAAGCCACTTCGCCAGCACGACACGTTGCTGATTGCCGCCCGAAAGGGTCTGCACGGCGCGATCGGCCGAGGGAACCTTGATGGCGAGCCGCTTGATCCAATCCTCGGCGAGCTGCCTGCGGGATTTATCGGGAATGAGCCCCAGCCGGCTTGCCATACCCCTCATGACGGCAAGCATGATATTGTCGCCGATCGACTGCTGCAGGATGACGCCGAGGCTCAAGCGATCCTCGGAGACATAAGCGATGCCGGCGCGTACGGCATCGCGATTGGAGCGGAGCACAAGCTCCCTGCCCTCAAGGCGAATGCTGCCGCTTTCGGCCCGATGCATGCCGAACAGTGTCAGCGCAAGCTCGGTTCGGCCCGATCCCAGCAATCCGGAAATCCCAAGCACCTCGCCACGACGGAGAGTAAAATCGATATCGGCGAACTCGCCGCGGCGCGACAAACCATGGACTTCCAGAATAGGCGCCGCCTCACCCATGTTGCGAGCAACGATCGCGTGATCGATATCGACCCCCGTCATCAGATGAGCGATCTTCTTTTCATTCATTTGATCGGCGGGCCAGGTGCCGACCTTGCGGCCGTCGCGCATGACGGTGACGCGCTCGGCGATCTCGACGACTTCGTCGAGCCGGTGGGAAACGAAGACGACGGCGATACCGTCCGCCTTGAGGCGGCCGACGATCCCCAAAAGGCGGTCGACCTCGGCCCGCGTCAGCGACGCTGTCGGTTCGTCCATGAAAATCAGTCGCGCCTCGGCTGCCAGGCCGCGTGCGATCGCGACGATCTGGCGCTCGGCCACCGAAAGATCGGAAACTACGAGATCGAGGTTGAGCGCAAAGCCGAGCCTTGCAAGGACAGCGCTTGCCTTCTCCCGCATTTGCTTCCAGTTGACCGGCTTTACCAGCCGGTCGAGATGGCTTTCTATGGCGACATTTTCGACAACGGACAGGTTGGGAAACAGGGATAGGTCCTGGAAAATCACCTGAATCCCCAGAGCCTTGGCGCGTGCGGGATCAAGCGGAAGAACCGACTCGCCCTCGATCTCGATCATCCCAGCCGACGGCGGATGCACACCGGCTACGGTCTTGATGAGGGTCGACTTGCCGCAGCCATTTTCGCCGACCAGGCAATGAATCTCGCCAGACCGCACATCCCAGTCGATCTCTTCCAATGCCCGCACGCCGCCGAACCGTTTCGACAGTCCGGTCAAACGCAGAAACGGAATTTCATCGCTCATCGATCCACTCCGATTGCCATGAATCGGCCGGCGGCGGCTTGAAGCCTGCCGCCGGCCCTCGGGAGGAACAGTCAGAACTTTTCCACTTTTCTTCGAATCGCGGGAAAGCTCTATCCTCTTGGTTCCTTACGCATTCCGGACGGAAAACCGCTGCGCACTTTTCCTGGAAATGCTTTAGAGACCAAGCGCTACGAGCCGGTCGATATTTTCCTTATCGAGCGACTCGAGCTTCTGGGCCTGGATGAGTTTCTTGTCCGGATAGACACGCACCTTGCCGACGCCGGTCAGCTCCATATTGTCGGTCGGCTCCTTGCCCGCCGCCAGCAGGGAGGCGAGCTGGACGAAGATTTCGCCCGCCGTCATCGGATTCCAGATGAAGCCGCCGCGGATGGTGCCGGACTTGACATATTTGACGCCCTGCCCCGGCGAGAAGCCACCGACCAGCACGATCGACTTCGCCTTTTCGCGGTCGTCGAGAACGCGCGCCGCACCGATCGGACCTTGCGAGCCGAATGTCAGGATACCCTTGAGATCCGGATGAGCGCGAAGCTGATCCTGCGTGGTCTTGATGCTGTCATCCAGGCTCTCGGCCACGCCGAAGCGATCGCCGAGCATTTCCATCTTCGGGTACTTCTGCTTCTGATAGGCGATCGCGGCATCGGCCCAGGCATTATGCAGGGGAACCGTCAGCGATCCGACATAGACGATGTATTTGCCTTCTTCACTCATCTGCTTGGCAAGCAAGTCCATATGGGCCTGACCATAGCCTTCGATGGTCGTCAGCTCGAAGTCCCAATCAGCTTCCTTCTGGTTCGGCCCTTCATGGGCCAGCACCTTGATGCCTGCGGCCCGCGCACGGCCGAGAACGGGATCGAGGGCAGCGGAATCATTCGGCACGATGCCGATGACGGCGACCTTGCGGGCGATCAGATCTTCGATCGCGCGCACCTGCTGGGCTGCATCGGCCTGGGTCGGCCCGACCATCCAGGCATTGGCCTTGTATTCCGGCGCCGCCTTCTTGATGCCGACTTCCATGGCATTGAACCATGGAATGCCGCCGATCTTGACCACGACGCCGACTTGCGGCTCGGCCGCCTGTGCGACACCGATCGTGCCGCCAAGAGTGCCAGCGACGACAGCCCCGCCTATTCCGGCGAGTAGGGTTCGTCTTGTAACGTCCATTTTTCTCCTCCCAGTTTCGTGTTACCCGCCTCCTCAAGCGGGCTCCGCGGCGTCGAACCGCGGATCTCGACGGCGCAGCGCAGACGCCGCGTAACCGGTTTTCCGGCAGAGCCGGTCATGCGTCGCAACAGCAGCGCCCAGGCCTGTTCGGCCATTTCCTCGATGGGCTGACGCACCGCCGTAATGCCAGGTGCGACCAGCCGCATCCATTCCATATCGTCAAAGCTTGCAAAGGCGAGATCGGCGGGCACGGAAAGCCCGATCTCGGCCATGGTGCGGTAGGTCAGAAGCGTCGTCCCATGGTCGAGCGAAAACAACGCGCCAGGCAAAGGGCGCCGACGCAACCGCTCCTCGAGGCGCTGCGCGCCATTGACATCGTCTATGCCAATTTCCAGCATTTCGACATGCATACGGCCGGCCGCAGCTCGCACGCCTTCCCAGCGTTCGCGAACATTGGTGATCGAAAGACTGCTGCCAAGGACCAGGCAATCACCATAACCTTGCTTGTCGAGATGGGCGGCGATCGCGCCGGCGGCTGCGCTGTTGTCGACCGCGATCAGATCGAAGCCCGCAGCATCCGGTATGCGGTCGGCAAGCACGACCGGCGCGAAGAAGCCATTCGGCAAGCGCTCGGCAATGGCGCCATCGCAGGGAATGACGATCAGGCCGGCCGGCCGCCAGGAGCGGATCTTGCGCAGCCGATCGGCCTCCTCCTCGGCATTGTTGCGCGCGGAGACGACCACCAGATCGTAATCGTCGAGACGCGCCAGATGCTCCAGCGTGGAAACGAAAGAGGCAAACATCGGATTGGTCAGATCCGGCACGACGACGCCGGCAAGCTGCGCCTTGCGAGAGCGCAGCCGCGATGCGCCGAGATCGACGACATAGCCGAGCTCACGCACCGCGTCGTTCACGCGCCTGGCGAAATCCGGAGAGACCGTGGGCTTGCCATTGAGGACATTCGAAACGGTTGCCACCGAGACGCCTGCCCTGTCGGCCACCATCTTGATGGAAGGGGTTCGTGACTTCGACATTCTGCCCTCCCTTCAACAATCTTAGATTGATACTACGAAAATTCTGGTGAAACGTTTTATTGTAAGCTATACCAGCATAGATGCAGTGTCAACGTGAGCGTTTCCAAGTATAAAACGATTCATGTCTTTCGCATTGCAGCAAATATTTTTTGCATCCACGAAATCGGGAGGACGAGCATGAACAAACTAGGAGTTCACGCGCTGGTATGGGAGGCCGGCTGGAGCCGCGACGAATGCGCCCGCGCAATCGCAAAAAGCGCCGAGGTGGGTTACGATTTCATCGAGGCTCCGGCGCTCGATCCAAGCCTGATCGATCCGGAATTCACCCGCCGGCAGCTGGAGAAGAGCGGCATCGGCATCAACTTCTCGCTTGGTCTCGATTTTGAAACCGACATCTCAAGCGGGGACAAGGAGAAGGGCCGGCGCGGTAAGGAAAAGCTGGAACAGGCGATCGCCGTCTGCCGCGATTGTGGCGGCGACTATATCGGCGGCATCCTGCATTCGGCTTTCGGCAAATATACCGAGCCGACGACGGCTGCCGGCGTCGCGCAATCGGTCGACATCCTGCGCCAGGTGGCCGAAACGGCAGCGAAAAGCAACATCACGCTAGTGCTGGAGGTGGTCAACCGCTATGAATCCAACGTGCTGAACACGGCCGCCCAGGCCGTGGAGATGTGCAAACGCATCGGCATGCCGAACGTGAAGGTGCATCTCGATGTCTATCACATGAATATCGAGGAATCCGATATTCAGGCCGCCATTCTCGAAACCGGCGACTACCTTGGATATTTCCACACCGGCGATTCCCACCGCGGCTATATGGGCTCGGGCACGATCGATCTTACCGGCGTCTTCAGGGCTCTCGTCCGTTCCGGCTATAAAGGACCCATTACGTTCGAATCCTTCTCCTCGCGCGTCGTCGGCCAGCCGCTCGAAGGCATTCTCGGCATCTGGCGCAACCTCTGGGACGATGGCCGCGATCTCGCCGAACATGCGCTGATGTATACGAAGGCGCAGCTCAAGGCTGCTCAGGAGGCCCAGCGTCAAAGTCAGCAGCGCAGCCGTCTTCCGTAATACGGCACTCCATTGCGCCGAAGCATCGGCTCCCCTTTCCAAGGGAGCCGATTTGACTCAGGCAGAAATCGCCTTGCTTTGAAGCGGCGTCTGATGAACAACGATACGCGCGTGGTATGGAATGCGTTCGTAGAGGTCGATGACGTCCTGATTGATTAGTCGAACGCAGCCAGACGACGCTGCCTTGCCGATCGAGCGCCATTCCGGTGAACCATGCAGGCGGTAGAGCGTGTCCTTGCCATTCTGGAAGATATAGAGCGCGCGGGCACCGAGCGGGTTCTTGATGCCCGGGTCCATACCGCCATTGGCGACGGAATATTTCGCGAGTTCCGGTTTGCGGGCGATCATGTCGCCCGGCGGCTTCCAGCGCGGCCAATGCTGCCGCCAATGAATGATCCCTTCGCCCTGCCATGCGAAGCCGTCGCGGCCGATGCCGACGCCATAGCGCATGGCCGTGCCGCCGCGCTCCACGACATAGAGAAATCTTGATGCCGTATCCACGACGACTGTACCGGGCGCCTCGCCGGTCGGATCGGGAACGCGCTGACGATAGAATTTGGGGTCCAGCTTGCGATAGGGAACTGCCGGAATGACATGACCGCCATCGACCACGGAGGCATAGCGTGCTTCGAGTTCGAGATCGGGCGTAGTGACGCTCTGAGGTTCTGACGCCACAGGAACGACGGGCGGCATACGAACGGGAGCTGCAATGGGAGTTGGAACGGAGGCCGTGGTAGCACAGCCCGCAAGCGCTGCCGTCGCAGAGATAGACCCCAGCATGAAAGCCCGCCGGGAAAGAGTCTTTTCATTCTTGGTTGAGCGCATTCCTGTCCTAACAAACCCCGTATATTGATATCGCTTCTTCGACGGATGAGGCCGAAAGAGGCGACATGTCTCATCATCAAGTGGTGATGACCTCATAGCCACTCGAGACCTATGATGACAAGTTCGCCAATACCATCACCATACAAACTCAATCGACGAGTGTGGGCCATAAGCCACAGGGATGTTGCATTTGCGCGAGTATATCGGGCGTTTGCAGCCATACCGACGCGCAAACGCCCTAATTGCAGGCGCGACGCCTGCTCGCCACAACGCGCCTATATGTATCGGCTAGCTACTGAAGGAATGGCCGGGCAAGACATTGTGTCCCATGTCCAGCCAAATCCTCATGCCGGGCTGCAAGCGGTTTCTAAAGGTTGCACGAAGACTCGGCTCCAGATTGATTTTGCTGGCGGGATTTGCGCTCGTCATGCAAGGTCAGATCTCGCCTTGCCCGCGCGCTCGCGGCTTCGATCGGCCCCGCCTTCCCCTGCTCGGCAATGACAGCCCGCGCCCGCTCGATATCGACCATGTAGTCACGGGCCAATGGTAGGGCGGAAACGTTCTTCGTCAGCTGCAATTGCCAGTTCATGTGACCCATGCGACGGAAGGCAAGTTCGGATCCGACGAGGTAGAATTCAAACATCCGACAGAACCGCTCGTCATAGAGCTTGGCCAAGGTGTTTCTGTTCTTCATGAAGCGGTCGCGCCACTGCTCGAGCGTCTTGGCATAATGCAGCCGCAGGATCTCGATGTCGGTCGTCCAGAGACCAGATTTCTCGACCACGGACAGGACTTCGGAGACCGCCGGGGAATAGCCGCCGGGGAAAATATATTTCGCAATCCACGGATTCGTGCTGCCTGGACCATCGGCCCGACCGATTGCGTGGATCAGTGCGACGCCATCCTCCTTGAGCACGGAGCGGATCTTGTCGAAGAAGGTCTTGTAGTGGTTGATGCCCACATGCTCGAACATGCCGACCGAGACGACGCGGTCGACCGGACGCGTCCAGGAGCGATAATCCAGCAACTCGAACGTGACCATATGCTCCAGCCCTGCGTCCTTCGCGCGGGCTCGTGCAGCCAGCAATTGCTCCTCGGAAAGCGTAAGACCCGTCACCCGAGCACCGAATTCCCTGGCGAGATAGAGCGCCATGCCGCCCCATCCGCAGCCGATGTCCAGAACCTCGAGGCCCGGGCGATCGAGCATGAGTTTCGATGCGATATGCCGCTTCTTCTTGAGCTGAGCTTCCTCGAGCGTTTCGTCACCGACGGGAAAATAGGCGCAGGAATATTGCCGGTCCTCATCCAGCATCAGCGAATAGAGCCGTGCGTCGAGATCGTAATGATGCGCGACATTGCGCTTCGAGCGACCGGCAAAATTCAATTGATCGAGATTTCGCCGCAGCCAGCGGATCTTTTCCATCAGCTTCTCAAAAGGATGGCTCCCCCCTTCCATCAAGTTGAGGGCAAGCAGGTCCACCATTTCATAGAGATCGCCGGATCCCGGCTCGACTTCGCCGTCCATGTAGCCTTCACCCAGCGCCAGGGCCGGATTGAGGAGCAGACGGCGTTTTGCACGGGCGGTATTGATTTTCATCGCTGCGCGCGGTTCCGATCCCGTACCGAAACTGCGCATGGAACCGTCCGGAAAAGTGACCGTAAGCGTTCCGATTTTGATCAAGCGAGAAAGGGCTGCTTCTAGGAACATGACAACTACCTGCTTATCGTTTCCTTGACGGTGATCCCCCTGGCCCGAGGGCAGCGACGAATCCCGTACCGGTATGGGCATCGAAAGCGTACTACTTAATCTGGTAAAATATCCAGATCATTTGCGACATCAAGGTTGAGTAAGCTCAAACGCGACTACGAGGATGCTCGCCCCTCGCCAGGATCACCGCTCCGGCTATATATAGTCAGCCGGCTCCCGGAATGTGAGACCTCTGCCGGCGGCAAAAGGGTACGCCACAGCCGAATGCAAGCGGTGTAGCATGGGTTCCGCCGACCGGCTTTACGCGGAGGGAATGCGCTCCGACGCGGGGCAGGCCTACCAGCAGGTGAAGCCGGCATCCACGTTGACGATCGCGCCCGTCATCAGGCTCGCAGCGTCCGATGCAAGGAAGAGAACCGCGCTGGCGACTTCCTCTGGCGTTCCCATCCGCCCCATCGGCGTATCGGCAAGCCAGGTCGGAATGCGTTGACGATTGGCCTCGACCGCCATCACCATAGGCGTCTCGATATAGGTCGGAGCGACGGCATTCACCCGGACGCCATGCTCTGCCCATTCCGCCGCCATCGACCGCGTGAGATGATGGACCGCCGCCTTGGAAACGTTGTATGGCGTCTGCGGTTGCGGCCTGTTGCAGATGATGCCGGACATCGAGCCGAGATTGACGACGGCGCCGCGTTTCCGAGTAATCATGTGACGACCAAAGGCGCGCGAGCACCAGAACACGCCATTGACATTGACATCCATCATTCGCAGCCAATCGGCGTCGCTGACATCCTGCGAGGGTACGCCGCTCTGGCCGATCCCGGCATTGTTCACCAGGATCGTCGCGGCACGGCCACCATCGGCAAGATCCGTCGCGATCGCTTCCATTCGCGCGGAGTCCGTGACGTCGCCGATCCGCAGATCGATGTCGTAACCCTTGTCCCGCAAGGCGAGAGCTCCCCGCGCATCGGCCTCGTCACGCTCGATGACGACGACTGCAGCGCCAGCTTCAGCCAGGGCCTCTACGCAGCAAAGACCGATGGCGCGGCCGCCGCCCGTAACCACAGCCCGCTCGCCATCCAGCCGGAATTTCTTCTGATAGCCCATGGCTTTGCTCCTCAGATATCGAAGGCGCTCGGCAGAACCACGACGTCGCGGATCGTCACGTTGCGCGGACGTGTCAGCATGAACATGATGGCATCGGCGACTTCCTTGGGCTCGATCAAGGCGCCGGCTTCCTTGGCCTTGCGCAGATTTTCCTCGGGCCAATCGGCGAGCAAGGCGCTGATGACCGGGCCCGGAGAGACAGAGCCGACCCGAACACCGCTCTTCAGAAGCTGGCGCCGCATGGCCTGGACGAAGCTGGTCATTGCCCATTTCGAGGGCGAATAGACAGGCTCCCAAGGGATTGCCGAATGCCCGGCGACCGAACTCGTGACGATGATGTCACCCGTCCCGCGCTCGATCATGTGCGGCGCGACGGTGCGGACATTCTTGATGACGACATTGACGTTGAGGTTGAGCATCCTGTCTATGGCATCGAGATTGGCTTCCACCAGGTCACCGCCAATATAGGTGCCGGCATTCGCATGAAAGATGTCGAGATGATCGACTTTGGCAAGGATGCCCTCCAGCAGCCCGGCGCACTGCTCCGCATCGAGCAGATCGACGACAAGCGGAATGGCAAGTTCGCCCAGGCGCTCGCATACCGATGCCAATGCGCTCTCATCGCGATCGACGAGGATGACCTTTGCCCCCGCCGCAATCATGGCTTCCGTCGAGGCCAGCCCGATCCCTGACGCCGCACCGGTCACTGCGGCAATTTTCCCCTTCAATTCGTCCATCGTCTTCTCCTCCTTAGATCAAAACAGCTATCATTTGCCGGCACTGCAGACCGGGCAATCATTGGCAAAGCTCGAGATAGTCTGCGACATCCACAGTGCGATCAGGTCCATCGCGCCTATGGAGCGATCATCATCGAACAGCCTGACCTCCAACCACCACCTCTTCGCCGAAACGGATCTGCGTCAGGAACGCCTTTTCGTGGCTGCGATGAACGCGTCGAGTTGCTCTCGGGTGCCGGCCCCCTCCATCGGGCCGACAACGGTGACATTGCGCGCGCCTGCCGCAGCCGCATAGGTCAGGGCGTCTGCCGCCGACATGCCCAGACGACGACAGGTGAGATAGGCACCGCCGAAGCAATCTCCGGCGCCGGTCGGATCGATTTCCCTGACGATGAAGGCCGGCGCATCGATGCGCTCGCCTACCCTGCTGTAATAAGTCGCGCCATTAACTCCGCGTTTCAGTACGATTTCCTTGACTCCGATTTCAAACAGGCGGCGGATCGCATTGGTTTCGCCCTCGACGCCGGCTGCACGTTCAAGCTCCTCCCCAGAGGGCAACAGCAAATCGGCTTTGGCCACGAGCCGGGCAAACCGCCGTTCGGTCGCCTCGTCGAGCTTGAGTTCCTTGCGAATGTTCGGATCGACGGAAAGCGTGCCGCCGCGGGCCTTGACGATATCGACTGCCTTGTCGATCACCTCACACGCGCTCGGAACGGATAGCGCCGAGCCCATCACATGCAGGTGTCCGGCACGGCCGATGAGATTGCGGACGCCTTCGCTCCAGCCAAAGCGAGCAGCCGCGGACGTCGCGATATTATAAACGAAGTCGCGGGAACCGTCCTTGCGGTAGCGAACGAAGGCGCTGCCGGTCGGATAGTCCGGGTCGATGGATATTGCCGAGATATCGACGCCGTCGCCCTTGAGCCTTTCGAGATTCACCCGGCCGAAATCATCGGTGCCGACAGCGCCGATCATCGCCGCGCTGCCGCCAAGCCGCCCGCACTGGGAAATGAAGATCGCCGGCGCGCCGCTGGCAAACGGTCCGACGAGCGGCTGTGCATCCATGAAACCGTTGCCGACCGTCGTGGCAACGATTTCCACGAGGATTTCCCCGACGCAGACCGTTGGGCCAAGCTGGTCGGGTGCCAGTGCTGAACTCATTGCAATCCTGCTTTCGATCTCTGTTGTTCTCAGCCTGCGGCGGCCTGTCGCTGCGCTCCACCCTCACCGCAAGACTGATTGTTTTCCAGCAAAAAGAGACGCTGGCGAAACATATATGCTGCGTTGAACGTTCGACCAGAAGCATTCTTCTCTTCGTCACACTTTCAGCATTCGCGATGAATTCAAGCACGATTCCAGCGGCTTGCGAGCGCGACCCTTCGACGCGGCAATTATGGATCGCCGAAACAGACACCGTGAAATTCAGCGGCTTGTGCTGTTTGCGGATGCCTTCGCTCGCGGAGAAATTCGGTTCGCTTCGGATAGAACGCTGCATTTTCATATTGACCCCCGCCGCATTCGCCTCTTCGATTGGGAAACAGGCAGGAGATCGAAAGAGGAAGTTCCGATGAGTTTCGAAGGCAAGAGAGTGATCGTCACCGGCGCTGGCAAGGGCATCGGCCGAGTGACGGCGGAAATGCTGGTAAAACGCGGTGCGCATGTCGTGGCACTGACCAGAAGCGCAGCGGACGTCGCTTCCTTGCATGATCAGCTGGGCTGCGAAGCCATTCAGGTCGATCTTGCCGACGCCGATAGAACACGGGAGGCAGCAATCGCTTCGCTTCCGGCAGATTATCTTGTCAACTGCGCAGGCACGACCGAGCTGCAGCCGTTCCTTGAGACCACGGTCGAAGCCTTCGACCACCTGCATGCGGTCAACACCCGCGCGCCGATGATCGTGGCCCAGGAATTCGCTCGCTCATTGATCGGCAAAGGCCTTCCCGGCGCAATCGTCAATGTCTCCTCCATTGCCGCCTTTATCGGCATACCGGATCATGCGTCCTATTGCGCATCGAAGGGCGGCCTGGACGGCCTGACGCGCGTGATGGCCCGGGAGCTGGCTCCCAAGGGTATTCGCGTCAACGGCGTGCACCCGACGGTGACGCTGACACCGATGGCGGTCAAGGCATGGAGCGATCCCGAAAAGGCAGCACCCATGCGCGATCGCATTCCGGCCGGCCGCTTTGTCGAACCGGCGGAGGTTGCGGAAGTGATCCTGTTCTTGCTTTCCGACGCGGCGGCCATGGTGAACGGCATCTCCATGCCGATCGATGGCGGCTATATGATCGCCTGAGATCATATCCACGGCATTCTGATCGAGATCAAACACCAGATGGAAGTCGCCGAAGAGGCTGAGATATTCGACCGGGAGCTGATGCTATGGAACGCCTGTGAGGCTCGGCATCAGGCTGCCGCCTCATAGATCAGATCTGGCGCGACGATCCATTCTCCCTGCCTGAGCGCCAGGACATCGAGCCTGCCCTGGCGATCCCGCATGGCAACGCCGACGAACCGATAGCGGCTGCCGTTTCTGTCCACGACGGCAGCAGAAATCGGTTTGCCGTTGACATAGCCGACAACAGGGCCTTCCTCCCTTGTAGCGGATAGCAGGAAATATTCGTGAGGAATGTTCCGACGGACCATCAGCCCCGATCTCCACGCTGAGGGATCAGGCCCGCGCTCGCCACAGCACCTTTCTGCGCGCTCATGCTCTCACGCTTTGCTTGCTCAAGAGAGGATTTTGAGCGGGTGCGCCTGTTTTTCTTGATTTCGACCACGAATGGCTTTCGCTGCGGCCACATTATCTGTCCTTTCGGCTGTTGATTCATTTTAATTGAAGACGCATTCGACCTGGCCGAGCGGCCCGAAGTCGACGGCCAGATGTTGGCCGGCGCGGACCTGGAGGACCGCAGTGCAGGAGCCGGTCGCCACGATATCGCTGGGCTCGAGCCGCCTGCCCTTTGCAGCAAGCGCCGCGGCAAGCCACGCAACCGCGTTCAGCGGATTGCCCATGACCGCCGACGAGCTGCCGGACACCATGGTCTGCCGAAACAGAAACGCCGTAACCTCGATTCTCGAAAGAGCGCCGATGTCCACATTTGCGGCATGGTCGCCGCAGAGCGTCGCGACATGCAGGCCGAAATCCGCAATCGCAGCGTTTGCGCCGGCAAACGCTTGCCGCGTCCGGCGGCCGACGACCCCGATTGCAGGGCGGCAGCTCATGATCGCCTCTGCCACGCTATCGACGGAGATTTGCTCGCCTTCGTCCGGAAATGGCCTCAGCATCGTGAAAACGAACTCACTTTGTATTCCGATGGTTCCCGGCGGCAGACGGAAGCTTTGCGCCCTCTTTTGCAGGGCCGCGGACGGGATTTCGGAATAGATCGGCCCCTTGAGACCGAGCATCCGGCACGACAGATCGTTCGTGCCGACGATCGCATAGCCCTTGCGCTCAAAGCCGATTGCATCCTGCGCCGCGGCCTGGATGTCATAGGCCTCATCTTCCGAGGCGATCAGATCGAGCGGAAGATCGCAAAGCTCTTCGTGACGGCGACACTTGGCCAGAAGATCAGCCGTGGTATCCTTCAATTCGAAATACATCTTCGCGCTCCAATCTCGACAACTGGCTGTCACGCAAAAATGGCTCGACATGCATAGCCGTTCCATTCGGCGCAATGCGCGAAGAAATTAAAATCTCATAGTGATTGCTTTTTCTCGTTGAATGATATGCGGGCTCGTCGTCCGTACCTTGCCGCCGCCGCTTTGGCTGAGACCTCGGGCGGCGAAGCTGCGCTCGAAGAGGAATCCCATATAGGTCGAGAGACTGACGCAAGGACTCCGACGCCATGAAGTCGAACAGCATAAGGGGTACGCGGCCCGAGAGAATCGAGCTGCAGTCGCTATGGCTTCAATGCCGACATAGCCGCATTGGATGGGCCATCAGCCGCAGCGTTTCAGATCATCCTGCTGGCTATGACGCCAGGGTCCGCTCAGGATTTCTTGCGCGCGGCCTTAAGGGCAATGCATCTGCGCCGCGACCGGGCATGCGCAGGCGGATTCTGCCGGATCGTGCTACGGGGACCAGCCATTATCGACCAGGGCGCCGAATGCACGATTGACGCCAACGCTAAGGAGAATCGATCCGCCTGTCTGCGTCCATTTTTGAACGCACCTATGTTGTTTCGCTCCTCTGCGCACGGCATCTGAGAAAGGAAGTCACGGAGGTTTGAAGCGAACAGGATAGGGTAGAGGGATCGACCGAAATTGACCGCCTTCGTTCCGACCGGCGCCCCTCCCCAGCATTTTGATGACCTCAAACATGATTGAGGTCGCCGTGCGGGTTATCTTTCGGCATGATCGGCTGGAAAAGCGCTGCCAATCCTTCACGAACCGATCAATGCTCTTCATTCCATTTCCATTTGTCGTCGCCATTTTGCTCGTCACTCTCTTTGCAGCCGTCAAAGCTCGCGACGATGAGGCACCACCCAATTTGCCTTTCCAGGCACTGATCCTTCTCAGTGCGTTTCAGTCCACGCTTTCCGGTCTGCGGTGGGGCTATGCCGTTCAGCCCGCCATGTATGTCATGCCGGTGGCAGCCGCGATGGTGCCGCCCCTTGCCTACCTCGGCGTCTCCAGACTGGTGCGCAAAAGCTCGCTTTCCTCGCTTCAGCAGGTCTGTCTGCATGCGCTGCCGGCCGGGCTCATTATCGTGCTGATCGCGATGTGGCGCGACCCGATCGATATCGCCATCGTACTGATCGACGTCGGCTATGCCGCGGCGATCCTGCTTCTCATGCGCTCGGGCACGGACGCGCTTCGCTTCGCGCCATTCGAAAATGCCGGCCCGACCTATCGGGCAGTCCTCTTTGCCGCCGGCGCTCTTCTTTTATCGGCGATGGTTGATACCTTCATCTGGCTGGACTTTGCCTGGGCCGGCGGTGAATATGCATTGAAGGTTATCACCTTCGGAAATCTCGTGGGACTGGCCATCCTGGCCATCGCCGCCGCTGCAGCCAGCCGCAGCCACGCGCCTATCGACACGGGAGGAGCTGTCCAGCCGCCTGAAATCCTACAGGACACCCAGACGCTCGATGCCGTACAGACACTGATGAAGGAAAGGCACGCCTATCGCGATGTCGATCTCAATCTCGACCGGCTGGCGCGCAAGCTTGCGATTCCCGCCCGGCAGATTTCCGCAGCCATCAACCGCGCGTCCGGCAAGAACGTCTCGCAATATGTCAACGAGTACCGGATCGCTGAGGCTTGCACGCTGCTGGCCGAAACCGGGAAGCCGGTGACGGAAATCATGTTCGATGTCGGCTTTCAGACCAAGTCGAACTTCAATCGCGAGTTCCGGCGCGTCACCGATACGACGCCGCTCGAATGGCGCGACAGGTCGCGTACGTCCTCCAAGTCCACAGCCGCGCCATAAGCTGAATCGCGATCGAGCACGATCCGGAACGTGTTTAACGTCTCTCCAACCCGATCGGCATGCCTTTAACCAGTTTTTAATCATCACGTTGAAGCGACCGCCGTTCCCGGGTAAGGGAGGGGTACCGCCTCCTCCCTCGTTCCGTGGACAGCAAATTGACAATGGAAAATTTGCTTCAATTGCTTGATTTCATGGAGGAGTATACCGATCGCATTCTTCCGGTCGCGTTCCTGTTGCTCGCCGCAGAGATCATCTTTCCGAAGTCTCGCTATACCTATGTATCGAGACTTCGCGGCGCCATCTTCTGCGTGACGAACATCCTCATAACCAAGGCAAGCCTGACACTCTTCTACTGGTTTTGGGCGGCCATCGGCATAAAGCCGCTGTTTGCGATCGACCTGACGTTCCTCTCGAAATTTACGAATGCATGGCCACTGCATCTGCTGGGTGCCATAACTGCTTCCTTTCTCGTTCTGCAGGTCAGCGAGTTCTTCTACTATTGGTTCCACAGGCTACAGCATAGCAACAGCTTCTTCTGGCGCTTCCATGCCGAGCATCATTCGCTCGAGGAAATGAGCGCCTTCAACAGCAACCACCATTTCAGCGAGGAGATCTTCAGGATTCCGTTCCTGATCATTCCCGTCTCGCTGCTCTTCGATTTCGAACAGGACTATGTTCCCTGGATCTGGGTGTTCTTCGTACGCTGGCAAGGCTATTTCGAGCATAGCTCGACGCGGCTGAACTTGGGCTGGGTTCGTTACGTCTTTCCCGACAACCGCTTTCACCGCATTCACCATTCGGTCGAGCGACAGCACTTCAACAAGAACTTCGGCAGCGGCTCGGCAATCTGGGACATTCTGTTCGGAACCGCCTATTATCCGAAGGCCACGGAATGGCCCGATGTCGGACTGCCCAATGTTCGAGAGCCCCAAAACTTGACCGAATTTCTCGTCCGGCCCTTTCGACGCGGCAGGCACAGCTAAACGCCGGTTGTTTCAATTCCCGGATTTTCATCATCCTTTCAGCCCGATGCTCGGCCGAAAAACATACGTTCGTTAGAATTTTAGACAAACCTAAAAGCGGTCATCAAGACGACAGCTCTATTATCGACGTGTCTGGCTGAACAAGGTTCGGCGGCACCATGACAGTGCCGAGGCATCCTAGAATGGGTTTCGCCTCAGACGATTGCACTTTTGAACGGGGAGTCCCAGAGGGGACAAAGTGCTCAATGCCTCTATCAGCATTTCTTCGGCGCCGTGCAGCGACGGCGGTCCGCGTGCACGACACCTTATGCACGTTCATCGACGGCACGATTGTCGCTCGGGCAGATAATTGGCGCCCGCTTCGCAATAGTGACGATACGCGCCGCGCGCTCGGTCATACCTCATATCGTGGCGAATTGGTGCCGGTCTACGATCTGGCGACGAAGATGGGCAACAAGCCCTCAAGAAGCTGTGAAATCGCCATCATCAAGATGACTGGCGGTTACGTGGCGTTCCTGATCGACGAATTCGTCGGCAGCACGTCGGCGGTGAGCGAAACCATCCGCCTTTCGCAGCTCGACATTTTCTGCCGCGAGCGCTTAGCTATATAGCATCGCTTTTCTGGTGCCGAAGACGGCGGTCGGGAACGCGCTTCCACAAGCCATGAAGAAAGTCACTCGAGACCTGTGCGCGGGTAGGCTTTCTGCTTGAATTTGCTGTATTTCCTCGGATGGGAAGCGTATCGCAGGCGTCGGCATACGCGGCTTGGAACACGAT
>NZ_JAQJCG010000077.1:0-276 GCF_030182565.1 Rhizobium centroccidentale | reverse complement strand
GACGCCGACGATGTCGATCGGCAATGCACCGATCTTCCAGCGGTAGAGCAGGTCGTTGAGGCAATGGCCGAAGCGCGACACCATCAGCAGCACCTTCATGCGCTTCTTGGCATCGTGGAACTCGACGTCCATGGCGAACTTCTCGGCGATCGGCTTGAAGCCTTCGACGAGCGCTGCCTGGCCCACACCTTCTTCCGAGATGAAGGAGACGCGCATGAAGAACATGCCGGTGTCGAGATCGTCGAACTGGCTGGAGTCGACGATGTTGCAGCCCTC
>NZ_JAQJCG010000076.1:0-305 GCF_030182565.1 Rhizobium centroccidentale | reverse complement strand
GGTGGGAAGATACACCTGGTGACGAGCTGGAGATATTTCAAGAGCTGTTACTTCGGTATGCCGAGAAGAGGCGAGCATAATGGGGAAAAAGGTAAAGGTTCCTCCTGGTGTACGGAATCAGGGAACGTATCAAAACTTGATGCAGCAGGTCACTAAGGTAAGTAAACACGTGAATCAAGGATCGATTAAAACGCGAGAGCGTTACAAGGAGGCCGTTGATCGTTTTGCAAGGCATCTGGCCGATCAGTACAACGTGCAGCGATTTGCGAATGTGAACGACAAGCACCTTCAAAGCTATATCCAGT
>NZ_JAQJCG010000075.1:0-328 GCF_030182565.1 Rhizobium centroccidentale | reverse complement strand
GAAGTCTCTTTCCAGAACCCAGATCTCTCCAGGTCCCGCGAAGCTCCGCCGCCCACGTTTCTCTTTCTTCTCATCTTCAATTGTCAAATAACAGACCAGAAAAACCAGTCAAAAACAGCATCCCCTTCAATCCCAGGCCCAGCCCAGAACCAACAATCAGCATCGCAGCCAATCTAGGAAACACCAGAGCGAGAGACTTCGTCGCCAGCAGCGCCGCCGCCCTCGTCAGTGATCGGGCTTATAGACCCTACCCAATGAAGTAGTCAACACTCCAGCTGTAAAAATTCTGACATTTTTGTAACACCATGAAAAACAACAGGAATTTGTG
>NZ_JAQJCG010000074.1:0-344 GCF_030182565.1 Rhizobium centroccidentale | reverse complement strand
GCCCCCTTGAAGGACGGCAGGAAGGAATGGTGGATGTTGATGATGCGGCCCGACATCTTCTGGCACATGGAATCCGACAGGATCTGCATGTAGCGCGCCAGCACGATCAGTTCGGTGCCGGTCTGCTCGACCACGTCCATGATCCGGGCTTCCGCCTCCGGCTTGTTGGCCTTGGTCACCGGAATATGGTGGAAGGGGATATCATGATTGACGACGACTTTCTGGTAATCGAAATGGTTGGAGATGACGCCGACGATGTCGATCGGCAATGCACCGATCTTCCAGCGGTAGAGCAGGTCGTTGAGGCAATGGCCGAAGCGCGACACCATCAGCAGCACCTTCAT
>NZ_JAQJCG010000073.1:0-374 GCF_030182565.1 Rhizobium centroccidentale | reverse complement strand
ATATAAAAAAATGGATTTAATAAAAGAAGAAATAAAAGCAATAAAAAAAATACATAAAAATAAATACCCAGGTTCCAACTTATTTAATTGAGCAGAACATAGGTCTTCATAAAAATTTAAAGACCTATAATAGAATTAGCGACATTTTGTTTTATCGAAATCTTTTACAATCATAAGAAATTAATCCGTTTTTTTCGGGGCTATCGTCACTGTTGAATCAATCCCTTCATTACTGTAAGTTGTTGTCCATACTATCTTTTGTACTTTCGCCCAATCAACTTTAACTGCGTATTTTTTATTAACCAAAAATTCATTTCTGGCTATTCTAGAAATTAAACATGACTCAATCAGTTGAGACACATTATTATTAAATG
>NZ_JAQJCG010000072.1:0-383 GCF_030182565.1 Rhizobium centroccidentale | reverse complement strand
GCCAGCGCCATATGCGTCGCAGATGCGGACGTATTCGAGCGGTTCCGGCTCGGCAGCAACGATAGCGTCGGCTGCCTGAGCGCCAGAAACTGCTGCCAGAGCAGCAGCGGAGCCGAGAAGAAGGCTCTTGATATTCATTTTTTCTCCAATCGATTTGCCGGATCGGAACGCAGCCGGAGGTTTTCCGCCACGTTCATCAATTCGGGGTTCCCTCTTACCGAAAGCCCGGAAGACTTTCGTGCTGGCACGCTAGCGGGGCTTTTGATGCATCGGAATAGAATAATTTGAAGTTATAAAGTAATTATCGTCATAAATCGGTCAAAGATGCAAAAATACACCATAAAATCACGCGATCTTAGTATGTATATGAAGTATATTAGAAT
>NZ_JAQJCG010000071.1:0-443 GCF_030182565.1 Rhizobium centroccidentale | reverse complement strand
TTTTTATATATATCAGAAATTCGCTGTGTTACTTCTTTCATTTCAGCACAAAGTGAAATTATTTTATGCATCACATCCAGATACTCTTTGTCCTTCGGTCTCTTCCCTTTATCAAATAATTTCTTCTGCATCCGACCAAGTTGGATTAATTCATCTAAATATCTGGAAGGAACGCGCTGTTTTATTTCATTATTTAAGCTTGTTGTCCTTATATATTCTGAAATAGTCAGCCCTTCGCTCTTCGCTCGCCGTCTGATTTCGTTTGCGATTCTGTTATTTACTCTAAGGGTGATAACCTTAGTCCTCTGCCGTACTTCTGAACCGCTACGCTTATTTTTAGTCATCGCAATGATTCTCCATTTTGCACGTTTGGGGTGTCGGGGCTTGCCCTGACAGGAGGTATTCTCATGCAAGCGAATGTATTCGCGGTATGACGACTACAC
>NZ_JAQJCG010000008.1:0-246824 GCF_030182565.1 Rhizobium centroccidentale | reverse complement strand
GCCGCCTGTGGGTGTTCAGGCCCACAGGCGGCAATCCATTGTCGCCTAAAACGAGACAAAGTCATAAGACAAGCGGTTTTCCGTCCGAAATTGTGTGAAAACAAAAAGATAGAGCGGTTCGGAGATTCGGTGAAAAACTGAACCGCTCTAGCCCGGCAATTGCGGCTGCGTTTTTTCCTCGATGAAAAGTTCGTCGATGACAGTCATGACGATCAGCGACAGCGGCAGCGCCAGCATGGCGCCGACCGCGCCCCACATCCATGTCCAGAAGATGATGGCTAAAAAGACGACGAAGGGATTGAGCTCCCATTGGCGACCCATGATCGCTGGAAAGACGAGGTTTTCCACGGTCAGGTGCACTGCGAAGAAGGCGACAGCCGGCGCGAGGCCGAAAATGATGTCCGAATGCGTGATAATGCCGGCGATCGCAAGCGCGATCGTCATGGTCGTGACGCCGAGGAATGGGATGAAGCTGGATACGAAGGCGAAAGCGCCCCATAGCACTGGCACGCTCATGCCGCCGACATAGGCGATAAAGATCATCGCGAGGCCGATCCCGGCATAAATCAGCGAAGCAGTGGCGAAATAAAACCCCAGCACTCGCTCTACGGAATTGATGATGCGGATGGCATTCAGTCGAGACGTCCTGCTGGAAAAGGTCATGATGATCGTCTTGCGCAGGCTTACCCTCCCGGCAAGGAATAGAAGCAGGGCCGCAAAGAAGATCAGGATCTGCACGATGGCAGGTGTCAGACTGGTGGAGACGACATGCAGCACGTTGCCGCTGTTCTCCAGCAGAGTGTTGATCGACATCGAGCTGCCTTGAAAGGTTGTGGATGAAATGTGCAGCCATGGAAACCGGTCGAGATAGGGCATCAGCCGGTCGGATGTGCGCTGGAAGAAATCGGGCGCCTGCTGTGCGAGCTTGGCGACCGGTCCGGCGAGCGCATTGATGATGAGAAAGATCACAAGCGCAACGCTGGATGAAAGAATGATGGCATTCAGAACGCGGGGAATGCCGAGCTTGCTGAGCTTTTCGGCCGCCAAGCCGAGAATCATCCCGACGACGACGGCAAGCGTCACCGGAATGAGGATCAGCGACATCATGTAAACGGCGGTGAAGGCCAGCATCAGGAAGATGCCGATCGTCGCCCAGGAGGCAGCAATGTCGAGCTTGTCGCGTCCTCGCTGGTCTGAGAGACCGAAAATTTCCGTTTCGTCGTCTTGTGCACGAGATGCTTTGCGATCGATCCCCTGGCCGGCATCCTGCGACGCGGTTGCTGCATCCGATCGGCCGGCGGCGATTTTGTCGAATTCCATCCCCGGAAAGTTCCCCGAAGGCAGGATTGCC
This sequence comes from Rhizobium centroccidentale, assembly GCF_030182565.1. Lineage (NCBI taxonomy): Bacteria > Pseudomonadati > Pseudomonadota > Alphaproteobacteria > Hyphomicrobiales > Rhizobiaceae > Rhizobium > Rhizobium centroccidentale. The sequence goes on along the minus strand of NZ_JAQJCG010000008.1, from coordinate 245,473 downwards.
TCACCACTTCAACGCGAAAAAGCCCGCCGCGGTTCCGCAACGGGCTTGTCGAATGGCGGTTGGGTCGGAAAAGTCAAGCGATGAGATTAAGTCCGATACCCCATGGGTCGCGCAGCGATACGCCGCCGTCGCGCTTCTCCGTCCTGATTTCGTGCTGCTCCAGGGCGGCGACGGCCTTATCCAAGGCTGCCTTGTCGTTGAAGCGCAACGTATAGTCGGAAAGACCGGTCATATGTTCGCTGCGGACGCCGGCGCCGCGGCTGTTCCAGGTATTGGCGCCGAGATGATGGTGATAGCCGCCGGTCGCAAGGAAGGTCGCGCCGGGATAGCGCGCCGCCATGACCTTCATGCCGAGGACGTCTCGATAGAAGGCATTGGCTTCGGCGACATCGCCAACCTGCAGATGGATATGGCCGATGGCCGACCCTTCGGCCATACCATCCCAGCGATCCTGCGGCGCGCTTTCGTAGAGCTTCTGCAGATCAAGCCGGAGCGTCGCCATCTCGACCGTACCGTCATCGTGGAAGGTCCATTCCTCATGCGGGCGATCGGCGTAGATTTCGATGCCGTTGCCTTCGGGGTCGGACAGATAGATGGCCTCGCTGACGATATGGTCCGAAGCGCCTTCCAGCACCACATTTTCATGGGCGGCATGCCGGAGCCAGCGGGCAAGCTCGACACGGCTCGGCAGCAAGAAAGCAGTATGGAACAGACCGGCGGCCGTTGTCGGCGCACGCACAGCCGCCCGATCGGTCGTTAGCGTCAGAAGGGGAAGACCGGCGGCGCCCAGAACTTCGCCGCTTGCAGTCTTTTCAATGACCTTCAGACCAAGCATATCCTGATAGAAGCGGGACACGAGCGGCAGATCGGTAACGACGAGATGGGACTGGCCGACATAGGCGGGACGGGTCAGGGCGTAGGAGGGGGCAGTTTCGGTCATGGTGTTAGTTCCAAACTTGGGATGGAGTCTTGAAAAGGCAACCGGCGTCGGCCGCAAGGGCCGCCGGTGGCGGACAGGAAGGTTCGCCGGTTGATATGCCTTTTTGATCCCGTGGTCCGCTGTACTTGCATATCCATATGGCGGATTCCGATTGTTCACAGAAGACCATAAATTGCGGATTGAGCGTTCGCTTTCCATTGACAAGCGATAATCCAGCCCTGTGGCAAGCCGTTCACGAAGATTGATCGATGTGGGCGTTTGGCGCAGTTGTCTCCTTCCTCTTCTAGTGCAAGGATCGGTTTCCAACGAAAACGGAACCGGATGAAATGACCGAGTACAGAGGCATCCGCTGGGCCTATGATCGCTATGAGATCATCGCAGACGGCATCGTCAATGGTGTGGGCGTGGTCCTTGCGCTGATCGGTGCCACAGTATTGATCTTCTATGCGACGGTTTGGAGCTCCTACGGCGAAATTGCCGCCGCCTGGATTTATGGCGTCGGTCTGGTGCTGACGCTTGGAATGTCCTTCACCTACAATCTATGGCCGGTCTCCCGGACGAAGTGGTTTCTCCGCCGCTTCGATCACTCCTTCATCTATGTCCTGATCGCTGCTACCTACACGCCTTTTCTGGAGCGGGGGTCCCAAGATCCGCTGCTTTTGGCCGTGTTGATCGCCGTCTGGGTCTTTGCGGCCTTCGGGATCATCCTGAAGATTCTTTTTCCGGGACGCTTCGATCGGCTGGCGATCCTGCTCTACCTTGCGATGGGCTGGAGCGGCATCCTCGTCGCCAAGCCCGTTTCCATGCATATCCCGTTTGCCTCGATGCTGCTCATCATCATCGGCGGCGTCATCTATTCGCTCGGCGTGATCTTTCACGTGTGGGAAAAGCTGCGCTTCCAGAATGCCATCTGGCATGGCTTCGTCGTTGCTGCCGCCGCCGTACATTATTCGGCGGTGCTGACCTGCTTCAGCCTGTCGCCGGAAAACTTTTGACGTTCTCCGCCGTCGGCGTGCACTTTTTCGTCGAGCGCAGGCTGCGCACGAGGCGCATGACGATGGCATCGTAGCGCTGCATGTCCGCCTTCGAATAGTCCATTTGGAAGAAGGCGGCGCCACCGTTGCAGAGCGCAACTCCACGCACATAGACGATGCGCCCCTGCCTGGTGCCGGAAAAGCTGATGCCGCGCGAATTCGATTTCGAATAGGAAATTTTCCAGCCTTGGTCCCTGGCGAGTGCCACGCGCCCATTCGCTTCCGATGCAAAATCGCCATTGGCAACCATCGTGCCGAAGACCTGCAGCGAAGCTGAGCGATCTGCCGGCGACAGCGACAGCCGATCCGTATCCTCGGAAGAGGCGGCAAGGTGGAATTCCGAGGGCAGCTCGATCGCGTAGCCTAGACCCACATTGTCATAGGACCACCAGTCCGCGGCAAGAGCCGTGGCCGGGAAGAGGAGTAGGATGGCGATCAGGCGGGCGAGCATTGCGGTTTCCGGGAGGCAGGATCTGCAAACCGATCAAGATTAGCGCTTTTTTGAGCGCAATTTCCATAGCGGTTCAGAAAATACCGATAAATTAGTGCAAATTCATTACAACTTCATTGCGAGCCATGCAGGAATGGCAAGGAATTCTGCAATGCTCCGACGTTCAAACCGGCATCGTGGGCTTTCGGACGATCCCTTATGTCCTGCAACCTCTACGGTTGCAGGCAGCAAAAATCGATTTCAGTGGTTTACGTCCGGTTTTCCCTTGTCGGGGCTTGAGACGATGTGTCCTTTCGCCTATCCCTTCAAGACCGTTCCGGCTTTGCCGGATTCTGCATGAACGTTCAGTTAGGGGGGAGCATGGCCGCCGCCACCGCGGGCCTGACATTCCTGGCTTTATGCCTGCCCTTTCTCGGTGCGCTGATCGCGCCGGTTGTCGTTCGGCGTTTGGGCCATAATGCGGCGTGGCTCCTGGCACTGTTTCCCGCTGTCGCCTTTCTGCATTTTTTGCGCTTCCTTCCGGCCGTCGCAGCCGGCGGCGTGCAGCTTGGCGGTTTCGATTGGGTGCCGAGCCTTGATCTTAGGTTTTCCTGGCTGATTGACGGCCTGTCGCTGACCTTTGCATTGCTCATCACCGGCATCGGCACGCTGATCGTCCTCTATGCCGGCGGCTATCTGAAGGGGCATGTGGATCTCGGCCGCTTCTTTTCCTTCATCTTTCTTTTCATGGGCTCCATGCTCGGCCTTGTCGTCTCGGATAGCTTCCTGACGCTCTTCGTCTTCTGGGAACTGACCTCGATCACCTCCTTCCTGCTGATCGGCTTCGATCATCACCGGGAGGTTTCGCGGCGGGCCGCACTGCAGGCGCTGGTCGTGACCGGCGGCGGCGGGCTGCTGTTGCTGGCCGGCCTGCTGCTGATCTGGCAGATCACCGGCATCGGCGCGATGTCCGATCTCCTGAAGGCCGGCGATGTCCTGCGCGCAAGCCCGCTCTATTTGGCGGCCCTGATCCTTGTTCTTGGCGGCGCCTTCACCAAATCGGCGCAGTTCCCGTTTCACTTCTGGCTGCCGAATGCCATGGAGGCGCCGACCCCGGTCTCGGCCTATCTGCACTCGGCAACCATGGTGAAGGCCGGCGTCTATCTGCTGATGCGGCTCAATCCCGCCTTGGGCGGGACGATGGCCTGGCAAACGATCCTGCCGGTCTTCGGCGCGGCGACACTGCTGGTCGGAACCCTGCTTGCAATCCGCCAGACCGACTTGAAGCTGAAGCTCGCCTATACGACGGTTTCCTCGCTCGGCTTGCTCGTGATGCTCACCGGCTTCGGTACCGATTATGCCGTAGAAGCCGCCGTCCTCTATCTGGTGGCGCATTCGCTATTCAAGGGCGCGCTGTTTATGGTCGCCGGCATCGTCGATCATGAAACGGGGACGCGCGACATCACCCGGCTGGGCGGCTTGCGCTCGGCCATGCCGCTGACCTTTGCTGCAGCCTTGGTCGCCGCCGTGTCGATGGGTGGTCTGCCGCCGGCCTTCGGCTTCCTTGCCAAGGAAGAGATTTATGCCGCACTGGCACAGGCATCGCCTGTGGCGATCATCCTCACCATCATCGCCGTAGCCGGCAATGCGCTGATGTTTGCCATCGCCTTTGCGGTGGCGTTGAAGCCCTTCATCGGCGCGGTCACAGAGACGCCTCATCAGCCGCATGAGGCGCCGCCATTGCTCTGGCTCGGGCCGGTCGCGCTCGCTCTTCTCGGTCTCTTGTCGGCATTGTTTTCGGGCCAGTGGCACGATTATGTCTCTTCGCCGATGGCAAGCGCCGTTGGCGGCAAGGGATTGGAGATTTCGGGCTCCTTGATCCCGCATATTGGTCTGCCTCTGGCGCTTTCTCTGGTCACCGTGCTGATCGGCGTCATCGTCTACTGGCAGCTCGATCGCGCCCGTTTCCGGATGTCCGTCGTCCTGCGTGCCCTCGGGCCGGGACCGGATCGCGGCTTCGATGCTTTCATTTGCGGCCTGGTGCGATTGTCGCATGCCGTCTCACGCCTGTTGCAGCCCGGCCGTCTGGAAATCTACGTCACCGTCACCTTCCTTTGCCTGGCGGCAATGCTGCTGATCCCGCTTGCCGTTCATAGCGAGCTGCCCGCCATGCCAGCCTGGCCGAACCTGCAATGGCATGAGGCGACGATCTTCCTGATCGCAGTCATCGGCGTTGCGGCGGTGGTGTTCGCGCGCGACCGGCTGACGGCGATCGTTTCGCTGGGCATCCAGGGCTTTGCCGTCGCCGTCATCTTCCTGCTGTTCGGCGCACCGGATCTTTCCTTCACGCAGTTCATGGTCGAGACGCTTGCGGTCGTGATTCTGGCGCTTGTCATGACGCGGCTGCGGCTTTCGCCTTCCGATCGCCGGCCGCCGCTCGCCAGGATCGCCCATGCTCTGCTTGCCATTGCTTGCGGCAGCGGCTTTGCACTCCTCCTGCTGAAGGCGACCGAAGCGCCGTTCGACCTGACGCTGACCGCCTTCTTCGATCAATATTCGAAGCTGATCGCGCACGGCGACAATGTGGTCAACGTTATCATCGTCGATTTCCGCGGCACGGATACGCTCGGCGAAATCGCTGTCGTCGCCATGACCGGGCTTGCCATCCTGGCCCTGATCCGCATCCGCGCCGGCGGCGAGCGCAAGCTTGCGAGCAACGACCCCGATCTTGAGGAGAAGCTCGATTTTGGCGATAGAATAGAGGCCAAGCGCTCATGAATACGCTGATCTTCCGCACCGCCGCGCCGTTTCTGACGGCCTTGATGCTGCTTTTCTCCGTCTTCGTGCTGCTGCGTGGTCATAACGAGCCCGGCGGCGGCTTTATCGGCGGTCTGATAGCGGCTTCGGCGCTCGCGATCTATGGTATCGCCTGTGGTGTGACCGCGGTCCGCCGCGCGATTGTCTTCCATCCGCTGTCGATTGCCGGCTTCGGCCTGCTTGCGGCGACCATCGCAGGCATCGTGTCCATATTGGCCGGCGTGCCGTTCATGACGGGGCTATGGATCTATCCGCATCTCTTCGGCATTGAAGTGCCGCTCTCCACCGTCATGCTCTTCGACACCGGCGTCTATCTGGTCGTCGTCGGCGCCATCACCTCGATCGCGCTCGCGCTCGAGGAGCGGGAGGTGGAATGATGGAGGCCGTCTTCGCCGTCGTCGTCGGCATCTTCTTCACCGCTGCGATCTATCTCATGCTGTCGCGCTACTCGATCCGCATCATGCTCGGCATCGCGGTCCTCGGCAACGCGGTCAACCTTCTGCTATTCACGGCCGGCCGGGTTACCCCCGAAGTGCCGCCCATCATTCAGAAAGGCAAGGCCACGCTCGATCTTGCAGCGGCCAATCCGCTGCCACAGGCCTTGATTCTAACGGCGATTGTCATCTCCTTCTCGTTCCTGGCCTTCCTGCTGGTCCTGACCTATCGGGCCTATCAGGCCTTGGAGACGGACGACACGGGCGAGATGCGGCTTGCCGAACCGAAGGAGCGGCCGCTGCCGCCCTTGGGGTACTGACGCCATGGCCGGACCTACAGATAGTGCAGTTGATCTCTCCCACGCGCTGGTTGCCGCGCCGATACCGATGGGACATTGGCTCGTCATTTCGCCGGTCGTCTTGTGTATCGGGCTCGGCGCGCTTCTTCTGATGCTGCGCAATCGCAACGAATGGCAGGCGACGGTCGCCATTCCCGGCCTTGTGCTGCTGGTTCTGATCGATGCCGCCTTGCTCTATAGGGTCGTCAGCGCCGGCGCCGTGACCATGGTCATGGGGCGATGGCTGCCGCCTTTCGGCATTGCCTTCACCGTCGATATTTTCGGCGCGCTCATGGCCTTGACGGCGGCAGTCGTTGCGCTCGCGGCAAGTTTCTATTCGCTTGGCGAAATCAGGGTGAGCGGTCGGCGATATGGCTTCTTTCCATTCCTGATGCTGTTGCTCGCCGGCGTCAGCGGCGCCTTTCTGACGGGTGATGTCTTCAATCTCTATGTCTGGTTCGAGGTGCTGCTGATCTCGTCCTTCGGTCTGCTGATCCTCGGCTCGGAGCCGGAGCAGATCGACGGTGCGCTGAAATATGCCGTCCTCAACCTGATCGCCACCACGCTCTTTCTCGTCTCCGTCGGTTATCTCTACGCCGTCTTCGGCACGCTTAACATGGCCGATATCGCGATGAAGGCGAGGGCGAGTGACAGTAACGCACCGCTGATGACGCTGGCCGGCTTGTTCCTGCTGGCTTTCGGCATGAAGGCCGCTGCCTTTCCGGTCAATTTCTGGCTCCCGGCTTCCTATCACACGCCACGCATCACCGTTTCGGCTATTTTTGCCGGCTTGCTGACCAAGGTCGGCGTCTATGCGCTGATCCGGGTTCTGGTCATGCTGCTGCCTGTCGAGCGGGCGGGGCTTGGTCCGCTCGTCACGGTGGTCGCAATTGCCACCATGCTCGTTGGCGTCGTTGGAGCGCTCGGGGCAAATGATGTCAGGCGCATGCTTGGCTATATCGTCATCTCCGGCATCGGCACGATGCTGGCCGGCGTCGCGCTCGGCAATGCCGACGGCCTCAGCGGGGCGATCTTCTATGCACTGCATTCGATGGTGCTGATGACGGCACTTTACCTGCTCGCAGGGCAGGCGGCTCGGCTCGGCGGCAGCTTTTCCTTGAGCGCCCTCGGCGGCCTCTATCGCCGCAGCGGCTGGTTTGCCGGCATCTCGCTGGTGCTCTTTTTCGCCATCAGCGGCCTGCCGCCCTTTTCCGGCTTCTGGCCCAAGGTCGTGCTCGTAAAGGCGGCGCTCGCGACGGGCGCATGGGGGCTTGCGGCAACAATCCTTTTGGCCGGTTTCCTAACGACGATCGTCTTCGGGCGGGTATTTCTTCTAGCCTATTGGCGCCCGGCGGCGGCAGGTGGGATCGCAGCGGAGCCGATTGCATGGCAGGCAGCGCTGCCGCTCCTTGCTCTTTCTCTGCTCGTTGTCGGCTTCGGCCTGTTTCCGGAATGGCTCCTGCACCTGACGCAGGCCGCCGCTGCCGGCCTTGAGCAACCATCGGCCTATCTGCGCTCGGTCTTCCCCGCGGCAGGGGGCGCGCAATGATCTTGTTCGTCTTCAACCTTTTGCTCGCCATCGTCTGGGCCGCCATCACCGGCAGCGCGTCCTTCCTCAATCTGGTGTTCGGATTCGTTCTTGCGGCAATTGCGCTGGCGATCGTCCGCTCGTCCTATGACGGCGTGCTTTATCTCGGGCGTGTGCACCGCATTTTGGCATTGCTGTTGCTGTTCATACGAGAGCTCGCCAAGTCGGTCTGGGCGGTCGCCATCGCCGTCATGAGCCCCAGGATGGATGTGAAACCCGGCATCTTCGCCTTTTCCCTGACGGTCGATCGTGATTTCGAAATCACCCTGCTTGCCAATCTCATCACCCTGACGCCTGGCACGCTCTCCGTCGACGTCTCCGATGATCGCAAAACGCTCTACGTCCATGCGCTCGACTGCTCCGATCCGGAAACGATCCGGGGCAGCATCGCCGACGGCTTCGAACGCCGGATCATGGAGGCTTTCCGATGATGGCCGCATCCGTCGTCTCAGCCGCCGCGATGGTGGCGCTCGGCATTCTGAGCATTGCCTTCCTGTTGACCGTGTATCGCGTGGTGGCCGGCCCAACCTTGCCGGACCGGGTCCTGGCGCTCGATATGCTGGTGGCGATCGCCATCGGCTTCATCGCCGTTATCGCCATCAAGACGGGTTTCACGCTTTATATCGATATTGCCATCTCGCTCGGTCTCGTCGGCTTTCTCGCGACCGTTGCCTTCGCACGGTTCATCCTGACACAGGGGCAATCCGATGCCGTGCAACAGGCCGGCGCAGGACGAGAGAGTATTGCTGCCGAAGGCAAAAGGCCGCGTAAGCACCGCGGGCGGAAGAAGGGAGGGCGATAGTGGATTTGCTTTGGGCCGTCATAGTAACTGCGCTTCTACTTTCGGGCGCGCTTTTCTCGCTTATCGCTGCGATTGGCATCGTGCGTCTTCCCGATCTCTACAGTCGCATGCATGCGGCGTCGAAGGCGGGTACGGTCGGTTCCGGCCTACTGCTACTTGCAGTCGGTATCCATTCGCAGGACATATCCGTTCTGGCAAGAGCATTGGCCGGCTTCGTCTTTTTCGTGCTGACGGCACCGATTGCGGCACATCTACTCGCGCGTGCGGCACACAAGGCTGGACATCGCCTGACGCCGCCCTCCGTGCGGGATGAACTGCTGACGAGGGAGCAGATCACCAAAGGCGCGTATAGAAAGAAGGGCTAACAAACGTGTAAATTGTTCAGGAAGGAATAGCTGTTCGCGTTATTAGTTACCTGTTTTTTAGTAGATGAATTTTTTGCGAAGAAATGTAGGGATTAAAAACTGGACATTTGGATAAAGAGTGCTAATTCAGATTCAAGTAGAGTTCTGATGTTGAGTTAGTCTCGACCGGGTTTAAGCTCTCAATGCTTTTATCTTTCTTTGATGAAAAGCTGAGCAAAACTTTCTTCCGGTAAGCGATTAAAGATCGCTATCGCGGTCGCTAATTCTGATATCAGGCGGCAAGGGGCGGTTTTCTCTCTCGTGAGGTCTAGGGGTGGATTTCATGTGGAAAGAAATTTGGTTTTATCCACCGTTTTCTTGCTGGTGACTGCTACGAATACGAGCAATGCGTTTGCGCGGATTGCCCGGCGCTGGGACATATCGAAATCAACAGATTTCCGTAGCCAAGCGCAAATTATATAGCAACGTTGTGCCCTGCGTGCTCTCCGGAGGCGCGGACGCAGCAGGCAAGCCGATGAACAGGAGAACACAATGACAGATGCGGCCCTTGGCAACGGGCAGGAGTTACTGGTTGAACTGACTGCCGACATTGTTGCGGCCTATGTCAGCAACCATGTCGTACCGGTCAGCGACCTTCCGAATTTGATTTCCGACGTACATTCCGCCTTGAGCAGCACCTCGGCTCCGGCACCTGCCGTAACCGTGGTCGAAAAGCAGAAGCCGGCCGTATCCGTTCGCAAATCCGTGCAGGATGATCAGATCACCTGCCTCGAATGTGGCGGCAGCTTCAAGTCTTTGAAGCGCCATCTGATGACTCATCATGGTCTTTCGCCGGAAGAGTATCGCGAAAAGTGGGATCTCGCTGCCGATTATCCGATGGTTGCGCCAGCCTATGCGGAAGCCCGTTCGCGCCTGGCAAAGGAAATGGGCCTCGGTCAGCGTCGCAAGCGCGGCCGCTGAGGGTTCCATAAAGAGCTTGAAGATAACCCGGCTTTTGGGCCGGGTTATCCCCATTTTGGCTGCAGGGTGGCCTATGCCGCGGCCCTGACACGAGCCTCTTCGCGAATGCGTTTGATCATCGAGCGCAATCCGTTGGCGCGCTGCGAGGACAGATGCTCCACCAGCCCGATCTTTCCGAAGACGTCGAGAGCATCGAGAGCCGCGATTTCCGAAGCTGGCTTGCCGGAATAGGTGGCAAGCACGATTGCCACCAGCCCGCGCACGATATGTGCGTCTGAATCGCCTTCAAAGGTCAATATCGGATTGTCCGGATCGCCAGATGCATGCGTGACGAGCCAGACCTGGCTCGCACAGCCCTGCACCTTGTTTTCCAGCGTCCGCTTTTCCTCCGGCAGATGGGGCAGTGCCTTGCCGAGCTCGATCACAAAGCGGTAGCGATCCTCCCATTCGTCCAGGAAGGAAAAGTCTTCGATGATCTTCTCAAGCGATGTCATTGCAGCAGTCCAAATTGTCCATTGTCTTGGATATAGGCGAAACCATGCGTGATTTGAACCCGGGACGACAAAGAACGCCACCGACCATAGGGGTCGGCGGCGCCGAAGTTGGGGCCAATGGAAGAAATGTCAGATATGTGGGCGCGGCATCGGCAGCGGAATGGAGGACGGCAGCTTGACCGTGCCGGTAACGACGACGTCGGCAGTGTCGGTGCCGCTGATGCGCTTGACCGGCATCGGCTGCGCCATGGCAGCGACCTGATCGGTATTAGCGTGAGGTGCCGCGACATTGGCTTCGGCGGCAGACTGCTGATCCTTGAAGTGACGGCCAAGTATGTCGTAGGCGACGCGAGCGCCATCGCCGACCTGATAGCCGAGCGCCGTCAGCGTTTCGCCGCCCTTGGCACAGACATCCGGCTTCTCGTTGCACATGGCGCCGACATATTGCACGACGCCCGATGCAGCCGAAATCGCATCGGAAACCTGTACCGTCGGCTCGCCGCCTGGCCGAGGCCCGCCTTCGGGTTTTGCAAAGATCGGCAGGAACATGAGAACCAGCGAAAACCAGAACCCTGCTCTAATCAGAAACCACATCGCCTAGCCCATCCTCTCTGTCGCTCGGCTCGAGCGCCGATTCGGACGCCCGTCCGATCTGGTTCGAACCCTATCTGGCAGAGGACAACAGCGCTTTTCAAAACTCGGCAGTATTTTCTGCAATTTTGATTCAAATTTTAGCTTTCCGGCTTTGAACAGCATTTGCTTCAAATTGTAGCGATTGCTGTTAAGCATGTCTCGCCCTATCCGCCTGATATGCAGGGGTTTGCGGATGCGAGCCTTGCCACAAAAGTTAACGCGCGGCGGAAATACGAATAAAATCCGTTGCTTACCCGCTGTTAACCACAAAAAACAAAGGTCCCTCATTCTGCGTCAAAACGGGATTTTGCGCCTTTTTCGGCCGCCCTGCGCGTTCCTTCTTTATTCTTTCCTTAAGCCGGCGGGGCCTATTGTGCAGTCCGATAAGTGACCGTTTTGACGGATTGTAGTGTGCGCGTATTGAGTGACATTTCTGTCGGGGCTGTAGCCTTCGTGAACCGGGTAGGCCGAAGCTGGCTCTCCCGGACGAGCGGGGATGGCGAAGTCCGTGGGCAGGAGCTGGCGATCCTGCGCCGGCTTGCGCTCGTCTCTTCCGTCGCGCTGTTTGCCGTTCCGGCTGGTCTTTCCCTCGTCACCAGCCCGGCCGTAGCGCTGCCTGCCGGTGTGGCCACGGTCTGTGCCGCTTTCCTCTTTTCGGCCGTCGGCAGCATCGCGCTGTCGCGCCAGCGGCCTGCCCTCCGCCCGGCGGAGGCCGTTGTCGTCGAGCACCGCGATCTGATGCTGGAGTCGGCTTTCGGCCTCGTCCTGCTGCTCGACCCCCAGGGCAATGTGACCACAGCCGGTGGTCGCGATCGTACGGAATTTCTGAGCTGGATGCACAACCCTCTCGGGCGCGGCTTCGTCGAGCAGATCCACATCTCGGACAGAATTGTCTTCCTGCAGGCGATCGATGTGCTGCGCCAAGGCAGGGATGCCCATAGCGCCGATTTGCGCCTGGAACGCTCCGCGGTTGTCGGCGGTGATGACCAGTTCGTCCATGTGCGCATGGAGCTGACCGCCCGCCGCGATGGCGAGGGGCGCCTGGCGGCAATCGTCAGCCAGCTGCGCGATATCTCTCAGGACCAGCAGCTGCGCGAGGATGCGGCGCGCAAGGCGGCCGAGGCGGAATCGGCCAATGATGCCAAGTCGCGCTTCCTGGCTGCCGTCAGCCATGAGCTGCGCACGCCGCTCAACGCGATCCTGGGCTTTTCCGATATTCTGAGCGGCGAATATTTCGGCAAGCTGGAAAACGACCGCCAGCGCGAATATGTCGGCCTAATCCGTCAGTCAGGCGCGCATCTGCTGTCGGTCGTTAACACCATGCTCGACATGAGCAAGATCGAAGCCGGCCGCTACGAACTGCTGCTCGAATCCTTCGCGATCGAAGACACCATTGCGACATGCGAAGCCATGCTGGGACTGCAGGCGAAGGAAAAGGGACTGACGCTCACGAGCCGCATCCAACGGGGTCTCGGCGAGATCGTCGCCGACCAGCGGGCGATCCAGCAAATCCTCATCAACCTCGTCGGCAATGCCATCAAGTTCACCGATGCGGGCGGCGCGATCACCATCGATGCGGCTTTGGCTGACGGCATGTTGAAGCTGTCGATCGGCGATACGGGCATCGGCATTGCCAGCGAACGGCTGGCATCGCTCGGCCAGCCCTTCGTGCAGATCCAGAACGACTACACCCGCCGCTATGCCGGCACCGGCCTCGGGCTCTCACTGGTCAAGGGCCTCGTCGGCCTGCATGGCGGAAACTTCTCGATTGCCAGCGCGCCGGGCGAAGGCACGGTCATTACCATCCTCATTCCGTTCGACGGCTCCGGTGCCGTGACGATGCAGCAGCCTGTGGATGTTAATCGCCCTGTCGATTTTCCGCCGCGCCTGAAACATACTGTGGAGATAGATGAAGGGCGAAACAAGGAACTGATGAATGGCCCCGCAAAAGCGAAAATCGCCTAAGGGAAGAGGAAGGGGCAAGCGCAAGCAGCCCGGCCTGGCTTCCCGTGGTGCGGTTGCCCTTGGCAGCCTGAGCCTGCGCGGCAGCACCGCGCTGGGCGGCCTTGGCCTTCGCGGTGCGGGCGCGCTCGCCGCCGTGCTCGGCAGTGCAGTCGGCCGTCATCCCGCCATTGCCGGCGGCGTCGCGCTCTTCTTCGGGGTTTTCGGTTTCGTCACCGCCAACGCACTCTGGTATCAGACAGGCGCGCATCCATCGCCCATATTGCGCACACGCGATCCCGCGTCTCCCTACCAGATCCCTGGCCGCAAATCCTTCCTGCACGCGCAGCAGGCCGATGCCGGCAACGTCACCACCTTTCGGATAGAACGGCAGGATTCGGCCTCCGATCCTGCCACGCCACCCTCAACAGGGCAGGCCGCAAGCGCAGCCGCAGCACAGTCGTCCAGCGCGTCGTCGAAACTGATTGCCGATGTACAGGCCGAACTCATCCGTCACGGCCTCTATGATGGCGCCGCCGATGGAAAGCCGGGATCGCGCACGGCATCGGCCATCCTCTTCTTCCAGGAGGCGTCTGGTCTTCCGCAGACCGGCACACCGACACCGGAGCTTCTGGCCACCCTCAAGGCCAGCAATGCCGCCGCTGCACAGCCGGCCGGCGGCAGAGCGAATGTGGCTGCCATCCCCACCGAGCGCCCCGTCAACGTTTCCGCCACGGCGGATGCGATCGACCCTGTCGCTGCCGCCATCCAGAATGCCGAGAAGAACATCCGGACCGGTGCTGTCGTCGCCAAAGCAACGCCGAGCGATGCGGTCAACAAGGTGAACATGGTCATGCAGATCCAGAAGGGCCTGAGCAACATCGCCTATAGCAATGTCAGCATCGATGGCGTAGCCGGAGAGCAGACGAAGGCAGCTATCCGCCGCTTCCAGAAGCACTATCGCCTGCCGGAGACCGGGGAGCCGAACATGGCGGTCCTCAAGAAGCTGCAGGATATCGGCGCGCTCTGAAGCCCGCCGTACAAACCTCTGCCGCAAAGCTGGTACGACTACGCGCTGTAGGCGGCTTCAATTGCCTTGGTGGGCCTGCACCGCTATAGCTCGGGCATGAGATTGCGCAGCGACATCTTTGTTTCCGCTCTTGTCCGCCGCTTGTTTGCGCGTGGCGATTTTGCCGCTGTCGAACACAAGGGCGAGGAGCAGGCCGGCGCGATCTTCATCCGCCAGCGCTTCCGCGATGGATCGGAAACCCTCTATGCGCCGGCACCGCAGAGCCTGTTCGATGAGGAGGAGAACGGGACGCGGCTCTTCGAGATCCGCATCGAGCGGAAGGAACCGCAGGAAATCCGCGAAACCCTTGATCGGGAGCTGAAATTCGATCCTGATTTATGGATCGTCGAACTGGAAACGGACGATATCGGCGATATCGTCCCCTTAGCCGGTTTCCGTGCCAATCCGCTGGATTGAGCCGTCCTTATCGACGGTTTGCGATGCGCAGCGCGCGGATGGATCCCGAATTCGGCCCGAACAGCGGTGCTGCAGGACGCTGCGCCGGCTTTTCCTGCGGCAGGTAGGTGTAGCTGTCGGCGCGACGCCATGCCTCGACGCGCGCTTGGCTCTCTTCCGAGTCGATATCGTCGAGCACCAGCCATGCCCGGCTGACGCTGCCATGCCGTTCGGCCAGATGCGGATAGAAGCGCTCGAGTGAGTAGACGGCATCGGCGATGCCCATGCCGAGGCTGATGAGCGTAACGGCAAGTTGTTGCCCCGAAGTGTCGAGCAGAATGCGTTCAGCAAGCCAGTAGCTGGAGGAGAGGGCATCGGCGAGCGTCGTTGCGAATTGCACTGCATCGCGCTCGCGGGCAAAACGGACGAGCAGCGCCTCGTGCGTCTCGCTGAGGCTGCGCAGACCGAGCCGGTCGCTGTCGTCGCGGGTCAGATGACGCGCAGCCTGTTTGATCTGCTGGCGTAAGATTTCTTCGCGCGACTGCCGTTTGGTTTCCGCCGTCTCGGCTTGGGATGAAGCCGCGGCCGCCGGCTGCTCCGGCACTGTCATGCCACGGTCCGGTTCGGCCTGATGCAGGCCGACGAGCGCGTCGATGACCTTGGGAGAGAGCGACGAGCGGCGGACGATTGCCCGCGCGTGGGCGGCCCCTTGCGTGCGGGCGATAGTGATGAGCGTATCGTCATCGATCGCTTGCGAGCTTGTCAGGAACGGAGCGGCGATGGCGATCGGCTGACAGCCGATGAACAGGGCAACGGCCTGGGGCACGGTTTCACATTGGGAGAGGGCGGCAACCGCCTGCCGTTTCGCCTCATCCGAAGATGCCTGGAAAACGGGGGTGAAAAGCTCTGCGAACTGGCGAAGTTCCGATTTGGACGGATGGCCCATGCCTTCGAAGCTGGTGATCGTCGCCATCAGAACCACGTCCTTCTTGCGGACAGTCGCAGGCTCTTCAAGGTCTCTAAACCGATCACGCACGCCAACACCCATACTGATACGCCGAACAAAAAAGCAGGGAGCCCGAAGGTCGACCATGGCTTCCGCTTTGCTTCACTCCAGTCGGACGGAACGACTCTTTCGATAAAGAGGGCGTCCTCGATGATGACTGTCGAAACGGGTATGGACACGGTCGTCCTTATGTGGCTTTCGCCAAAGACTAAGGCCGGCAGGGTTAATGGTTCGTGAAAACTTTATTAAAATCCGAATAAAAATTGCGCGTTAAGCTTGCGCGAGGTGCGCAGCCGCATTTTGTCTGCATGGACGGCAGTTGGGGAGAAAGCGAGCCTGTGGAAAACCTTTCAGCGCATAGACGCCCGCAGGCAAATTCAATCTATGAGTGCTTCGGCTGCGGAGATAGTCAAAAGCAACGCTACCCGCTGCAAAGCGGAGATCCAGTCTCTTCATGCAGATAGGATTCTTCAGATGCCCTTGTGCTCGCGCAAGGCTGCGAGCAGCTTTTCCGAGGTGTTGTAGCCGGATTGAAAAAGGCCTATTGCGGCCGTAGCCGCGAACTGGGCTTCCGTACTTTTAATATCGATCCGCTTTTCCAGGCACCATCCATCCAGCGCATCGCGCAGGACGATGACATCCTCCGGTGAAAAGACGGAGCTGCCCGTCACATACATTGATTGCCCTCGAATTACGACCTTACATTACGTTAATTTTTTGTGAGCGCAAATAATATTTGTGTGACGCTTTTCTGCAACGTGGCATTCACGCTTTCTATGTGCCCGCTAGGTCATCTTGGTAGGTAAGGTCATGATATTGCTCGATTTCAGGGCAGAAACGCGTCCCGCAATTTTTCAACGGCCGATGAAACCAAAGCCGCCGTCGCGGCGTTTATAGAGCATGACAAGTGATGCCGAGAATGACGGACGACGAGAATTAGCATTCTGTTAACTGCGATATGTCTGAATTCCGATTGAAAGCAGCCATTGGCAGAATGTGATTGATGCAAAGGCAGCATGAAAGCCGAAAATCGGTGCTCATGCCACGGTGTAAGGGAAAGGCCGTGAGAAGGCGCGAATGCCTCCATTGAAGCCCAGAGACAAAGGCTGGAATGGAGGGGAGCGCTAGCCCGCTTCGGTGGCGGGCAGGGTGAAATCAAGTCGCAGGTTCATCCGTCTCGAGACATTAATGGAGACGAGAATGGCAAAGATCATATCTCTTTCGGATTGGCGATTGCGCCTGCCGCCGCGCGCCCAGAAAGAGCCGGTGGAGGCAAAGATACTGCTGTTCACCGGCGTGCGTTACGAGCATCTTGACACACCAAAGCATCGTCCCGGGACGGGGCCGAAGCGGGCAAAGGGAAAGTAAGCGCTTCAATATATGCAAGCCAAGGGCGAGTTCGCGCCGGCCTGTCATTTGCCGCCGCAAAGATCTCAACCCCCAAAGATATCAACCATTATCGAATTCGTCGCAGCCGGCCTGAGAGAGAAATTCTTGCGCCGCATCGTCGAAACTTCCCTGCGGCGCCATGGTGCGCAGCACCGCATAGCCTTGAGCCCGCGGCACTTCCACCAGGATCGATTGGGCAAGGGTGGGCGGGAGCGCCTTGCGTATGCCAGTCAGCTGGACAGGCGATGCAAGCAGCAAATCGAGCGCTCCGCCGACCGATGTGCGATCGCTCATGCTGAACACTTCATTGGATGCCGCGTCATAGATGGCAAGCGACCAGAACGGCACCTTGCCCTTCGCGGTCAAATGAACGGGCGTATCCTCGATGTCGAAAGCGCAGACGGCCGTGCGGATATAAGGATCGGTGTTGGAAAGCCCAGCATCGTCATCCTTGTCGTCGAGCATGTAGAAATGGTTCTCGTCGCCCTCATCCGAAACGCGCGTATAGGCATCCCGATCGGAGAAGTGCGGCAGCGACAGAATGATGATGATATGCAGCAGTACCGCACCGAATAGGCCGGTCAGGATCGCGAAGACGAATCTAAACATTGCCGCACCCGATCTTCTCGAGTTTCGGCATGCCAAGATCGATCAGGCCGGAATTGCTGGCCGCCGGCGAATCCAGGAGCGTCCATACCAGGCGGAAATTGCCAGATGAGGGCAAGGCGAGCCAATTGCCCGCCTGGGCTGAGGATGAAACGGTGATGTTGAAGGTCGAATCCGGCTTGCGCAGCACCACCCAGGAGTTGATGGTGGAAGGGCGACCGGCAGCGTCTTCGATCGGCCGGCCGTCATTGCCGGCGATGAAGAGGGTCCACAGCCTTGCCGGCGGCGTCTGGCCGCTGATGCGGTAGCTGCAGCTCGCCGTCAATCTCGCGCCGGCATCGTCATCGGAAGCGGTGAATACCAGCCCTTCGGCAGTACCGTAAAGCAGCCGCCCCGCACGAGCTCTATGCGATTTCGCATAAGGGTCCGCATCCGCCGTCTGCATTTCGGGGAAGGCCTGCCAGGCGCCAAGCTTGATCGCGCCAAAGCCTGATGTGGCATCCAGCGCCAGAAGCGTGAACACGATACCGCCGCCAAAGGCGATGACAAGAGAAAGCGCAACAAGAAGGGGAACTCGGAACACCCTAGGATCGTCCTCGTGACAAATCAGTGTCGATTTATTCCTGATTCTGGCGGTAGGGGAAAGGGCAAGCCACTATTTACGGCTATCTTGAGAACAATGACGAAGATCGGGAACGGCAGCGGGTATCCAAAACATGGGCTTCCGTCCTGAGGTCCGACGGCAAGTTTGCCGTCGTCATCTGCGTTGCGCCGCGGCGCATTTTCTGGGGGAGTTGGTCACTCAGGCGCCGTCGTGCTGCGATGCTCAGCCGTCGCCACCTTCTGTGCCCCGAGCGGTGTCGCGGCCTTCAGCCTTTCGCCGATATCGCGCAGGATGTTCGTGGAGTCCACCGAAAGCGAGCGTGGGCGCACCAGCGGGGGCAGACCGCCACTGGCGGGGTCGGGGGGCTTCTTGGCGGCAACGGTTTGCGGCTTCTGTACAGGGAAGGGGTTGGTGATTCCCGGGATCGGCTTCAGTACGATGCCCTGATTGGCGTAATCCATGATCTTCTTGAAGGTCATTGCCGGCAGGGTGCCGCCCGTCATGTTGTTCGTGGAGGTATAGTCGTCATTCCCGAACCAGACGGCGCAGGTGTAATTGCCGGTAAAGCCGATGAACCAGGCGTCGCGATAAGCCTGCGTGGTGCCGGTCTTGCCGCCGACCACGATGCCATTGTCGAGGGCTGCCTTGCGGCCGGTACCGATCACCGGAACCTGCGTCAGCATCTGGTTCATATAGGATGTGGCTTTTTCGCTGAGGACGCGCTTGGCCGGCTGTTCATCGTGACTGAAATCGTAGAGCACCTTGCCGTCATAGCCGGTGATCTGATCGATGCCGTGACGCCGCGACTGCATGCCGTTGGCCGGGAAGACCGCATAGGCCGTCGCCTGGTCGAGGACGGTCACTTCCGATGTGCCGATCGGAATGGTCTTGTCGTTACGGATCGGTGTCTCGACGCCCATGGCCTTGGCCATATTGCGGATCGGCTGAATGCCGAATTTCTCCTTGGCGAGCCGCACGGGGATGGTGTTGATCGATTGCGTCAGCGCCTGGGTGAGCGTCACCTTGCCTTCGTAGCGGTTTTCGTAGTTATGCGGGCTCCAGTTGCCCCAGCTGATCGGCGCATCGACGATGGTGGACGTCGGCGTCATGCCGTTTTCCATCGCGACCGAGTACGTATAGATCTTGAAGGATGAACCCGGCTGGCGCAGCGCCTTGGTCGCGCGATTGAACTGGCTTTCGCCGTAGTCGCTGCCGCCGACCATCGCGCGCACCGCGCCGCCGTTTTCGATGACGACGGAAGCGCCTTGTTTGGCCTTATAGCGCTCGCCGAACTCCATCAGACTGGATTGAACCGAATCCTCCGCCGCCTTCTGCAGCCCCATATCGATGGTGGTGCGCACGATCAGCGAGCGTTCGGGGAAGCGGGTAGCAAGCCGCTGCACCTCATCGAAGGCCCAATCGAGGAAATAGTCCGGGGATTCGATCTGGGCGCGGTCGACCACCGAAGCCGGGTTGCGCCGTGCGGCGACGACCTGTCCCTCGGTCATCAGCCCGCTCTGCACGAGATTGGACAGTACGTCGTTGGCGCGCGCACGCGCCGCCGGCAAGTTGACATGCGGCGCATATTTCGCCGGCGCCTTGAAGAGGCCGGCAAGCATCGCGGCTTCCGCCAGATTGACGTCGGTAATGCTCTTGCCGAAATAGAACTGCGCTGCCGCCGCTGCGCCGAAGGTGCCGCCGCCCATATAGGTGCGGTCGAGATAGAGGCTCAGGATCTCCTTCTTGGAGAGATTGGCCTCCAGCCAGATCGCCAGGAAGGCTTCCTTGACCTTGCGTTCGATGGAGCGCTCATTGCTGAGAAAGATGTTCTTGGCAAGCTGCTGCGTCAGCGTCGAGCCACCCTGGACGACGCCGCCGGCCTGCGCATTGACGGTGACTGCGCGGAACAGGCCAATGACGTCGATACCGAAATGATCGAAGAAGCGCCGGTCCTCGGTCGCCAGTACCGCCTTGATGAAATAATCCGGCAACTGGTCGACCGGCACGGAATTCTCGTGAATGATGCCGCGATGGCCTATGACGTTGCCGTAGCGGTCGAGGAAGGTGACGGCGAAATTGCCGCGGTTGCGCCAGTCGCCCTGCGTCGCCTCGAAGGCCGGCATGGCGAGCATCAGCATGACGACGGAGCCGGCCGTCCCCAGCGTCAGGCCTTCACCGAGCAGTTCGAAAAGAATGCGTTTCCAGCCGCGAACGCGGAAACGGCGGAAGAAGATTGTGATCTCCTCCCATGCTTGGGCGAGACCGAAACCGGCATTCCATAAAGTGGAATCGATCCATGAATCGAGGCGCAAAAAGAAATAGCGCTTCCGACGCCGCGGCTTTTCGGCCCCGTTATCCCTAGGCGTCTCGGGCTCCATCTTCGGCCCGTTTTCTGGATTGGATGGGTCTTCCACGCTCTACTTCCCGACCACATTACTGCCGCGTGTCTCCTTGTGGCACACGCAAAGCCCATTATCTCATAGAACGGCTAATTGAATAATTGGTTGATTTAGAGAAAAGAACAAGAGACATGCATGCCGCAGCCCGAATTCCTCCTCTGTCGGGTGGCGAGGACGACGATGATGACAGACGAGATACCCTTCTGGAAAAGCAAGACCCTGACGGAGATGACTTCGTCGGAATGGGAGAGCCTTTGCGACGGCTGTGGCCTCTGTTGTCTCAACAAGCTCGAGGAGTGGGATAGCGGCGACGTCTATTTCACCTCGATCCGCTGCAAGCTGATGGATGGCGAAAGCTGTCGCTGCACAAGCTATCCGAACCGCTGGGATTTCGTGCCCGACTGCGTGCAGCTGACGCCGGAGAAAGTGCCGGAGCTGGAATGGCTGCCGCCCACCTGCGCCTACCGCCTCGTCAATGAGGGCCATGATCTCTATTGGTGGCATCCGCTGATCTCGGGTGATCCGGAAACGGTGCATATCGCTGGTGTTTCCGCCAGAGGGCGCACCGTCAGCGAGAAGGATGTCGATCTTGACGATTTCGAAGATTATGTCGTCGACTGGCCGCTGACCGTCGAGGACGACATGATGCCTAATCCTCCGGCAAAGTCATAGATTTCGGCGCTGCATTCCGCCAGGCTTGGCGCATCAGTCTTTTGACCTCTTCGTTTCCGGCATCGCGATGAAAAAGTCGTGTCCACCCCTTCAGGCCCCAACCGCCTGGTACGGCGGCGACATGTTCAGGCATGATGGTCGAAGCCATCTGCTGCTGGTCCGGCGTCAGCTTGACGACGCAGAAATCCGGTCCCCGAAGTGTCATGAAGATCTTACCCCGAACACGAAAGTCGCGGGTTCCGAAGTGTGAGCTTTCTGTAGCCTCCGGAAGGCCAAGGGCAAGGGATATAAGGTCCTCGTCGGTCATGGTCGCGATGATAGCATGCCGCGCCGCCACGCGGTAAATGCCACCTGCATGACCTGCGACGAGATGGTCCAGGCAGCGAAGGGACGGTTTGTTGAATTGCTCCCACACGCATGGTATCGCGCGATGCCCTCGCATATGCACAAGGAGCCGCCTCGTGATCCGTCATATCGTCTTCTTTACCGTCCCCGATCGCGCCAAGCTTGAGGAGGTCCGTTCCGGCCTCTCGATCCTCACGGCCATTCCGCATGCGCGGCTTTTGGAGATCGGCACGAACGTCAAGACCGATCAGCTTGGAACCGAAGTCGATCTGGTAGTCTACGGCGAATTCGACGACGAGGCGGCATTGGCGGCTTACAAGGCTCATCCGAACTATCAGCGATCCATCGAGCGCGTTCGTCCGCTGCGCGAAATGCGCATTGCGGCAGACTATGAGACGGCGACGGCCGTCCGTAAACCTTTCTGAACGTCTGGCCCGGGGCAGCCTTTTCAATGGATTGAGCACACCAGCGGAATCGGATTGTTGGCAAGCGGATTTTCGGCTTGAGGTTCTTCAATCAACTTTTGAAGCCCCGGCCTCAACTTGAGAGGAAATCGTGGCAAGCGATTCAAAGGACTCAAGGAAATCGCCACGCCTTATGCCGATAAGGCGTCTTCAGGCCGGTTGCATCGGCCACGAGGGGGCACTGTCATCTCGCCCACATGAACCGATGATAAGCGAGAATGATTAAAAATGGCTAAGCCTGCGGCTCCGGATGTGGTGCCCGCGAGCGCGGACATGCATCGATTCACGCATATCGCCGATAGATTGTATTGGCGCCGCGCTGTGGAGCGACAAACGGTTGCCGTTGTCACGTTGCAGTGGATTCACATTAAATAATTTCAAAGACTTAACGCATCAGCCCGGCGCCCCTTGCGCCCGATGGATCGAAAATTACAGCCCATTCATTTGCCATTCAGACGTGTTTGGGTAAATAATCGACCAAGTTCATATCCCTGTGGGAAGTCCGAAGCATGGCCTCATTTTCAAGCATGGCAGCAGCGGCCCTCGTCCTGGCCGGCTCGTCTGTTCTGCCGGCGCCAGCGCCGACGTCGACCCTGGTCGCGCGCGCTAACAGCGATTGCAGTGAGGCAGCCGAGGAGGTCGTCGCCAAGACCGGTGGCCAGCTTCTTTCGGCACAACCTTCCGGCGACAGCTGTATCATCACCGTTCTCGTCCAGGGCAACGGCCAGCGCCCGCGCAAGGTGACGATGAAGGTGCCGATGTGATCCCCGCGCTTTTGGTGCCAACCTAAAGCCTTGAATCTTACACGAAATCTTATTGTTTCCGTGATTCCACTGCACCACGATTTGCGGTACTGTTTCTCGAACCGGGGAAATTGGATTTAGAGATGCGCATTCTCATAGTCGAAGACGATATCAACTTGAACCGTCAGCTTGCCGAGGCCTTGAAGGAGGCAGGCTATGTGGTCGATACGGCCTTTGATGGGGAGGAAGGGCATTTCCTCGGCGATACCGAACCTTATGATGCGATCATCCTCGATATCGGCTTGCCTGAAATGGACGGCATTACCGTGCTTGAAAAATGGCGCGGTGCCGGACGCACCGTGCCGGTGCTCCTCTTGACCGCCCGTGATCGCTGGAGCGACAAGGTGGCGGGCATCGACGCCGGTGCGGACGATTACGTCGCCAAGCCTTTCCATGTCGAGGAAGTGCTTGCCCGCATCCGCGCGCTCATCCGCCGCGCCGCGGGCCATGCCTCCTCGGAAATCGTCTGCGGCCCGGTGCGGCTCGACACCAAGAGCTCGAAGGCGACCGTCGACGGCAAGCCGCTCAAGCTTACGTCTCATGAATACCGGCTGCTTGCCTATCTCATGCATCACAAGGGCGAGGTCGTCTCCCGCACCGAGCTGGTCGAGCATATGTATGATCAGGATTTCGATCGGGATTCCAATACGATTGAAGTGTTTGTCGGACGCCTTCGCAAGAAGATGGGTGTCGACCTGATCGAAACGGTTCGCGGCCTTGGTTACAGAATCCAAGCTCCAACCAATGCGAATTAAGTCTCTCACCGCTCGCGTCCTGCTGCTGACCACGCTTTGGTCTGCTGTGGCGCTGGTGGTGATCGGCCTTGTCATCTCCGATATCTACCGCAAGAACGCCGAGCGCGGCTTTCAGGACCTATTGCGCGCCCAGCTCTATAACGTCATCAATTCCGTGACGATCGGTGATCAGGGTGCGCTGTCAGGCAGTCCGCAGCTTGGAGACCTCCGTTTCTCACAGCCGAAAACCGGCTGGTATTGGATAGTCGAGCCGCTCGGCACATATACGTCAACCCCCTTGGTTTCGTCGTCGCTCGGCGCGTCGAACCTGCCGGTTCTATCCGTCCTGGAAGCACCTTTCGATAAGAATTACGAGCGCTATTATATCGTCACCGACGCCTTCGGAAATCGCGTGCAGGTGGCGGAAACGGAAATCCAGTTCGATACGGACCATGCGGCTCGGTTTCGCGTCACCGGCAATGTCGCCGTGGTCGAGGATGATGTCCGCAATTTCTCCCACAGCCTCTACTTCGCACTCGTCGGCTTCGGCGTCGGCAGCTTGATCGTCAATGCGCTCGCCATTCTCTACGGCTTGAAGCCGCTCGATAAGGCGCGTGCGGCGCTGGAGCGTATCCGCGCCGGTGAAAGCGAGCGTCTGCAAGGTGACTTTCCGCGCGAGATCCTGCCGCTTGCCAATGAGATCAATGCGCTGATCGACAGTAACCGGCGTATCGTCGAGCGCGCGCGCATGCAGGTCGGCAATCTCGCACACTCGCTAAAAACGCCGATTGCGGTTCTTCTGAATGAATCCCGTGTCTTGGAGCGCTCGCATGGCGATCTGGTGAAGAACCAGGCCGAGGCGATGCAGGGTCAGGTGCAATCCTATCTCAATCGTGCCCGCATCGCCGCGCAGCGCGAATCCGTGCTGGCGCGCACCGAGGCCGAGCCGGCGCTGGAACGGCTTGTCCGCGTCATGCGACGGCTGAACGCCGACAAGGAGTTCGAACTCTCCGTCTCGCCCAATCTGGCGCTCGCCATGGAGCAGCAGGATCTGGAGGAGACGGTCGGCAATCTCCTCGAAAATGCCGCCCGCTTTGCCGAACGCAAAGTGCGTCTGGTTGCAAGCGAGGCGCCGGCCGAGATCAAGGGCATCGATCCGGCGCGGCGCCATTGGGTGGAACTGGTGGTTGAGGACGACGGTCCCGGGCTGGAACCGGATCAGATCCGCGAAGCCATGAAACGTGGGCGCAGACTGGATGAGAGCAAGCCCGGCACCGGTCTCGGTCTGTCGATCGTCAGCGAGATCACCAATGAATATCAAGGCCGTTTCGAGCTCTCCCGAGGCAGCTGGGGCGGGCTTCGCGCGAGCCTAATTTTGCCGGGCTTGACGAAGGATGTTGCGTGAAGAACGGCATGATGCCAAAAAGGCGTTGTGGGTCATGATGATGCCGCAGCGCAGTACCTATGGTTTTGCTTTTTGATACTGGTTCGGTTGTATGAAGCTTCGTACCTTTTTTCTAGTTGCCCCCTCTATTTTCACAGCGGTTGCGCTTTCAGGTTGCTCGACGACAAGTAGCCTGGGAGGCGGCAAGAGCCTGTTTTCGTCTGCGAAGCCTCCGGCTTCCGCAACCTTCATCAATGCTCTTGATGGTGGCATCGTCGAGCGCACCGGCATCAAACTCAGCGACAGCGACAAGCAGCGGGCGCTGGAAGCCGAATATCGGGCGCTTGAGACCTCGCCGCTTGGCCAACCCGTGGCATGGAAGGGCAGGAATGCGAGTGGCGAGGTTGTCCCCGCTGCGCCCTATCAGGTCGGTTCCCAGAATTGCCGACAATATACTCATATAGTCACGGTCGACGGCAAGCCGACGACGGCAAGGGGTGCGGCCTGCCGCAACGACGACGGCACTTGGACGCCGCTTGAATAAGGCGTCTGCACTGAAGGGCGCGGCCAAACGCCTCAAATCTTCGTCAGATAGCCTTTCCCGGTTGGAATAAGCGCCCCGTTAAAGTATTGGGCGTCTATGCTGTTCTGGATTCTCGTGGCCGTTCTTACGGCGGTTGTCGGCGCTGTGCTGCTCTATCCTCTTCTGCGTGGTGCGAAGGAGGCGGAGGAGCGTCGTTCCGGAGAGGCCGAGGTTTATCGCGATCAGCTTCGTGAATTGGAGCGCGATCTTGCCGGCGGCCTCATCTCCGCACAGGAGGCTGGCTATGCCCGCGCCGAAATCGGACGGCGCCTCATCACTGCTGCCAAGGATGAGAAGACAACAGTGAAATCGCCTGCGCATGGTAGCTATCGTCTTGCCCAGGCCTTCATCATCGTCCTTCTTCCGGCCGTTGGTCTCTGTCTGTATCTCGTCAATGGCGATCCCGGCCTGCCGGCGCAGCCGCTGGAAGCGCGGCTCGAAAAGCCTGGAAACGATCTCGCCATCTCGATCGTCAAGATCGAGCAGCATCTGGCCAAAAACCCGGATGATGCCAAGGGATGGGAGGTCCTGGCGCCGATCTATTTCAAGACCAACCGGATCGGCGATGCCGAGCTTGCCTATCGCAACGTCATCCGCCTGCTGGGGCCGAATGCGGCCCGGCTTGGCGATCTGGGCGAGGTGCTGGTCGTCAAGGCCAATGGCATCGTAACGGCGGAGGCGCGGGGCGTGCTGCAGCAATCCCTGGCGCTCGATGCCGCCAATCCGCGTACGCTTTTCTATCTGGCGCTCGCGCTGGAGCAAGAGGGGAAGGCGGCCGATGCGAAAACTGCCTTCGAGGCTCTCGCCAAGCAATCGCCGCCTGACGCGCCCTGGCTTGCTGTCGTTGACCAACACATCGTCAAGAATGGTGGCCAGCCGACGGCATCGGCGAACGACAAGGCACCCGGCAATCCGACCGCGGAGGATGTCGCTGCGGCCAATGCACTGAGCAGCGGCGATCGCCAGCAGATGATCCGCGGTATGGTCGATAGCCTCGATGCCAAGCTCAAGCAAGATCCGAAGAATTTCGAAGGCTGGATGCGGTTGATCCGCTCCTATGCGGTGCTGAATGATCGGGAACGCGCAGCGGATGCGTTGAAGCGCGGTCTCGCGGCCTTTCCGGCTAATGGAGGGGAGGGCCAGCAGCTTTTGGCGCTGGCGAAGGAATTGGGATTGCCGACGGAGGAGACGCAGCAATGACCCGCAAGCAGAAACGACTGGCTGTGATCGCCGGCGGCATGGGTTTCATCGCTGTTGCCGTGCTGCTCGTCCTCTTCGCCTTCAGCCAGTCGGTCGCCTATTTCTACATGCCGGCCGATCTCGCCAAAACGCCAGTCAATGCCGGCACGCTGATCCGCCTGGGCGGGCTTGTCGGGGAGGGCTCGATCGTGCGCGGTCAGGGAACGCAGGTTCAATTCTCGGTCACCGACGGCACCGATACGATCAAGGTCAAATATGACGGCATCCTGCCGGATCTATTCCGCGAAGGACAGGGTGTCGTCACCGAAGGCAAGTTCGAGCCGGGCAGCGACGTTTTCGTTGCCGACAGCGTACTCGCCAAGCATGATGAGCGCTACATGCCGAAGCAGGTCGCCGACAAGCTGAAGGCTGATGGCGTGTGGAAAGGCGAGGAGGCCAGCCAATGATCATCGAGCTCGGACACTATGCCCTGGTGCTGGCGCTCGCGACCGCGCTGATCGTCTCCATCCTGCCTGTTATCGGCGCCCGGCGCGGTGACGTGTCGATGATGAATATCGCCCCGGTCGGCGCGATCGTCATGTTTCTGCTGGTCGCCTTCTCCTTCGGCGTGCTGACCTATGCCTATGTTGCTTCCGATTTCTCCGTTCTCAACGTCTGGGCCAATTCCCACTCGCTGATGCCGCTGATCTTCAAGATCTCCGGCGTCTGGGGCAATCACGAGGGATCGATGATGCTTTGGCTGTTGATCCTGGCGCTGTTCAGTGCGCTCGTTGCGCTATACGGGCGCAATCTGCCCGACGTGCTGCGCGCTAACGTGCTCGCCGTGCAGTCGTGGATCTCCTCGGCCTTTCTGGTCTTCATTCTGCTTACCTCGAATCCGTTCCTTCGGCTCAACCCGGCGCCGGCCGAGGGCAAGGATCTTAATCCCGTCCTCCAGGATGTCGGCCTGGCGATCCATCCACCCTTGCTCTATCTCGGCTATGTCGGCTTTTCCGTCTGCTTCTCCTTCGCCGTCGCCGCACTTCTGGAAGGGCGTATCGATGCCGCCTGGGCGCGGTGGGTTCGCCCCTGGACGCTCGCTGCCTGGAGTTTCCTGACGCTCGGCATCGCCATGGGTTCTTATTGGGCCTATTACGAGCTCGGCTGGGGCGGCTGGTGGTTTTGGGACCCGGTGGAAAATGCCTCTTTCATGCCCTGGCTTGCCGGCACGGCGCTGCTGCATTCGGCTGTTGTCATGGAAAAGCGCGACGCCCTGAAGATCTGGACGGTGCTGCTGGCGATCCTCACCTTCTCGCTGTCGCTGCTTGGTACCTTCCTCGTTCGCTCAGGAGTGCTGACTTCGGTCCATTCCTTCGCCAGCGATCCGACGCGCGGTATCTTCATCCTCTGCATATTGCTGATCTTTATCGGCGGTGCCCTGTCGCTGTTTGCCCTGCGCGCCCCGAAGCTTGCCGCCGGCGGATTGTTCGCGCCAATCTCGCGCGAGGGCGCGCTGGTGCTGAACAACCTGATCCTGACGGTTGCCTGCGGCACGGTTTTGACCGGCACGCTCTATCCGCTGGCGCTCGAAACACTGACCGGTGACAAGATTTCCGTCGGCCCGCCCTTCTTCAACATGACATTCGGACTGTTGATGACCCCGATCCTCGTTGCCGTGCCGTTCGGCCCGCTGCTCGCCTGGAAGCGCGGCGATCTGCTCGGTGCGCTGCAGAGGCTTTATGTCATCGCGAGCCTGGCCTTCCTGGCCGGCCTTGTCCTGGTCTATGTCGAGCATGGTGGGCCGGTGCTTGCTGCTCTCGGCCTCGCCGCCGGTTTCTTCCTGGTCTTCGGCGCCTTGGTCGATCTCTGGTATCGCGCCGGCGTCGGCAAGGTGGCGGCGGGTGTCGCCTGGCGGCGCTTGAGCGGGCTGCCGCGCTCGGCCTTCGGCACCGCTCTTGCCCATGCGGGTCTCGGCATCACCGTACTCGGCATTGTTGCGGTGACCACCTTCGAGGGGGAGCACATCACCAGCATGAAGCCGAGTGAGACAGCCGAACTCGGCGGCTACAGCCTGCGCTTTGACGGCGTGCAGCCGGGTGTCGGCCCCAATTTCACAGAAGATCGCGCTCACTTCACCGTTAGCCGTGGCGGGGTTGCCTTTGCGGAAATGTCCTCCGCCAAGCGTGTCTTCACGGCAAGCCGCACGGCGACTACCGAATCCGGCATCCTCACGCTCGGCCTCAACCAACTCTATGTGTCAGTCGGCGATGCCGGCAAGGATGGCGCCATGGTCGTGCGCATCTGGTGGAAGCCGTTCATTCTTTGCATCTGGCTGGGCGCGCTCATCATGGCGATCGGCGGCTTCGTATCGCTCAGCGACCGTCGTCTGCGCGTCGGCGCCCCGAGCCGTAAGGCGAAACCGGCTCGTCCGACCCTGGAGCCGGCTGAATGATAGGTTTGATTGTCACACCCCCATCGGCCCCTCGGAGAGAAGGTGCCCGAAGGGCGAATGAGGGGGGATTCCGCATCAAGAATAGCGGGGCTGGAAAGAAGACAGGGGTGTTCGTCGGCTTGCTTATACTACTGGCATTGCTCTTTGCCGCGGCCCCGGCATTTGCGGTCAATCCCGATGAAGTCCTCTCCGATCCAGCCCTGGAGGCACGAGCGCGCACCATCTCGGCCGAATTGCGCTGCATGGTCTGCCAGAACCAATCCATCGATGATTCCAATGCCGATCTCGCGCGTGACCTGCGCTTGCTGGTGCGCAAGCGCCTGACCGATGGCGACACCGATCAGCAGGTGCTTGATTACATCGTCTCCCGCTATGGCGAGTTCGTGCTGCTCAAGCCGCGCCTGAGCGCGAAGACCTATATTCTCTGGGGCGCACCGATCGCGCTTTTCTTAGCAGGTGGACTAGCCCTTGCCGTCTATGCGCGTCGTCGTACCGGCAAGCCCACCGGCAACCCCCTGAGTGCCGATGAAGAGGCGCAGTTGAAAGACATCCTGGGGAAGTGACGCGGCTTCATCTTCCGTCGTCACATTGCAACGATTTCCTTACATTACAAATTTTTCATGGGGCGGACAGTTCGTTGTAAGGTGCCGTGCCCTATATCTCCATCATGATGAACCATAGCCGGTTCTGCCGGCGCCAATCCGACGAGAAAAGAGAAGGTAATTCGCATATGTTCAGGAATATCAAGGACACCTTGTCCCGCAGCACTGCTATGAAGGCTTCCGTCGTCGCCGGCCTCGCTGTCGCTGCCCTGGCAACGGGTGTTCCGGCCGTAGTCACCAGTGCCTATGCCGATGCCGTCAATGTTCAGGCGCCGCAGGTTCCGAGCTTCGCCAATGTGGTGGACGCCGTATCGCCGGCTGTCGTGTCCGTTCGCGTCGAATCTCGCGTCAACTCGGTTGCCGACGAGGATGATTCTTTCGGTCTCGGCCGCGGCTTCGATGACCTTCCGGACGATCACCCGTTGAAGAAATTCTTCCGCCAGTTCGAGCAGCAGCAGGGTCGCGGCCAGCAGCATGGCCAGAACCAGCAGAAGAATTCCGATGACAAGGGCCGCCTGCGCCCGGTCGCTCAAGGATCCGGTTTCTTCGTCTCCGAAGACGGCTACATCGTCACCAACAATCACGTCGTTTCCGATGGTGCCGCTTTCGTCGTCGTCCTCAATGACGGCACCGAACTCGACGCCAAGCTCGTCGGCAAGGATAGCCGCACCGATCTTGCTGTCCTGAAGGTCGATCCCAAGGGCAAGAAGTTCACCTATGTCGGCTGGGCCGATGACTCCAAGGTCCGCGTTGGCGATTGGGTCGTTGCCGTCGGCAATCCGTTCGGCCTTGGCGGCACGGTCACGGCCGGTATCGTCTCGGCTCGCGGCCGCGACATTCATTCCGGCCCCTATGACGATTACATCCAGATCGATGCGCCGGTGAACAAGGGCAACTCGGGTGGCCCGACTTTCAACCTCAACGGCCAAGTGGTCGGCATCAACACCGCCATCTTCTCGCAGTCGGGCGGCAGCGTTGGCATCGCCTTCGCAATTCCGGCCACGACCGCCAAGGATGTCGTAACCGACCTGATCAAGACCGGCACGGTTTCGCGCGGCTGGCTCGGCGTTCAGATCCAGCCCGTCACCAAGGACATCGCCGAATCCCTCGGCCTGTCCGAAGCAAGCGGTGCTCTGGTCGTCTCCCCGCAGGATGGCTCGCCTGGCCAGAAGGCCGGCATCAAGAATGGCGACGTCGTGACGGCGGTCAATGGCGATCCGGTGAAGGATCCGCGTGATCTCGCTCGTCGCATCGGCGCCATGCAGCCGGGCTCCAAGGTCGATGTTTCGATCTGGCGTGCTGGCAAATCGCAGTCGGTCACGGTCGAACTCGGCACGCTTCCCGCCGATCAGAACCAGGCCTCCAATGACGACTCGCAGCCGGATCAGCAGCCGCAGCAGCCGTCCTCCGAGAAGGCGCTGGCTGACCTCGGCCTCACCGTCGGCCCTTCCGACGATGGCAAGGGTGTCGCGATCACCGCTGTCGATCCCGACTCCGATGCCGCCGACAAGGGCGTGAAGGAGGGCGAGAAGATCACCTCGGTCAACAACCAGCAGGTCTCGAACGCCGGCGACATCGCCAAGGTCATCGAGCAGGCGAAGAAGGATGGCCGCACGCGCGCCCTGTTCCAGATTCAGTCCGGCAATGGCAGCCGCTTCGTCGCACTCCCGATCAATGCCGGTTGATCCTTTAAGCGAATGAAATGAATCAGGAAGCCGCGCAGGCCACGGCTTGCGCGGCTTCCTTTTTACAACATGTCAAAGATGACTGGCTCCAAGGCAGGTGAAAGATGACAACCGCTAGCCAACATGCCGTGAATTCTCCTGATTCTGGTTGTGCCGAGGCAGCGTCGGCAGGTAATGTCGCTCATATGAAGATTCTGATCATCGAAGACGATCTCGAAGCGGCGGCTTACCTTACCAAGGCGTTTCGCGAGGCCGGCATTATTGCCGATCACGCGAGCGACGGGGAGAGCGGTCTCTTCATGGCCACCGAAAACACCTATGATGTTGCCATCATAGACCGCATGCTGCCGCGCCGCGATGGCCTGTCCGTTATCAGTGAACTGCGCCGCAAGGGCGTTCATACGCCGGTTCTGATCCTCTCCGCGCTCGGCCAGGTCGATGACCGCGTCACCGGCCTGCGCGCCGGCGGCGACGATTACCTGCCGAAACCCTATGCCTTCAGTGAGCTTTTGGCGCGCGTCGAAGTGCTCGGCCGCCGCAAAGGCACGCCGGAGCAAGACGTTCTCTATCGCGTCGGCGATCTGGAACTGGACCGCCTCTCACACGAGGTGCGCCGCGGCGGCAAGGAAATCCTGCTGCAGCCGCGCGAATTTCGCCTGCTGGAATATCTGATGAAGAATGCCGGCCAGGTCGTCACCCGCACCATGCTGCTGGAAAATGTCTGGGATTATCATTTCGATCCCCAGACGAACGTCATCGACGTCCACGTTTCGCGCCTGCGCTCCAAGATCGAGAAGGATTTCAGCCAGCCACTGCTGAAGACGATCCGCGGCGCCGGATACATGATCAAGGACGAGGGATGAGTCGCTTCCGCGTCCTCTTCAAGTCCACCGCAGTCCGACTTTCAGCCCTCTATATTCTTCTTTTCTCGCTTTGCGCCGCGACGCTGGTCTTCTATGTCACGGCCATGTCCGAACGGCTGCTGACGGGACAGATCCGCGATGCCGTCCAGCAGGAGGTCAGCCAGGTCAAGCGTGCCTACGACATTGGCGGTCTGAACCTACTTCTGCGCACCATGGAGCGCCGCGCCCGCCAGCCGGGTGCCAATCTCTATGTCATTGCGGGACCTTCCGGCGACATCCTGGCTGGCAACGTCGCATCCGTACAGCCCGGTGTGCTTGGCGCGGCCGGCTGGACCGAGCTGCCTTTCTCCTATGAGCGCTACACCGACGCTTCCAACGATCCGGAGCGCCGGCACCTGGCAATTGCCAATATTTTCATTCTCGACAATGGCTTGCGCATCCTGATCGGCCGCGACCTCGGCGAGCCGGAGCGCTTCCGCGTGCTGGTGCGCCAGGCCCTGATGCTGGCGCTGGCGATCATGGGTCTCGGCGCATTGGTCATCTGGTTCGGCATCGGCCGCAACGCATTGAAGCGCATCGACCGGATGACGGATGCCAGCCGCAAGATCATGGCGGGCGATCTCTCGCAACGACTGCCGGTCGGCGGTTCTGGCGATGAGTTCGACCGCATGTCCGCTTCGCTGAATGCGATGCTCGAGCGCATCGAGAAGCTGAACGAAGGGCTGCGGCAGGTCTCCGACAATATCGCTCATGATCTCAAGACGCCGCTGACGCGCCTGCGCAACAAGGCCGCCGATGCGCTCGACAGCGCCGACAGCGAGGGGCGTCGTGTCGCCCTTGAAGGCATTATCGGCGAATCCGATCAGCTGATCCGCACCTTCAATGCTCTCCTGATGATTTCCCGTGTCGAGGCGGGGTCGGTGGCGGCCGAAATGACTGAAGCCGATCTCTCTTCCATCGTCGCCGACACAGCCGAACTTTACGAGCCGGTCGCGGAAGAGGCGGGTCTGACACTGACGGCAGATATCGAGCCGAATGTCGAAATTCAGGGCAATCGCGAGCTGATTGGTCAGGCACTCTTCAATCTCATCGACAACGCCCTCAAATATGCGACGGGCTGCAATGGCGAGCAGAAGATCATTTTCAAGCTGGCGCGCACGAACGACGCGGTGACGCTCGCAGTCGCCGATCATGGGCCGGGCATTCCGGCCCATCAACGTGCCGATGTGGTCAAGCGTTTCTTCCGTCTGGACGAAAGCCGCTCCAAGCCGGGAACCGGCCTCGGCCTTGCGCTGGTGGAGGCTGTCATGGAGCTGCACGGCGGCCGGCTCGAGCTTTCCGATACGATACCCGACAGTCCTGATGCCAAGGGATTAACGGTCACCATGATCTTCCCCATGCAGAAACAATAGGTTAATCCTGCACCAGAGCAGTTCCAGCAAAAGTGCAGAGCGGTTTTGCGTCCGGAACTGCGTAAAAACCAGAAGATGGAGCGTTTTCGCGATTCGAAGAAAAGCGGAAATGCTCTAGAGCCGGATGATTTTAGGTCGAAACGACCTAAAATCTGAATCCGCTCTAGCGTCAAAGACGTAGAGCATGATGTTGTCCGAAAACCGCTCACACTTTTCGGCATCATGCTCTATCCGCTTGCTGTTGGGGAGAACTGCATGACGACGACGCAAAGCGATTTGCTGCGGGATGTGTCAGCCGGGCGGTTGCGGCCGCTGAACCAGACGGAGACGAAATCTGCGCTTGCCGATCTCAAGCAGATCGCCGGAACGGAGCCGGTCGCCGCCGATCTCCTTGCAGGCGAGAGCGCATTGCGGGATTTCATCGTCGCGGCTCTGACCTTGTCCCCTCATTTGCGCGAAATCGCCAATCTCGAACCGTCGCTCCTCGTTGCCGCGATCGAGAAGCCGCTGTCGCCGCAGATCGAGGCTTTGGTAGAAGAGGCTCGCCGCGCCTGGCTGCCGGCGAACGGCGAAGGTGCTTCTCCTACGGAATCCGAGGTGATGAGCCGCCTGCGCATCGCCAAGCGCCGCGCAGCCTTCCTCGTTGCCCTTGCCGATCTCGCGCGCATCTATGACGGCAGGGTGACGACACGCTGGTTGAGCAGGCTTGCGGAGGCCTCGATCTCAGCGGCGATCGATCACCTGTTGCTGTCGTCGCACGAGGCCGGCAAGATCGTGGTTCCCGATCCCGCCGCCCCGAGCCGGAAATCCGGGTTGATCGTCCTCGGCATGGGCAAGCTCGGCGCCGAAG
Source organism: Rhizobium centroccidentale (assembly GCF_030182565.1). Taxonomy (NCBI): domain Bacteria; kingdom Pseudomonadati; phylum Pseudomonadota; class Alphaproteobacteria; order Hyphomicrobiales; family Rhizobiaceae; genus Rhizobium; species Rhizobium centroccidentale. The sequence continues at coordinate 211,200 of NZ_JAQJCG010000008.1, read as the reverse complement.
AGCTGAACTATTCCTCCGACATCGATCTGGTCGTCTTCTTTGACGAGACCGCGGGCATCGTCCACGATCCAGATGATGCCATCGACATCTTCCCGCGGCTGATGCGGCGGCTGGTGCGCATCCTTCAGGAGCGCACGGCGGATGGCTATGTCTTCCGCACCGATCTCCGCCTGCGTCCCGATCCCGGCTCGACGCCGCTCGCGATCCCTGTGGACGCTGCGATGATCTATTATGAGGGCAGGGGGCAGAACTGGGAGCGCGCTGCCTTCATCAAGGCGCGTCCGGTCGGCGGCGATATCGTCGCCGGTCAGGCCTTCCTCCGCGATCTCGTGCCCTTCGTCTTCCGTAAATATCTGGACTATGCTGCGATATCAGACATTCACTCCATCAAGCGCCAAATCCACGCGCATAAGGGACACGGCGCGATCGCGGTCAAGGGCCATAACGTCAAGCTTGGCCGCGGCGGCATTCGCGAGATCGAGTTTTTCGTGCAGACGCAACAGCTCATTGCCGGCGGCCGTATGCCGTCTCTGCGCAGCCGGTCGACGGAGGAAACGCTTTCCGAACTGACCGAGGCGAAGTGGATCGATGCGGAAACGCGCGACGAGCTGATATCGGCCTATTGGTTCCTGCGCGATGTCGAGCATCGCATCCAGATGGTGCGGGACGAGCAGACGCATCTGCTGCCGGAAACCGATGCCGAGTTAAGGCGCATCGCCTACATGATGGGCTTTGCGGACGTGTCGGCTTTTTCCGAAGCGCTGGTGACGACGTTGAAGACCGTCGAGCGCCGCTATGCGCGCCTGTTCGAGCAGGAGACCAAGCTGTCGAGCGAAACCGGCAATCTGGTCTTTACCGGCCAGGGCGACGATCCTGATACCCTGGAGACGCTACGCCGCCTAGGCTTCGATCGGCCGTCTGACATAGCCAATGTCATCCGCACCTGGCACTACGGCCGGTATCGCGCCACGCAATCCGTGGAAGCCCGCGAACGGTTGACGGAACTGACGCCGGAGCTGCTGCGTGTCTTCGGCGAAAGCAAGCGTGCCGACAAGGCGTTGTTGCGCTTCGACAGCTTTATTTCCGGCCTGCCCGCCGGCATTCAGCTCTTCTCGCTGCTCGGAACCAATCCGGCATTGCTCTCGCTCATTGTCAACATCATGTCGTCAGCACCGCGGCTTGCCGAGATCATCGCGGCCAAGCCGCATGTCTTTGATGGCATGTTGGATCCAAGGTTGATGGCCGAGTTGCCGACGCGCGATTATCTCGCCGAGCGCCTCCAGACCTTCCTTGCCCCGGCAAGGCATTATGAAGAGACGCTCGATCTCTTGCGCATCTTTGCCTCCGAACAGCGCTTCCTGATCGGCATTCGTCTGCTGACGGGCGCAATCGGTGGGGTCATGGCGGCCCGCGCCTTTACCTATCTTGCCGATCTCATCGTCGAGGCGGCGCTGGATGCCGTCATGAAGGAAATCCGGGCGGCGCACGGCGAATATCCCGGCGGCCGTGTTGCCATCGTCGGAATGGGCAAGCTCGGCAGTTTCGAGCTCTCGGCCGGTTCCGATATCGATATCATCCTGCTTTACGATTACGACGACGCGGCCAGCGAATCCGATGGTCCGAAGCCGCTCGATGCCACGCGATATTTCACGCGTATCACGCAGCGCCTGATCGCGGCGCTCTCTGCACCGACGGCCGAAGGTGTGCTCTACGAGGTCGACATGCGTTTGCGTCCCTCCGGCAACAAGGGGCCGGTCGCCACGCGCATCAATTCCTTCGAGAAGTACCAGCGGGAGGAGGCCTGGACCTGGGAGCATATGGCGCTGTCCCGGTCTCGCCTGATTTGTGGCGACGAGGAATTGGTGAACGATGCGGAGCGCATCATCGGCGAGGTTCTTTCGACAAAGAGAGATGTCGCCAAGATCGCCAGGGATGTTCGCGAGATGCGTGCCCTGATCGAACAGGAAAAGCCGTCGGAAAGCATCTGGGATCTGAAGCTGATCCCGGGCGGCCTGATCGATATCGAATTCATCGCGCAATATTTGCGGCTGACCGCGTCGGTCCGCGGCGTCGGCATCGATGCAAACGGCCTCAGCACGGCCGAAGCGTTGAAACTGCTGGGCGGCAGTCTGATGGATCGCAACGATCTCGATGTCTGCCTTAAGGCTTTGCAGCTCTATACGGAAGTGTCGCAGCTGATCCGTCTTTGCATCGACGGCACGTTCGATCCAAAAAATACGCCTTCCGGCTTGATCGAGCTGGTCTGCCGCGCCGGTGACTGCCCGGATATCCGCACACTGGAAGCAGAGCTGAAACGCCTGTCGAAGGCGGTGCGAAAGGTATTCCAGGCGACGGTCGCAAGCTGATTAGCTCTGATCGGGGATGCGGATCGCGATCACCGTGCCGGTGCCCTCGCGGGAGCGGATGCGCATGCGGCCGTGATGCAACGCGGTCAGCGATCTGGAAATGGCAAGCCCCAGGCCCGAGCCTCCCTTGCTCTTCGCATATTGGCTCTGCACCTGTTCGAAGGGCTGGCCGATCTTGCTGAGCGCCGATTTCGGAATGCCGATGCCGGTATCGGCGATGACGAGCATGACGGCATCGTCGACCCTGCGTGTACGAACTGCGATGCGGCCGCCATCATTGGTGAATTTCACCGCGTTGGAGAGCAGGTTGAGTACGATCTGCTTCATCGCCCGCCGGTCGGCATTGAGCTTGATCTCGGAGGAAATGTCCTGCTCGACGAGAATATTCTTCTGCGCAGCCGGAATGTGGGTGAAGCGCAGGCATTCCTCGATGAGCGGTGCGAGATTGATCCGCTCGCAGCTGAGCTTCATATGCCCCGCTTCGATCTTGGACATGTCGAGAATGTCGTTGATGACATTGAGCAGATGCTTGCCGCTGTCGTGAATGTCCTTGGCATATTCGTTGTAACGCGCCGAGCCGAGCGGACCGAACATCTGGTCCTGCAGGATTTCGGAGAAACCGAGGATAGCGTTGAGCGGCGTGCGCAGCTCGTGCGACATGTTGGCGAGGAATTCCGATTTGGCCCTGTTGGCGGCTTCGGCGCGTTCCTTCTCGGCGAGATAGTTGGCGTTGGCAGTCGAAAGCTCCGCCTTCTGCTTCTCAAGGATCTGCCGCGATGCAGAGAGATCATTGATCGTCGCCATCAGTCGGCGCTCGGACTCGCGAAGGCGCTCCTGGTTGCGCTTGAGCTGGGTGATGTCTGTGCCGACGGAGACAAGGCCGCCGTCGCGGGTGCGCCGTTCGTTGATCTGCAGCCAGCGCTCGTCGGCGAGCTGCACTTCCGTCGTCTGCGAATGATTGGAGCGGCCGGGATCGACGATGCGGCGCTCGATGACCGGTCGCGCCGCAGCGGCATTGACCACGGCCCGCTCGGTGCCCGGCACGAGCACATTGTCGGGCAGACCATAGGCCTGCTGGAAATGCGCGTTGCACATGACCAGGCGATCGTTCTTGTCCCACAGCACGAAAGCTTCGGAGGTGCATTCGATAGCATCGGCCAGGCGCTGGTCGGCCTCGGCATAGCGCTGCGCAAGCCGGTGCTGTTCGGTTACATCCATGGCGATGCCGATCATGTGGACGCGGCCGGAATTGGTGCGGATCACCTGGGCGCGGGCGCGCATCCAGACGTAATGTCCCTTGGCGTGGCGGATGCGCAGAATTTGGTCCACCTGGCCGGCATTGCCGCGGGTGACGGTGCGAGCGAGCATATGCAGGCTGTTGTCGTCCGGATGCATCAGCCGCGCCGCATCGGTAAAGGCGAGTGGTTTGTCGGCGACCGGCAGCCCGAGCATGTCGTACATCGACCGTGACCAGAAAAACTGGCGGCTGGTGAAATCGAAATCCCAGAGGCCACAGCGCCCGCGCGACAGTGCGGTCTCGACCCGCAGGTTGGATTCGAGGAAGATTTCGTCCGCGTCCCGGGCGCGTTTCACCTGCGTATAATAGGCATAGAGGATGACAAGCAGGATGGAGGATATGCCGGCAAACAGCGTGACATTGAGCGTCAGCTCATCGCGCCAGAGCTTCTCGATCTGATCCATCGAGGCGGCAGACAGAATGAAATCGCCCTTGTCGCCGATCAGGGAAATCGCCGCATAATAGGGCTCGCCGCCGATCATGGTCTCGATCACGTCGGCATGGTCGCCAAAACTGCGGATGGCCGACACTTCCGGAAAGAAATCGGAGACAAGCATGCCGATATAGCCGGAGCCGGCGGCCGACGAGCCGAACACCCGGCCGCTTGCCTGAACCAACAGAACGAAAGCGCCGGTGTCCAGCCGATCCTGCGGCAGATAGGAGGCCAGTTTCCGTTCTGCGCCGCTGCGGTCCCCGGCCTGAAACAGGCTCGCGTCATTCGAAAAGGCTGCGGCTGCGGCTGCGATGGAAAGCGAGGTTGCGCGGCGGGCCGATGCCGCCATCCGGCTATGTTCCGTAATCATGCCGAAGAAATGCGAGGCGGCAACGACCATCAGGAAGGACACAATGAGGACGGGAATGATGCGCTTGAGAATATGTTCCGTCTGCGGAAAACGACGTGAAATCGTTTCCATCCGCACTCCGGTTCGATCAGTAACGCCGCTATGCCAGGATTTCAGACCGTCGAAATTAACACGCAGCCGTCCATCGGCCGCGGTTGCCCGCCGCACGTCCACCATCGCTTTAGCCTTGTCCCTCGTGTGATTCGCTGCGCCGCTCGCCCGAATCTGCCTTAATGAATCATTCGTGATTCGGCTTGTCCAGAGGGTGCGGTAAAACTTTCTTAACCATCTGCGATTTCAGCATATTTTACACACGCAGCGGTAAGTTGCGCGCGGCCGGGACTCGCTGAAGCTGAAAAGGCCGATGCAAATCAGCCTTTGAAATCGGCATGTTGAGCGATCGAAATCACTCTTTGAGGATACGCTCGACGATGTCGCGCACGTCCGTCGAAAGACCGCCTGCACGCTCGATCCGCATCAGTGCCGAGCGTGCATGGTCGGCCCGCACTGGCTCCAACAGGCGCCAGGAGCGCATCGAAGTCAGGATGCGGGCCGCAAGCTGGGGGTTGCGTTGATCGATCTCGAGAATCTGGCCGGCCAGGAAATTGTATCCTGCACCATCTACGCGGCCGAACCCGGTTGGGTTGGCGAATGCAAAGGTGCCGACCAGCGCACGCACGCGGTTCGGATTGGTGTGCTTGAACAGCGGTGTCCCCATGAGCAGTCGAATGCGTTCCAACGCCCCGGCGCCAGGAATCGCTGCCTGAATGGCGAGCCACTTGTCGATGACGAGCGCATTGTCGGCGAAGCGGTCGCGGAAATGCGCAAGCGCCGCCGCCGTCTCGGCAGTATCAGGGAACCGCTGGGCCAGAATGGTCAGCGCCGCACTGAGATCGGTCATGTTGTTCGCGACATCATAGGCCGCTTTGGCTCGTGCTGGCGTCTCGTCCGATTGCGACAGGTAGCTCAAAGCCGCATTGCGCAGGGCGCGACGCCCGGCGCTTGCAGCATCCGGGCTGAAGTGACCCGGCGTTTGCATGCCGTCATAGAGCGCGGCGAACACATCCTGTCCAGCTACAGCGATCCGCTTGATGATTGTCTGGCGTGCGGCATGAATGGCATCCGGGTCGTTATTGCCGCCGAGTTCGCGGGCAATATCGGATTCGCTCGGCAAGGTTAGGACCTGAGCGCGGAACGCCGGCTCCAGACTTTCGTCGGCGGCAGCTGCGAGCAGCGCGTCGGTGAAGGCCGGATCACAGGTGATCTCGACGCCCTGGCGTGCATCGCGGGCGGCTTGCAGGAGGTTCGGCAGGCCGAGGTCGATCAGCGCCTGCCAGCGGGCGAAATGATCGGTCTCGTGACGGGCGATCAGAGCGAGATCGCCGGCGCTCTGGCTGAACTGCAGGTTGATTGGCGTCGAGAAGCTGCGATTGAGTGACAGGACCGGCCGTCGCGGAATACCGTGGAACGTCACCGTCTGCGTCTGCTTCGTCAGGTGCAATACGTCGCCGGTCAGCTCGGCTCCTGTAACGGATGTCGGTGTGATGATGGTGCCGTCTTCGGCAAGCAAGCCCATGCGCAACGGAATATGCATCGGCTTTTTGACGGCCTGGCCAGGCGTTGCCGGTACCATCTGTTCGAGCGACAGCGTGAATGTCTTGGCATGGGGATCATAGGCGCCGGATGCGGTGACGAGGGGCGTGCCGGCCTGATGGTACCATAGCGAGAACTGCGTGAGATCGCGGCCGCTGACATCTTCGAAGCATCTGACGAAATCTTCGATCGTCACGGCCTGTCCGTCATGCCGATCGAAATAGAGGTCCATGCCCTTCTTGAAGAGATCGCGGCCGAGCAGCGTCGCGATCATGCGTGTGACCTCGCTGCCCTTCTCATAGACCGTGGTCGTATAGAAGTTGTTGATTTCGCGGTATGTCGTCGGCCGCACCGGATGGGCAAGCGGCCCGCTATCCTCCGGAAACTGCTCCGATTTCAGATGTCGAACTTCGGCGATGCGCTTGACGGCGCGCGAACGCTGGTCGGCGGAAAACTCATGATCGCGATAGACAGTCAGGCCTTCCTTGAGGCACAGCTGGAACCAGTCGCGGCAGGTGATGCGGTTGCCCGTCCAGTTATGGAAATATTCGTGGGCGATGATGGCTTCGATATTGGCATAATCGGCATCGGTCGCGGTCTCTGGATCGGCCAGAACGTACTTGTCGTTGAAGACGTTGAGGCCTTTGTTTTCCATTGCTCCCATGTTGAAGTCCGAGACGGCGACAATCATGAAGATGTCGAGATCGTATTCGCGGCCGAACCGCTCTTCGTCCCACTTCATCGAGCGCTTCAGCGCATCCATGGCGTAGGTCGCACGCGGCTCCTTGCCGTGCTCGACATAGATCTTCAGTGCGACCTCACGGCCGGACATCGTGGTGAATGTGTCCTCGACGACGCCGAGGTCGCCGGCAACGAGCGCGAAGAGATAGCTCGGCTTCGGATGCGGATCGAACCAGGCGGCGAAATGCCTGCCTTCGCCATAGCCGGCGCCGCCAAGGAAATTGCCGTTCGACAGCAGCAGCGGATTGGCGGCCTTGTCGGCTATGATGTTGACCGTATAGGGGGCGAGAACGTCCGGCCGGTCGGGGAAATAAGTGATGCGGCGGAAGCCTTCGGCTTCGCACTGCGTGCAATAAATGCCGCCGGTGCGGTAGAGGCCCATCAGCTGCGTATTGGCTTCCGGGTTGATGACGGTCGTGATCGTTAGCTCGAAAGGCGTGCTTTCCGGCAGATCGTGAACCGTGAGGCTCTCGGGCGTGGCGTCATATTGCGTGGCAGGCAGTTCCGCCTGATCGAGCAGCAGGCCGGAGAGCACGAGCTCGTCGCCATCGAGCAGCAGGGGCGCCTTGGGATCGATACCTTCCCGGCGATGGAAGATCAGCCGTGCCTCCACTTTGGTCTCGGTCGGATGCAGATCGAAGGTCAGGTCCACGCGTTCCAGAACGAAGTCGGTGGGACGATAGTCTGCCAGATTGACGATCTGGCCGGTGTCTGTGCGCATGGTCTATCCTGATCAGGCTATGCTGTGGCGGGTACAGTCCGAAGCCTTCCTCCGGACTGAAAGTGCCGCATCATTACACCGAAATCTGAACCAAAGTTAAAGTCATATCGCAATGGCAATATGTTTTGTTATGGCACAATAAGTATTCGCTCGCCGGGCAGTTCTCAATTCAGCTCTCCGAATGAAAAGTGGCAGCTTTGCGCCTGCATTTGCAGACTGGCAGTACAATTGCTACGATAACACTGAGGTGGATCATCATGACTGCATTGCTGTTAGATGCGGGCCGTTACGGTCGGGAAACAATAATTTAAAGTAAATTGTTTGTTTAACCCCTTGCGATATAAAGGCGCCTGCATAACTATAGCATGCTATTAAACGTCGGAATTATGATCGATTCCGATTATTTCGTTCACAAAAATGAAACATCCACTTTCTGTTGCTTTTTAAGAAGGGCACCCCAGGAGGCCCGATTGAGTTTTCCCATCGAGCAACTTGCTCGTCACCCCAAGTTCGTAGCATCCTTAAGCTTTCTCTCCGAGACATTGCGTAACCGTTATGACAACGCCCCGAGGGTTGCGCGCATGCTTGCGTCACATCAGCGCTGGCTTCTGACCCAGGCCGCTTATGCGCTTCATCTCGAATATGATCCGGGGATTCCGGGCTCGGGACTGACCGTCGTTGCCCTGCGCAATCTCATCACGCATTACCGCATCGCCAGTCGCAACACGGTCCTGAGTTTTGTCGAGGAGTTGCTGACCTACCGCTTTCTGGAGTTGGCTCCAGGACCTGCCCGCCGTCCCCGCCGCTACGTGCCGACGGAAATCAGCTACACGGGGATGTTCGGCTGGTATCTTGCCAATCTGGCCGCGCTCGATCTCCTTGACGATGGCAGCCGCGCAGCTGCGCTGGTCGCTTCGCCGATGCTGATGGATCTCGCACAGCCGCGCATGACCCGCAATTGCCTGGCGGCCGACATCTGGCGTGAACCGCCGGAAAGTGTCGGCCTATTTCTTTGGACGGAATCCGGCGGTCTTGTCGTCGATCATATCGTGTCCAGGCTGGATCTCAGTGGAGAAGTCGGCGATCGAATCGATATCGGCCATGTCGATGCACGCGCTCTGGCGGCACATTTCATGATATCGCGCACCCATTTGCAGCGTCTCCTACGCAAATCTGCCGATCGCGGAGACATCGGCTGGCATGACGAACCCAAAAAGACGCGCATGTGGATATCGCGCAATTTTCTCGATCAGTATTGCGGATGGCAGGCCGTAAAATTGGCGGCGGTCGATGAGTCCTTCGCCTGGGCACGGTCCGCCTGAGGGCAAGAGCCCCTCTCGGATCTGTCCGTTCGGCTCGAGCCAATGATCAGGCAGTGTAATTCTGCCCGTGAAAGCTCAAAGCGGAATACTGATCGCGGCGATCCGGGCAGCACTTGTGCTGCGGCACTCGTCCTTGTGAAAATTGCGCGCGCGCTCGAATTCCTCCGCGGCCCGCACCGCAGAGCCGATATGGCCGACGGAATCGAACAGGGCGATGAATGAACGCAAACCCGAAGACATGATGGAAATCCTGATACTTGAACGTTACGCTGGATCGCCCGGCAATTCGCGCCCGCAGATTAGCAGGCGCGGAAATCCGCGAAAATCGCCGTCGGGCGGCTAACGCGAGCCGAGACTCCTGTGCCCCGCGCGGTCATCTGCTCATTGGCAGCGATGCCGAGGTTGCGATGTCCGTTTGTGGCGCGCACGGGCTCGATGGCGCGGCGCAGGGTATCAAACCCGCAGTGAATAGGGCGAAAACGTGCAGTCATTGCCTTGGTTCCTTTCGAATTCCTCCCAAGACAACCTTTATATTGCAGTGCAGCATAGATTCTGCAATGCACAGCAAAAGAAGACTGCCATGCTAAAAATGCATGACTGGTGTCATTCTCCATTAATATCTGTTGGAATTAGCCTAATATTTCGGCGACGATATAATTCTTGAAGGCCAGAAGGTCGCTCCAAGCCAGGCGTTTATTGATCGGCGCGGTCAGCAATTCCTGCGGATGCAGGCTGGCGATAGCGGGGACGGTTCGGCCGAGAATGCTGATTTCCCGCCATTGTCCGCGCAATCCATGGATGGTTTCGCCACCGCCGAAAAAGTGGCGGGCGGTGAAATTGCCGAGCAGCAGCACTGCCTTCGGCTCGGCAAGCGCAATCTGCCGTTCTATGAACGGACGACATATCTCGATCTCCGCCGGAGAAGGGGCGCGGTTGCCCGGCGGCCGCCACGGAATGACGTTGGTAAGCACGATCGAATCGCGCTGCAAGCCGATGGCGGCGAGCATCCTGTCGAGCAACTGTCCTGCGCGGCCGGCAAACGGCGCCCCCTTGCGATCATCGTCGGCGCTCGGCATCGGCCCGATCACCATGATGCGGCCCTCCGGCGTGCCGCTGGCAAAGATCGTCGAACGGGCGCTGTTCTTGAGATTGCAGCCGTTGAAGGCTTCAAGCGCCGTCTTCAGCTCGCTGAGCGAGCGCGCGCTTTCGGCGGCGAATCGGGCCTGCTCCACGGCTTGCTCGTCGGGAATGGCGGGCGTTGCACGCGGCGCCGCTGCTGCGGGAGATGCCGCCGGCTTGGCAGCTTGGCGACGCTCGGTTTGCGGCCGCGCCGCAGGTGCTGGAGCTTCGGTCCGAGGCTGTGTTGCCCGCGCGCCCTGTCGTGCGGCGCGCATCGCCTCGAATTCGGCAAACCGATCCACCGGCTCATCTTCCAGCAGCCAATCGACGCCCGCATCCGCATGGAAATGCAGAAGGGCGGCAAGCTCGGCCGGCGTGAGGTCGTTGGCGGAAATCATGCGCGAACTCTATCCAAAGCCGCGCAGGAACGAAAGGGCAGGGTGGGCGCTATGTCAGGCCGTCCACTGGGTGATATCGTCGCGTTCGCCGATCAGGGCCAGACCATGGGCGATGGACAGCAATTCGCCGCCCGTCTCGATCCGCTCCCGGCCGAAGCGTTCCGTAAAGATGTGCCGTACTGCGGGAACGAAGGAGGTGCCGCCGGTCAGGAATACCTTGTCGATCGCATCGGGCGATGTGTTCGTCGTTGTCAGCACGTCATTCAGCGCCCCTTCGATGCGGGCAAGATCCTCGGCGATCCAGCTTTCGAAGTCGGCGCGGCGAACGTGCTTGCGGCCGGCCTTGCCGAGCGGCGGGAAGTTGAATTCGGCCTCTTCCTCGCTCGAAAGCGCCATCTTCGTCGCCGATACGGCCTGATAGAGCGGATAGCCTTCGTCATGCTCGACGAGCTCGATGAAGGTCTCCAGCTTCTCCGGCTCGAGGCTGCTGCGCACCAGCGTCTTCAGGTCGGCATATTCGCGCGAGGTCTTGAAGATCGAAAGCTGGTTCCAGCGGCCGAAATTGGCGTAGTAGGAGGTCGGCACTTCCAAAAGCTTGTCGAAGCTCTTGAAGAAGCTGCCCTTGCCGATGGCCGGCGAGACGATGTTGTCGATCATCCGGAAATCGAAATGATCGCCGGCGATGCCGACGCCGGAATGGCCGATAGGCGTCGCCGTCAGCTTTCCGCCGTAGGTCTCGAAGCGGATGAGCGAATAGTCGGTCGTACCGCCCCCGAAGTCGGCCACCAGCACGGTCGCATCCTTCTTCAGGTGCTGCGCGAAATAAAATGCGGCTGCGACCGGCTCGTAGACATAATGGATTTCCGGAAAGCCGAACCGTGCAAGAGCGGCATTGTAGCGCTCGGTCGCAAGGCCAGGGTTCGGATTGGCGCCGGCAAAATGCACCGGTCGGCCGGTGACGATGCGCGAAACATTCTCCGGCCATCCCTCTCCGGCGTAGGCGCGCAGACGGCGCACGAAGATCTCCATCAGATCCTCGAAGCTGTGGCGCTTGGCGTAGATCAGCGTGCCCTGGAAGAGCGCGCTTGCCGCAAAGGTCTTGATCGACTGCAGGAAGCGACAGTCGCCGGGATTGTCGATGAACTGCCGGATGGCCGCGTGCCCGGCCTCGACCTTGAGTGCGGCCGCACCCAGCCCCGGATCTTTCATGAAGGAGAGCGCGGTGCGCATGCTGTCGGCAGTGCCGGCAGCACTGTTGAAGGCGACCGATTGTGTCGCGGGTCCATCGGCCATCGCCAGAACCGTGTTCGTCGTGCCGAAGTCGAAACCAAGCGCCCGAGCCATGCCCGCACTCCTTTCCGTCGAAATTGTCTGGATTGGGACCAAGCCCCTGATGGGACGCATGACGCGCCCTGTCGCAAAGAGGGCGCGTCATGACATGGCTGGACCTCAAGTTCAAGACGTGGAGACGCTTTTATTTTTGCCCCGCCATGGCATCCGCCGACAGTATTTCACCGGCGATGCGTTTCGCTCTGCTTGAAAGGGAATGGGCGCCTTTCGGCGCCCGTTTTGTCATTCCGCGGCAATCGCCGACGGGGATTCCTTCTGGTGCGGGTCATCGTCCTTGCGCCGGCCGAAACGACCGAGGAAGTCGCTCAGGCGGTTCATCTCAAGGAAGATGACCGGCGTAATGAACAGCGTCAGAAGCTGCGAAACCACCAAGCCGCCAACCACGGCGATACCGAGCGGCTGGCGCAGCTCGGAGCTTGCGCCGCTGCCGACTGCGATCGGCAGGGCGCCGAGCAGGGCGCAGAAGGTGGTCATCATGATCGGGCGGAAACGGCGTACGCAGGCTTCGTGGATCGCTTCCGCCGGCGACATGCCAGTACTCGAGCGCAGCGTTTCCAGCGCCACGTCGATCATCATGATCGCGTTTTTCTTGACGATACCGATCAGCATCAGCAAGCCGATGAGCGCGATGACCGACAGGTCGAAGCCGAAGATCTTCAGCGCAAGCAGTGCGCCGAGCGCCGCGGCCGGCAGACCGGACAGAATGGTCAGCGGGTGGATGAAGCTTTCGTAGAGAACGCCGAGAACCACATAGATCGTCAGCACCGCAGCGAGGATCAGGTAAGGCGTGCTGCCCTGCGACTGCTGGAAGATCTGCGCCGTGCCGCCGTAGGACGTGAAGATGTCCGCCGGCATGTTGATGTCCTTCTTGATCTGTTCGATCTGTGCCGTGGCGTCGCCAAGCGCTTCGCCGGCCGGCAGGTTGAAGGATACCGTGGTCGAGACGAGCTGACCGGTCTGGTTGATGGTCACCGGGCCGGTGTTGCGCTCGATGTGCGCGAAGGCCGACAATGGAACCTGCTGGCCGCTCGAGGACGTCACATGGATACGCGACAGTTTCTGGTCGTCCCAAGGCTGATTCGCATCATATTCGATGATCACGTCATAGCTGTCGCCGGTCGACTGGATCTGTGCGGCGGCGTAGTCGCTGAAGGCCTCTTCAAGCGTGGTACGCAGCAGGTTGTTGTTGATGCCGTAGGCGGCGGCTTTCTCCGTATCGACCACGATATTGGCCTGCAGTGCATTGTATTGCGCGTCGGTGGTCACGTCGGTGAAGCGAGGATCCTTTCGCATCTCCTGCAGCATCTTGTTGGCCCACTGGTTCGTCAGATCGGCGTTGAGCGCCTGGATGACGAGCTGATACTGGCTGGCGGTCTGGCGTCCGCCGAAGCGAAGGCTTTGCTGAGGATTGATGAAGACCTGAATGCCCGGGATTTTGGCGACGGCGGCGCGCATTTCGCGCAAAGTCTGGTCGAGCGGCGGACGATCCTTCTTATCCTTCAGCTGAGCGTAGATCGTACCGTTGTTGAGTGTCTGACGCGCGCTGGCTCCGACCACCGACATCACGTGCTCGACGGCGGGATTCGCCTTGATCGCCGCAGCGGCCTGGTTCTGTAGGTCACGCATCGCCGGATAGGAAATATCCTGGCGGGCGCGCGTTGAAATCTGCAGCCGGCCGATGTCTTCCTGCGGGAAGAAGCTGGCAGGCAGCGTCAGGAAGAGGTAGGCCGAGAGCGCGACCGAAGCAAGGAAGCTTCCAAGCACGATGTAACGATGGCGAATACACCATTCCACGCCCTTGCCGTAGTTGACCTCGGTCCAGTTGAAGCCCTTGTTGAAGAGGCGCACCGGCAGGGGAGGATGGCTGTGGGCGTTGGAAAGACGCGAACCGAGCATCGGCGTGACGGTCAGCGAGACCACCGCGGACGACACGATGGCGATTGCCACGACCATCCCGAACTCGTTGAAAATACGGCCAACGACGCCGCCCATCAGCAGGATAGGGATGAACACGGCGATGAGCGAAACCGACATGGAGATAATCGTATAGCTGACTTCGGCCGCGCCCTGGATGGCCGCCTGCCGCACAGGCATGCCTTCTTCCATGTGCCGTAGAATGTTCTCCAGCATGACGATGGCGTCGTCCACCACGAGGCCCACCGCGATCGTCAACCCGAGCAGCGAGATATTGTCGACGCTATAGCCGAGCACGTACATCATGCCGAAAGTTGATATCAGCGAAAGAGGCACGGCGAGGCCGGGGATAATCGTTGCTGTCACGTGGCCCGTGAACAGGTAGATGACGAGAACGACGAGACCGATGGTCAGCAGCAACGTAAACTTGACGTCCGAGATGGCCTCGCGGATTGGCTGGGCCGAGTCGTTCATAACGGTCATTTTGACGGAAGCCGGCATTTCGGCCTGCAGCTTCGGCAGCGTCTTGTTGACGGCATCGACGACGTCGACCGTGTTGGCATCGGGCTGGCGTTGAATAGCCAGAATGATCGCTCGCTGGCCATCATACCAGCTACCGATATTCTGGTTTTCCACGCTGTCCTGCACGTCGGCGACGTCGCCGAGGTGAATTGGCTTGCCGTTGGGATTGGCAATCACAAGCGTGCGAAACTCGTCGGCGTTGACGCGCTGCGTATCCGCATTGATCGTCATGCTCTGCGCCGCGTCTTGCAACGTGCCGACCGGGACCTGGTTGTTGGCGTTGACGACGGCTGTATTGACCGTGTCGATACCGATGCCGCGATCCAGAAGCTTGTTCGGATCGACGTCGATGCGCACCGCGTAGGTCTGCGCCCCGTTTACGGTCACTTCAGCGACGCCAGGCAGTGTCGAGATCGATGGAGAGATGATGTTCTCGGCGATATCGTCGAGCTTGCTGCGCTGCAAGGTGTCGCTTTGTACGGCGATCAGCATGACAGGCGCGTCGGCCGGATTGGTCTTCCGGTAGCTCGGCGGGGTCGTCAGGTTGTTGGGAAGTTTTCTTTGCGCGGTCGAAATCGCCGCCTGCACGTCGCCGGCGGCGGCGTCAATGTTGCGGTCGAGATTGAATTGCAGCACGATGCTGGTATTGCCAAGCGAGTTTGTTGAAGAAATTTCGCTGATGCCGGGGATCGTCTCGAACTGCTTGATCAGCGGCGTGGCGACCGATGTCGCCATCGTCTGTGGTGATGCGCCCGTCAGCTGGGCCGAGACGTTGATCGTCGGGAAATCCACCTGCGGCACTGCTGCGACGGGGATCAGCTGATAGCCGGCGAGACCGGCAAGCACCACGCCGATCGCGAGAAGCGTGGTCGCGACCGGACGCTGGATACAGAAGGTCGGGATCATTGTTGCGCTCCAACTGCGATGGTTTCGGTTTTTCCATCATCGGCCGAAGCGACCTTCTCGTTTGGATTGTCGCTGAATTGTTCCTTGACTTCAGTGCCGTTGTTCAGTTGCGACTGGCCTTCGACAACGACATGATCGCCGACCGAAAGGCCTGTGGCGACGGCTGTGCGACCGCCATTCGCGCGAGCAATTGTCACCGGCGTAATCTTGACCTTATTGTCCTTCACCACAAAGGCGATATAGCCGTCCGGCCCCGGGCTGACGGCCACGGTCGGCACGACGATAAGCTGCTCGTTGTCGGCGAAGTGAACCATGACATTCGCGGAGCGTCCCGGCCACAAGGCACCGTTGGCGTTTTCGAAGGTTGCCTTCACGGCAATCGTTCCGGAAGCCTGGTCGACTGTGTTATCGTAAAAGGTGATCGTCCCGGTGCGAGGCTTGCCCTGTGCGGAACGGGGAACGGTGGTGACGTGGACAGGACCCGCGGCCAGTTGTTCCTGCAGTTCGCGCAGATTGTTTTCCTGCATGGTAAATTTGATGTATGCCGGATCATATTTGCTGATCGTCACGATCGGCGTGCCGGCGCTGACATAAGCCCCCAGGCTCAATTGAACATCGCCAAGCCGGCCATCATAGGGTGCCCGTATGTCGGTATTTCCGAGCAGGACCTGATCCGAGGCAAGCTGTGCCTGGTCCGCGCTGAGCGTGGCAATGGCGGAGTCGCGAGTCGCACGTGCTTCATCGGCAGTCGCCTGAGTGCCGGCGCTGCTCGTAAGCAAGCTATTGGCACGGGTCAGCGCGGTCTCCGCTTGGGCAAGGTTTGCCTGGTCTTTCGTAATGTTCGCCTGGTCCTTGTTGACGGCAGCCTGTGCCGTGCGCGGATCAAGCTTTGCGATCAGGTCGCCAGCTTTGACCGTCGCGCCATCTTTTACCGCGATCTGCGTGATCAGCCCGGCTTCCTGTGCGGCGATCGTCGTTGAATCGATCGGCACGACCCAGCCGGTCGCGGGAACGTCCATGGGGAGCGAAGTTTTGACGGCGGCAACGGTCTTTACCGCGATTGGGCCGGCCTGACGCTTGCCGCCGGCCTGCGCCGCCTTGCCGGTATCTTTGGTTTCTGCTGAGGCTTGATCGACAAATGCGGAAAGGAAAGGAATACGGTCGCGATAGCCCCATGCGGCAAGGGCTGCGACGACAAGAAGGCCGAGGGGAAGCCAGAATTTTTTCATACTTAAAGAACCGGTCGGGGCTTGTTGCAGGAAGCGCAGTGACGTTGAAGTGTATTTATTGCGTCGCACAACAAAAACGAGCTTCGCCGCAATTCATCACATCGCCGTCGCCGCTAACGTTCGGTAATTCTGTCCCTTTAACGCGAATTCATGAACGTTGATGCCTTGCAATCTACCACAGTTCGGGACGACGAAAAATTAAAGCTTGGAAAGCTTTCGAATTGTTTCTGTTTGTGCGGTGCAACAAACAGCCAAATGACTATTTTTTGATTGCCGCTATGTAATAATCGGTCGGCAAAAACAGCTTTAGGCGGTATTTATAGTGTGGAGATGTGCTGCGGCGTGCATAGAAGCGTTGCTTCAGCTCACGGAATTGTGTTGTCAGGCCCTATTGCAAGGGCCCCGCACTCTATTCGCCGGTGGCGATCTCAAAGAGAGCGAGCAGCTCCCCCATCGCAGCGGACCATGATGCCTGTCACGTAGCTCGCCGGTTCGCTGCAAAGAAAGGCGGCGGTGGCGGCGAATTCCTCGACGCGGCCATACCGACCGGCGGGAATGCGCTGTTGACGCTCGGCGCTGACATCTTCGAGGCTCCTGCCTCCGCGCTTGGCTGTGGCGGTATCGAGCTCGGCTAGCCGATCTGTCGCAATGCTGCCCGGCAGCAGCATGTTGACCGTGATGCCATGCGCAGCCACTTCGCTGGCCAGCGTCTTGCTCCAGCCGGCAAGCGCCGGGCGCAGCGTGTTGGAAAGCGCGAGATTGGGAATGGGCTCGATGACACCGGAGGAGGCGACGGTGAGAATACGTCCCCAGCCTTGTGCCTTCATGCCTGGTAAGAGCGCAGTGGTCAGGGTGATGATCCGGGACACCATGGAGATGAAATAGGTCTCCAGCCGGTCGGCGGTCATATCTTCCGTCGTGCCGGGCGTCGGTCCGCCGCTGTTGTTGACGAGAATATCGATGCCGCCAAGCTTCTCTATGGCTGCCTTGGTGACCACATCCACGAAGTTCTCGTCATTGAGGTCCGCCCAGATCCAATCCGCCCGACCCTTGCCCTCGGCATTGATGGCCTTGCAATTGTTCTCGAGCCTTTCGCCGCTTCGGCCACAGAGTAGGACGTTCGCGCCCTCGCGGGCGAGCGCCACTGCGATGCCCTGGCCCAGCCCCTTCGACGAGGCGAGCACCAGCGCGCGTTTTCCGCCAATACCAAGATCCATCTTGATTACCCTTCATGCTATTCGGATTGTCTGATCGGCATTTATAGAGGGCCATCCGGCGACTATGGAAGGTGCGCTTCACAACTGACGGCAAATACCATCAGAATATTGACGTTAACGTAAGGGTCATTTAACTTGTTTTACGTGTTGGGCAAATTGGGGGATTGCCTGTCGCTTCCCGGCTCGACAATCCCCTCCCATTTTGACAAGAGATAACCGAAACGGGGAAGACGCCCAAGGGGATAAGGCCGTGGTCCGAGATTATCGGAAGCTGGCCAAGCGGAGAAGATGAATGACTGACGCGAACGAGCTGCCGGAACGCGAGAGCATGGAATTCGACGTTGTGATTGTCGGCGCAGGTCCCGCGGGCCTGTCGGCGGCGATCCGGCTGAAGCAGATCAATCCGGATCTGACCGTCGTCGTGCTCGAGAAGGGGGCCGAGGTCGGCGCGCATATTCTTTCGGGCGCCGTCGTCGATCCGATCGGCATCGACCGACTGCTGCCGAACTGGCGCGAGGAGGAGGGTCATCCCTTCAAGACCGAGGTGACGGACGATCATTTCCTGTTCCTGGGGCCGGCTGGCTCCATCCGCCTGCCGAATTTCCTGATGCCGCCGCTGATGAGCAATCACGGCAACTATATCGTCTCGCTCGGCAACGTCTGTCGCTGGCTGGCCGAGAAGGCCGAGGGCCTCGGCGTCGAGATCTATCCCGGCTTTGCCGCGACCGAAGTGCTCTATAATGACGAGGGCGCCGTCATCGGTGTCGCGACCGGCGATATGGGCATTGAGAAGAACGGCGAGCCCGGCCCGAACTATACGCGCGGCATGGCGCTCCTAGGCAAATACGTCCTGATCGGCGAAGGCGTGCGCGGCTCGCTTGCCAAGCAGCTCATCGCCAAGTTCGATCTCGCGCGGGACAGCGATGTACCGAAGTTCGGCATCGGCATCAAGGAGCTCTGGGAGGTCAAGCGCGAAAACCACAAGAAGGGTCTCGTGCAGCACTCCTTCGGCTGGCCTCTCGGCATGAAGACGGGCGGCGGTTCGTTCCTCTATCATCTGGAAGACAATCTCGTCGCCGTCGGCTTTGTCGTGCACCTGAACTACAAGAACCCCTATCTCTATCCCTTCGAGGAGTTCCAGCGCTTCAAGACGCATCCGGCGATCCGCGGCACCTTCGAGGGTGGCAAGCGCATCTCCTATGGCGCCCGTGCCATCACTGAAGGCGGCTGGCAATCGGTGCCGAAGCTCACATTCCCGGGTGGCGCGCTGATCGGCTGTTCGGCCGGCTTCGTCAACGTTCCCCGTATCAAGGGCAGCCACAATGCGGTGCTGTCGGGCATGCTGGCGGCGGACAGGATCGCCGAAGCGATCGCGGCCGGTCGCGGCAATGACGAAGTGATCGAGATCGAGAATGAATGGCGCTCTTCGGATATCGGCAAGGATCTGAAGCGCGTCCGGAACGTCAAGCCGCTGTGGTCGAAGTTCGGCACGGCGATCGGCGTGGCGCTCGGCGGCCTCGACATGTGGATGAACCAGCTATTCGGCTTCTCCTTCTTCGGCACGCTGAAGCATGGCAAGACGGATGCCCAATCGCTGGAGCCCGCCGCCCAGCACCAAAAGATCGACTATCCGAAGCCGGATGGCGTTCTGACCTTCGACCGCCTTTCCTCGGTGTTCCTGTCGAACACCAACCACGAGGAAGATCAGCCGGTGCATCTGCAGGTCAGGGACATGGCGCTGCAGGTGTCGTCGGAACATGATATCTTCGCCGGCCCGTCGACGCGTTATTGTCCCGCAGGCGTCTACGAATGGGTGGAGAAGGACGGCAAGGAAACCTTCGTCATCAACGCCCAGAACTGCGTCCACTGCAAGACCTGCGACATCAAGGACCCGAACCAGAACATCAACTGGGTTCCCCCGCAGGGCGGCGAGGGGCCGGTCTATCCGAATATGTGAGATGCAATGACGGAGATCGAACAAGGCGCCTGGACGATCCGTTCGGTCAGGGCAGACGAACTGCATCTGCTCGCTGCCATCGAGATAGATGCCTTCTGGGCTCTGCATGGGGCCGGCGCGGTCGCCTGCGAGCCGACGTCGCTGCCGCTTGACGTGTTGGAGCAATCCCTTGCGGAAGGCTTGCTGTTCGTTGCCGTCGACGGCGAGGACACGCCGTTCGGCTTCCTGGCCGGCATCCGCAAGGATGGCTCCGTTCACATCGCCGAACTCGATGTCGTCAGGCATTGGCAGAAGCGAGGTGTCGGGCGGCGGCTGATGGAGGCTGTGATTGAAACGGCCCGAGCTCAAGGTGCTGAGGGTGTAACGCTCACGACAGACCGGCAGGTGGCTTTCAACGCGCCATTCTATACCTCAATGGGGTTTCAAATCCTCGATGACGGAGAAAGGTCGGCAGCCCTCACGCAAATCCTGGAGAATGAATTGGCCCACGGCGCCGATCCGGCCAGACGTGTAGCCATGGCGCTGCGCTTCTGAATTATAGCGGCGCGGCAATTCCGAGGTTTTCGGCGACACGTTGCAGCCGCTTGTCTCGCGTCCAGAGATAGGTTCCAGGCGCCAGTATTGTCGCGGCCGCGAGATGAGCATCGATATAGCCGATTCCCGTACCCTGCAGTTTGTTGCTTCGGATGAAATAAAGAACGTCCTCATCCGAGGTTCTCGCAATCGGGGGCAGTCGGCGGAGGCTTCCCATTATGAGATCATATTGCCGCAGATTTCCAAGGCCGATCTCACCGACGACGAAAGGATGAACGACGACCTGCTTTTGCTCCAGTAGAGACTGGAGCCGCGCCTCCGACATATGAAAGTGATCGATCCAGATCGACGTATCGACCAGGATCATTCGACGCCAAACTGGCGACGAGGGGGAGCTGTGATATTCGGTTCGGTGCCGCCGAGACGTATCAGGGTTTGGGCGGCTTCCCGTTCCACAAGCGCTTTTAACGCTTCACGCAGGATCGCCGAGGTCTCGGCGAGACCGGTAACCTCGCGTGCATCCGCAAGCAACTTATCGTCGATGGCTACGGTGGTGCGCATTGATATCTCCGTTGTCATCAAAACTAGCATCAGATGATGTCGCTTTCAATGCCGAAGGCCGCACATGGCAGCCCTCGATCCATTGTCTTGCAGATGATGCGTTTATCTCCGGGCGAGCACCCCGGTCGAAAGCGCCACTCCCAGTCCCGTAACAATCGCTGCGGCAATGCCCGCCATTCCGATTTCTTCACCGAGCAGAAAGCCGCCGCCGATGGTGGCGAGAACCGGCGTAATTGCGGTGAAGGCTGCGGCCTGCGTGCCACCGAGAGCCTGGACGGCAAGACCATAGGCAAGCGTAGCGGCAAGACCTGACAGCAGCCCCTGACTGACGATCTGCAGACCGATTTCCGGTAGCGGCACCGAGGCAAGCGAGCTGCCGAAGATGGCGGCCATTGCGACATGGATCAGGAACGACCAGACGGCGATGATGGCGCTCGACTGCACGGCGCTCAGCCCGGAGCGGCGGAAGGCGTGGGTATAGGTTGCCCAGAGCAGCGCGGCAAGCGGCAGCAGCGTAAAGCCCTCCCAGGAGATCGGGACGCCATAGAGGCTGCGGGCAAGCAGGATCACGACGCCGGCGACGATGCCGCCAAGACCGAGCCAACGGGTGATATCGAGCCGCTCGCGAAACAGCAGCACGCCGATCAGGGCGGCAGCTAACGGCATGGAGCCGCCGAGCAGAATACCGGCCGACGATGCCGGCGTGAACTGGATGGCGAAAGTGGTGAGCTGGAAGAAGAGGGCGCCGGAGCCGCAGACCATCAGCGCCAGCAGCTTCAAAGGCACGCCCTTCGGCAGTAGACCTGTCCGCCACCAGACGGGAGCGAGCACCAGAGCAGGAACGCCGTAGCGGATCAGGCCGAGATCGATGGTGCCCATCTGCGTTTCGGCTGTATGACGTGTGGCAAGAATCCAGTTTGCCCAGATCAAGACGGTCACGATGGCACCGGCATAGCCGACCATGGTGGGGGTTGCCTTGCGGGTGGAGAGAGACAAAGCGGTCATCGACATATCCTTTCCAACGATCCGGTTCTCTTTCGAATGAGGAAAATATAGCGCCGAAGGCTGAGGCATGTCCTTGCTAGTTCTGGCTCAGAAATCATGCTATGAGCAATGATCTGCCAATATGAGAGATCAAGTTTCCCGGATATGCCAAAATTGGATAAGTTCGATATTGCGATCCTCAACTGTCTGCAGGAGGATGCGCGCGCCACCAATGTCGAGATCGCCGAGCGGGTAAATCTCTCGCCGTCTCCCTGCCTGAGGCGCATCCGAAATCTGGAAAAATCCGGGCTCTTGCGCGGCTACCGCGCAGATATCGACCGCAAGCAGGCCGGCCTCGGTCTGACGGTCTTTGTGGAACTCAAGGTCGGTCATCATTCAAAGGAGAATTCCGAGACGCAGCAGGCAGCATTGCTCGCCATTCCGGAAGTCGTCGCCTGCCATCTGATTTCGGGTACGGCCGATTTCCTGGCGGAGGTCGTGGTGGAGGATCTTGCTGCCTATGAGAAGGTGATGTCGGAAAAACTTCTGGTGCTTCCCGGCGTGGTCGATCTGCGTTCGAACTTCGCCATCCGCACCATCAAGACCAATGGTGCTCTGAAACTGCCGCAGCCTGAATGAAGCAGCCGGAGTGAAAACACAGAAGGGGCCATTGCTGGCCCCTTTCGATGAGAATCTGATTGTCCTCAGAGCATCGTTCCGCTGAGGATCAGCAGCGCGACCGAGAAATAGATGACAAGGCCGGTGACATCGACCAGCGTCGCGACGAAGGGCGCCGAGGCGCTGGCGGGATCGAGCCGCAGCTTCTGCAAGACGAATGGCAGCATCGAGCCGGCGAGCGAGCCGAAGGTGACGATGCCGATCAGGGCAGCGAAAACCGTAAAGGCGACGAGCTGCCAGTGCGGGCCGTAGTCGAAGAGGCCGATGTTCTGCCAGAGCACGATACGGGCAAAGCCGACGAGGCCAAGGATCGCTCCGAGCACGATGCCTGTCGGCAGCTCGCGGATCGCTACACGCCACCAGTCCGAAAGCTTGAGCTCGCCGAGTGCCAGCGCCCGGATGATGAGCGATGTCGCCTGCGAGCCGGAATTGCCGCCCGAGCTCATGATCAACGGGATGAAGAGCGTCAGCACGACGGCCTTCTCCAGCTCTCCTTCAAAATGCTGCATGGCGCTTGCGGTCAGCATTTCGCCGAGGAAGAGGGCTGCGAGCCAGCCGGCGCGCTTGCGGATCATGCCCGCAAAGCTGATCTTCATATAGGGCTGGCCGAGGGCTTCCATACCGCCGAACTTCTGGGCGTCCTCGGTCGTATCGGCGATCATCGTGTCGATGACGTCGTCGACGGTGACGATGCCGAGCATGTGGCCCTTGTCGTCGACGACGGGGAGCGCCAGCAGATCGTGTCGGCGGATCAGGCGCGCGACGTCCTCCTGCTTCATCAGCGGCGGTGCCGTGACGGGCACGCCCTTCTGGGCCACGGTCAGGATGCAGGCATCCGGTTCACCGGTGATGAGGCGGCGCAGCGTCACGACATGCAGCAGCACGTGCGTTTCGTCATCGAGCACATAGATGGCATAGACCGTTTCGCGGGAGCGCTCGACCTGGCGAACGTGGTCGAGCGTCTGGGCAACGGTCCAGCTCGCGAAAACGCTGACGAATTCCGTCGTCATGATGCCGCCGGCCGTGCGCGGCGGATAGCCCATCAGGCTCTGAATCGCCTGCCTTGCATGCTCGTCGAACGTTGCGAAGAGACGGGCGCGCGTGTCGATATCCATTTCGAGCAGCACGTCGGCGACGCGGTCGTTTGACATGCCATGCAGCAGGCGCGCGGCATCTGCATTGCCCATGACTTCGAGAATGGCGGGTGCGTTGCGCAGTTCCGGCCGGTCGAGAATGCGCACAGCGCGCTCTTCCGGCATTTTGGCGAGGATGCGGGCAGCCTCTGCCACGTCTGTTGCGTTCAGAGCCTCGACGCGTTCCGCGATGGTGACGGCGCGATTGTTATTGATGAATGCACGAGCGGCATTGCCGGCCCGCACGGGAAAGCTGTTGATGTTCATTATAGCTCGCCTTTCCGGTCGATCCGCCGTCGTAGCGGATCGTGGCGAGCCGACAGGAGTCGGTTAGTGCACGAATGCTACTGACGGCAAAGGCAATCGACTACTACTGTCGCTAGGCATCGAAAGATGGCTCCGGTTAATCGGTATGGAAAACGCTGTTCCCCACGTGCGGAGAAGTCGCGCCGAAGGCATGAAAAGTCAAGAGGCGGACGTGCCTAAACGCTCGATCCTGCGATAAAAATTTGTTTAGGCGGCTGCAAATTTTTGCTATGCAACAAAACCCAGTGCCAATGCGTTAAAACAAAGCGGCCGGACGATATTCGCCCGGCCTGATCTGTCGCAAATATTGGTCACTCAGAAGCCGGCCAGAACGACCTTACCCTTCATCTTGCCGGTCTCGACGAGGGCATGCGCCTTCTTGAGATTGGCGGCATTGATCGTGCCCGCGGTCTCGGTCAGCGTCGACCTGATTTTGCCGGCATCCACCAGTTCGGCGATCTTCGTCAACAGCTTGTGCTGCTCGATCATGTCGGCCGTGTTGTAGAGGGGGCGGGTGAACATCATCTCCCAATGGATCGATACCGCCTTCCACTTGAAGGGCACGACATCGAACGTCTTCGGATCGTCGATGAGGGCAAATCGGCCCTGCGGCGCGATAGCCTCGACAATTGAGCCGGTATGATCTGATGTGTTGGTAGTCGAGAAGACGAATGCGGGGGCGCCGATGCCGAGCGCCTCGATCTGTGGCGCAAGCGGCTTCGAATGATCGATGACGTGATGGGCGCCCAATTCCTTCACCCAGGCCTGCGTTTCCGGGCGGGATGCCGTCGCAATGATAGTGAGATCGGTCAGCGCGCGGGCGATTTGGATGGCGATCGATCCGACGCCGCCGGCTCCGCCGATGATGAGAATGGCATTGGCCGCGCCGGGAACCGGATCCTCCACCTTCAGCCGGTCGAACAGCGTTTCATAGGCGGTAATCGAGGTCAGCGGCAGTGCGGCAGCCGCTGGAAAATCGAGGCTCTTGGGCTTGGCGCCGACGATGCGATCGTCGACGAGGTGGAATTCGGCATTCGAACCGTCGCGATTGATGGCACCCGCATAGAAGACTTCGTCTCCCGGCTTGAACATGGTGACGTCGGGCCCGACCGCCTTGACGATGCCGGCGGCATCCCAGCCGATGATCTTATATTCGCCTTCGGGTGGGGTGACATTGGCGCGGACCTTGACGTCGACCGGGTTGACGGAAACGGCCTTCACTTCGACCAGCAGATCATGGCCCTTTGCCTCGGGCGTCGGCAGCTCGATGTCGATCAGCGATGTCTCTGCGGAAATGGGTTGCGGTTGCTTGTAGGCGACTGCGCGCATGGGAGAAGCTCCTGGGTTGGTTGCACAGAGGCTAGATGCGCATTATCCTTAAAAGGCGCAAGAATGCACAATTTCTGTACGTAGGTACAAAAAGGATACTGTCGATGTCGGTTCCCCGCTCCAAACTCGTCGGAAATTTTCCAGGTTGCCCGGTCGAGGCGACGCTGAGCGTGCTCGATGGCAAATGGAAAGGCGTGATCCTGTTTCACCTGATGGAAGGAACGCTGCGCTTCAACGAAATCCGCCGCAAACTGCCGTCGGTGACGCAGCGCATGCTGACCAAGCAATTGCGGGAACTGGAAGAATCCGGGCTGCTGTCACGCACCGTCTTTCCGGTGGTGCCGCCGCGCGTCGAGTATGCGCTGACGCCGCTTGGCGCCAGCCTGGGGCCGATCATCAAGGCGATGGCTGCCTGGGGCGAGGAGAATGTATTTTGCCGCGATGGGCGCCAGCAGCTGGGCGCCCCAGGCATGTCATGCGCGCCCGGTGCGGCGCTCCAGGCCAACTGAAACGGCGAAGACTGCAAGGCCTGCCACGGAGAGCACCGCACCGACATAGCCGGTCGCGGCAGCCGTGAAGCCCCAGGAGATCACCAAACCGCCCAGCCAGGCGCCGAGCGCATTGGCGATGTTGAAGGCGGAGTGATTGGACGCAGCAGCTAGGGTCTGCGCATCCGCGGCCACATCCATCAGCCGCGTCTGCACGGCCGGGCAGGCGGCAAAGCCGCAGCCGATCAGGAAGACGCAGATGCAGAGCATGATCGGGTTAGCCGCTGTCAGCGAGAAGAGCGTCATAATGATGATATTGAAGATCATCATGCCGCCGATCGTTCCCTTGATGGAGATATCGCCAAGGCGCGAGCCGACGATGTTGCCGACATTCATGCCGATGCCGAAGAGAGCCAGCACGATCGGCACCATGGCGGAGCCAAGGCCGGCGACTTCGGTCGTCGTCGTGGCGACATAGCTGAAGATCGAAAACATGCCGCCGAAGCCGACGGCAGCGACGCCGAGAGAAAGCCAGACCTGGATGCGCTTCAAAGCACCGAGTTCACGGGCGATGCTGGCGCCTTCCTCGACCCTGTCCTTGGGGAGGAAAAGGGCGATCAGCAGCATAGTGGCGAGGCCGATGGCGCCGACCATCATGAAGGCTGCGCGCCAATTCAGAAGCTGCCCGAGGAAAGTCGCGATCGGCGTACCGATCAGCGTCGCGATCGTGAGGCCGAGCATGACCTGGCCGACGGCGCGCACGCGGCGGTGTACCGGCACCATCGAGGCGGCAACGAGTGCGGCAACCCCAAAATAGGCGCCATGTGGCAGGCCGGTGATGAAACGCAGCGCCGTGAAGCTTTCGAAAGTCGGTGCGAAAGCGCTGGAAATATTGCCCGCGGCAAAGATCGCCATCATCAGCAGGAGCAGCGTGCGACGCGCCATCTTGGCGGCGAGCACGGCGATGATTGGTGCACCGACGACGACGCCGAGCGCATAGGCGCTGATTACATGACCTGCTTCCGGAGTGGTGACGCCGAAGGTGTCGGCAACATTGGGCAGAAGTCCCATGATGACGAATTCACCCGTGCCGATACCGAAGCTGCCGACGGCCAGCGCCAAAGTCACCAGCGCTATGGCGGTGCGAGACGGCGCTTCGACGATGGTCTGGCTATCGAGGGCCTCGACGGAAATATCGCTCACGGAAACTCCTTGGGCGGCACACGAAATTCAAGCGCCGCGAATGATGCGGCAAATCCCGGCATTCGGCGCTCAGTGCATCAAAATGGAATAAGGGACACGGGGGCATGGACACACCCTTGTTGATACTATCAATGAGGGCAATGTTTCTGTCGCGTGCATTTTTTGCAGTGCAGCATGGCGGATCATGCATAAGTGCGCTGCAGCCGATCTCGGCGAAACGGCTACAGCGCTTGAAATCGTTCTCTCCAAAACCATCTGAGAAGAAGCGCACGGGCCTTAGCCCCTGATACAATTTGCGGAACGACCGAGAGCCCCCGATGAAGTTGATCGGCTTTTTCAATCGCGATGGCGGAACGTTCCGCACGACTGACATGGCTGCCTATGAAAAGAGAGCGGAGCAGGTCTTCCGTGACGCCGGTCACGATTTCGAAGCTGTTGTCGTGGAGGGGCGCAACGTCGTCTCGGCGATGGAGCGTGCTGCACGCCGCGACGACATTGACGGGATCGTTGCGGGCGGCGGCGATGGCACGATTTCGGCTGCTGCGGCCATCGCCTGGAAAAACGGCGTCGCCCTCGGTGTCATTCCGGCCGGCACCATGAACCTCTTTGCCCGTTCTCTGCGCCTGCCGCTCGACATATGGCAGACGCTGAACGTGCTCGCGACGGGTGAGGTCGACAATGTCGATATCGGCAGCGCCAACGGTCGCGCTTTCATTCACCAGTTTTCAGCGGGCTTGCATGCGCGCATGGTCCGTTATCGCAATGGCTACACTTATCGCTCGCGCATTGGAAAAATGTCCGCAAGCACCCGCGCCGCCTTCGGCGTCATTGCCAATCCACCGGAATTCGACGTCGACTTCGAGGCCGGTGGCATCCGCGAGCGCCGGCATGTTTCGGCGATCTCGGTCTCCAACAATCCCTTCGGCGCCAATGCGCTGCTCTATGCCGATAGCCTGCGCAGCGGCGAGCTGGGCTTCTACACGGCAAAGCCGCTGCGACCGCTCGGTGTCGCACGACTTGCCATCGACATGCTGCGCGGCCGGGTTCGTGAGAATGCTGATGTCATGGTCATGCACGCACCGGAGGTGCATCTGCATTTCCCGAAACTGCGCCAGCTCGCCAACTGCGTCATGGATGGCGAATTATTGCCGCTCGAGCGCGACGTGACGCTCAAGGTGCATCCGGGCGAGCTCAAGGTGATGGTGCGAGAGGGGACGGCCGCCAGCGTTGCGCGCGAAGGCGCCGTCGACAGCGTCGCTATCTGAGAGAGTCAGAGGCGCGGCAGATAGGTGCGATAGTCAAAATCGGAAACCGTGCGCAGGTGGCCGAGCGCTTCCTTATGCTTCGTCTCGCCGTAGAGCTTCTGATACCGCTCGCCGAAAATGTCGGCAATGAAGGCCGAGGCGCGGAAGCGCTCGACGGCGGTCAGGAAATCATGCGTCAGCTTGGGTGCATCGGTCGGCGCGTAAGCCGGCGTCGTCTCCTCACCCGGATCGAGGTCGTTCTCAAGGCCCAGCAACATACCGCCGAGAATTGCCGCCAGCATCAGATAGGGATTGGCATCGGCGCCGGCGACGCGGTGCTCGATGCGCGCGCCCGGCCCGTCCTTTTCCGGGATGCGCACGGCCGTGCCGCGATGGCCGAAGCCCCAGGTGAGATCGACGGGCGCAAACGAACCCGGCTGGAATCGGCGATAGGAATTGGCATAGGGCGCAAAGACCAGCTGCGCGTCCTGCAAGGTCTGTAGCAGTCCCGCGCAGATCGACTTCAGCCTCTTCGGCTCGCTGCCTGCAGCATCGAGGACGTTGCGCCCTTGAGCGTCGATGATGCTGGCATGCACGTGCAGTCCCGAGCCGGCATGGTCGGTATAGGGCTTTGCCATGCAGGTCGATTTCAGGCCATGCTTGCGCGCCGCCTGTTCCGCCACGCGCTTCAGCATGATGCAATCATCGGCAGCGGCCAGCGCATCCGGGCGATGTAGCAGGTTTACCTCGAATTGACCGGGACCAAATTCCGCCGTCGTCGCATCCGCCGGCAACCCCTGCGCCCGGGCGTAGGCGCGCAACGTTTCGAGGTAATCGTCAAGGAGATCGACGGCATCCATGTCATAGAGCTGAAAGCCGTTCGGCTCGCCCTGATAGGTTAGGGCAGGCGGCGGCGACGGGACGCCTCTGTCGCGCCAGTCTCCGGCCAGAAGGTAGAATTCCAGTTCGGTCGCGACGACGGGCGTTAGGCCGAGCGCCTTGTAGCGATCGACAACGGCCGAAAGAATAGCGCGCGGATCCTGGAAGCTCGGGCTGCCGTCGAGCTCATGCATGGTAGCCAGCACCTGCTTCGATCCCGCCGGCGCCCAGGGCATGTCGGCGAGCGTGCGCTTGTCGGCGACACAGGTCCCGTCCGGATCTCCGATCGCCAGCGACAGGCCGGTAATATCGTCATTGTCATCGCCCCAGATATCGAGCGATTGCGTCGAAGTCGGCAGCCGTACGGCGCCGAACCAGACCTTCTTTTCGGCTGAAATCGGGATCTGCTTGCCGCGCAGCCGGCCGTTCATGTCCGAGATCAGCACCTCGATGCGCGCGTTACCTTCGGTTGCGTTGTCGGCCGCCATGCTCTTGTAAATCCCCCATGCTCACGGCATGGTCGTAAACCAAGATAGCTTGCAGTCAAGTCCGGCGAGGCTAAGTCTCTCGTGCCTGGCCCCTCACCCTAACCCTCTCCCCGCATGTGCGGGGAGAGGGGACCCCCACCAGTAGTTGCCGCACCTAAAGCGGCTGTCTGGCGCGAAAACTCCCTCTCCCCGTTTGACGGGGAGAGGGCTGGGGTGAGGGGCCATGCACATAGCAACGGCGTCGGCGGACGCGCCTGACAGAAACCTATCGCAATGAGGTGAGTCTCAGCCATGTCCGATACACCAAGCCGCTCCAATCTCGCCGCCCTCGATGCCGCTCATCACCTTCATCCCTTCGCGGACATGAAGAAGCTAAACGCGGAAGGCGCGCGCGTCATCCAGCGCGGCGAGGGCGTCTATATCTTCGATGCGGAAGGGCGAAAGTATCTCGACGGCTTTGCCGGCCTCTGGTGCGTGAATATCGGCTATGGCCGAACCGAGATTGCTGACGCCGTGGCCAGGCAGATGAACGAGCTGCCCTATTACAACACCTTCTTCGGCACCACGACTACGCCGGCAACGCTTCTCGCCGAAAAGGTCTGTGCCCATGCGGGGCCGCAGTTCAACCATGTCTTCTTCACCAATTCCGGCTCGGAGGCCAACGATACCTGGTTCCGCATGGCGAGGGTCTATTGGGGCGCTGTGGGCAAGCCGACGAAGAAGACCATCATCGCCCGCAAGAACGGCTATCACGGCTCGACGGTCGCCGGCGCCAGCTTGGGCGGCATGAAATACATGCACGAGCAGGGCGACTTGCCGATCCCTGGCGTCGTCCATATCGGTCAGCCCTATTGGTATGCCGAGGGTGGCGATCTCTCGTCGGAGGAATTTGGTCTCAAGGTCGCTCGCGAACTCGAAGCCAAGATCGACGAGCTGGGCGAAGACAATGTCGCAGCCTTCGTCGCCGAGCCGGTGCAGGGTGCCGGCGGTGTCATCATTCCGCCATCGACCTATTGGCCCGAGATCGCACGCATCTGCAAGACAAGGAACATCCTGCTCGTCTGCGACGAGGTGATCTGCGGCTTCGGCCGCCTCGGCGCCTGGTTCGGCCATCAGCACTTCGGCGTCGAGCCGGATCTCGCACCGATCGCTAAAGGACTGTCGTCGGGCTACCTGCCGATCGGCGGTGTGCTCGTCAGCGACCGCGTCGCCGATGCGCTCATCAATGAAGTCGGCGAATTCAACCACGGCTTCACCTATTCCGGCCATCCGGTCTGCGCCGCCGCTGCTCTCGAAAATCTGCGGATCATCGAGGAGGAAAGGCTGGTTGAGCGCGTGCGCGACGATATCGGCCCTTACTTCGCCCAGGCTTGGGGCAGCCTTGCCGATCACGACATGGTCGGCGAAGCCGTCAGCATCGGCTTGATGGGCGGCCTGCAGCTCGCCGCCGACAAATCCACCCGCCGCCGTTTCGAAAAGCCTGACGCTATAGGTTCCGCCGTCCGCAACCAGGCCCTGGCGAACGGCCTGATCCTGCGCGCCACCGGAGACCGCATGCTGGCCTCGCCGCCGCTCATTATCACCCATGAGGAAGTAGATGCCATGGTGCGGATCGCGCGTGGCGCGCTCGATGCCGTGTGGGCGGAGAGGAAATCGTAGTCAGGGCTTGGGTTTCGGCACGTCCCACTTGTCCGCCTTATGAAGGGCAAGGGTCAGCGCCGCAACATGGATGACCTGGATCATCTTGCCTTCCAGCGCCAGCTCGATTGCTTGGCGGATCGGCATGCGGATCAACCGGATGCGCTCGGTCGGGTCGTCCGCCGGCTTGCTTGCAAGTTCGACATTGCGGGCAATAACGATATGCGAGTGGTTTGTATGCGTGGCAGGATTTGGTGCAAGCTTGCCGACGTAATCCCATTCGGTGGATGAAAGCCCGGTTTCCTCGCGCAGCTCGCGCGCGGCCGCCGCGACCGGACTTGCATCGCTCGCATCCACGGCTCCGCCAGGGAGCTCGAGCGCCACGACGCCGAGGCCGTGACGATACTGCTGAACGAGGTAGATATGATCCTCGGCATCGAGCGCAATGATCTCGACCCAATCGGGATATTCCAGCACGTAATAGGGCGCGATTTCCACGCCCTCCGCGGTCACGCAGTTATCCGCACGAACCTTCAGCCAGCGATCATGAACAAGGCGCGTCGAGCTTGTTGTCCGCCATGGTGGCAGGTCTGCCGTGTCCGATAGTTGGCTAGTGATGTCGTCCTTCGAGCTCATGCGCCGTTCAGCTCCCGTTGCTGTTAGGCCGGTGCCTAGGCGTCCTGATGATCTCGATCGAAGATCTTGCGCACGATATAGTTCGGCGAGAGATCGTCGCGATAATAGATGCGGGCGATCATTTCGGCGAGGATGCCTGTCGTGATCATCTGCACCGACGACAGGAGCAGCACAACGCCGACCATCAGCAACGGACGGCTGCCGATATCGTCGCCGAAGATGAACTTGTCGATGAAGAGCCAGAGCAGGATCAGCCCAGCAAGCGCGCCGAGGCCAAGGCCGAGCGAGCCGAAGAAGTGTCCCGGCCGCGCCTTGTAGCGCATGAAGAACATCACCGACAGGAGATCGAGAATGACGCGGAAGGTGCGCGAAATCCCGTATTTCGACGTGCCGTGCTGGCGGGCATGATGGGTGACCGGGACTTCGCCGATCCGTGAGCTCGGCACGACGCCGGCGACCCAGGCGGGGATGAAGCGGTGCATTTCGCCCATCAGCTTCACCTGCTTGATGATGGAGGCGCGGTAGATTTTCAGGCTGCAGCCATAATCGTGCAGCTTGACGCCCGTGATGCGGCCGATCAGGTAGTTGGCACACCAGGAGGGGATCTTGCGCAGCAGAAGCCCGTCCTGGCGGTTCTTGCGCCAGCCGACGAGCAGGTCGAGCTGCCGCCGTTCCAGCTCCTCGACCATGGAGGGTATATCCTTCGGGTCATTCTGCAGATCGCCGTCCATGGTGGCGATCAGGCGGCCGTTCGCCGCATCGATACCGGCCTGCATGGCGGCGGTCTGGCCGAAATTGCGCTGAAGTTCGACGATACGCAGCGTCAAGCCTTCCTGCGAAAGTGACCGGCGGGCATTGACGAGCGTGGCGTCCGTGCTGCCGTCGTCGACCAGGATCAGCTCCCAGGACTTGTCAAATCCACGCATGGCGGCACAGATGCGCTCGATGAGCGGTCCGACGCTTTCTTCCTCGTTGAAGACAGGCACGACCAGCGAAAGCTCGAGAGGGCTTGCCGGATCGGCCTGGGGGAGGGTCGACTCTGCCGTTGTCTGCAACACTTCTTTCTCCTAAAAGACCGGCAGTACCTGCCGGACGAAACGAGCGAAAAGTCCGGTTTCAGCCTTCCGCTCGCATTTGGGTGCCCTAACTACATGAAGACTCCGACGGTTGCCAGCCGACAGAATTGGTTTATTCGCAACCGAATGACGCTGCTGACGCTCGCAGTCGTCCTTGCCTATGCCGCCTTCATCGAATGGTTCTGGGGCTGGACCTCGATCCTGGCGCAATGGGGTAAGGTCGGCGCCCTGCCGATCCTTCTGGCGCTGGCGCTCCTGACGAGCACCTATTTCCTGCGCACCTGGCGCATCTACGATTACTTCCCGAAGGAAACCTCGGGTCATTTTGCGGCGCTGTTCCGTGTGACGCAGGTCCATAATCTGCTGAATATCATGATGCCCTTCCGCACTGGAGAGACCAGCTTCCCGGTGCTGATGCGCTCCGAATTCGGCATTCCGCTGGCGCGGGGAACTTCGGCGCTGTTCGTCATGCGGCTGCTCGACCTGCATGCACTGCTGGCCGCAGCCGGCGTCGGTCTTGCGCTTGCTTCGCCCTACCATGTCCTGGCCTGGATCGTATGGGCAGCCTTCCTGCTGCTGCCGGTCGCAGGCTTCGCCTCCCGCCGGCCGCTGATCCGCCTTGCCGCCCGCGCCCTGCCAAAGAAGGCGCAAGGGCTGGTGCATGAGCTGGAGCGCGGCCTGCCGGTTGATGCCAGCGCCTTTGCGCGCGCCTGGCTGACGACGATCGTCAACTGGCTCGTCAAGGTCGTGGTACTCGCCTGGGCGCTCGGCCTCATGAACGTCACGCCGCTTTCAGCAAGCTTCGGCGGTGCTCTCGGCGGCGAATTATCATCAGTCCTGCCCGTGCATGCGCCCGGAGGCGTCGGCACCTATCCGGCCGGCATCACCGCTGGCGCCATGGCTTTTGGTGCTTCGAGCGCCAAGGAGGCAATCGAAAATCTCGCACAGGCGAGCATCAACGCCCATCTCCTGATCGTGGTCTCGGCGCTGACGGGAACTGCGATCGGATTGCTGGTCTCGCGCAAGCGCGCAGCTGCGCCCTAAAAGATCGCGCCGCGCTTTAATGCCGCGTCGTCTTGTCGTCAAGCTCGGCCAATCGCCTGCGCAGAAAAGCCTGCTCCGGCGCCTGCTGGCATAGCGAAAGCGCCCTTTGATAGGATTGCCGCGCCTCATCCATCCGGCCAATTTGGCGAAGGAAGTCGGCCTTCGCCGCATGGGTGAGATGATACCGTGCCATGCGCTCCTCCCGCAGCAGCCCATCGATGATGCAAAGTGCCGCCACTGGACCATCGCACATGGAGATGGCAACCGCGCGATTGAGCTCGATTACCGGGGATGGACTTGCGACCAGCAGTAGGTCGTATAGCATTACCAGCTTTCGCCAGTCGGTATCCTCCGCGGTCATGGCGCGAGCATGTTCCGCGGCGATCGCCGCCTGCAGTGCATAGCCGCCGACGCTTTCGACAGACATGGCCCGTGCCGACAGCGCCAAACCCTCGCGGATCTGACCATGATCCCACAGCGCACGATCCTGATCGACGAGCAGCACGAGATCGCCGGAGGTATTGGTGCGCGCATGCCGCCGCGAATCCTGCAGCAGCATGATTGCCAGCAGCCCCTCGACTTCCGAATCCGGCAATAGCTGCAGCAGGAGCCTGCCGAGCCGGATGGCTTCGGCTGCAAGGTCGGCGCGGACGATCGCCGCACCTGACGATGCCGAATAGCCCTCGTTGAAGACGAGGTAGATGACATGCAGTACCTGCGCCAGCCGTTCCGGCAGTTCGGTCTTGCTGGGGACCTCATAGGGAATATGGTCGGTGCGAATGCGGTTCTTGGCACGGACGATGCGCTGCGCGACTGTCGGGGCCGGAATCAGAAAGGCATGAGCAATCTCTTCCGTCGTCAGGCCGCAGACCTCCCGCAAGGCCATCGCCATCCGCGCTTCGGCTGGTATAAGCGGGTGACAGCAGGTGAAGATCAGTCGCAGCATGTCGTCCTCGATCTCCTCGCTTTGCGATGTCTCCATTATCTCGCCCTCCGGATAGAGGCTGTCGGCAATGTCGGCCTTGGCAGCGTCGAAACGCGTGCGCCGCCTTATATTGTCGATGGCGCGAAAACGTCCGGCGGAGACGAGCCAGGCATAGGGATTGGCCGGGATGGTCTCCTCCGTCCATTGCTGCGCCGCTGCTGCAAAGGCATCGTGAAGGGCTTCCTCCGCTCGGTCGAAATCGCCAAGCAGACGGATCAGCGTCGCAAGAACGCGGCGCGAGTGGCTGCGATAGATGCCTTCAATGGTTTGGTTCAGCGACACGGCGTCAGCCTTCCTCTGCCAGGTCTCCCCGAAGGGTCAAGATACGAACCGGGCGGATTTCGACGGCGCCATAGCGCGCCGAGGGAATACGTTTGGCGATATCGACAGCGCCATCGAGGTCAGGGGCTTCGATGAGATAGAAGCCGGCCAGGTGCTCCTTGGTCTCCGCGAAGGGGCCGTCCGTCACTGAAAATCCGTCGCCGCCGTTCGGCCGGATGACGATCGATTTGTCTCGGAGCGCCAGTGCATCGGAAACGATCATGGTGCCGTCCCGCCGCAAGCCCTCGTCGAAGACGAAGTGCTCGCCGATCAGATGATTCATCTCGTTCGGCGACAATCGTCCGTCGACATCCACGGATGTGTAGATCAGGCATAGAAACCGCATGTCTTCTCCTCTCGCTGCTATTCATTCGGAAAGCGGATGTCGAAGGCGGCGCGAACCTCGATCATGCCGTATCGGGCGACAGGGAAGGTGGCGGCGATTGCCGTCGCTTCCTCCATGTCCCGGGCCTCGATCAGCACGAAGCCGCCGAGATGTTCCTTGATCTCCGCGAACGGGCCGTCGGTAACGGCGGTTTCGCCCCGGCGCACCCGGACTGTTTTCGCAGTCTCCGGTTCGCGCAGGGCATTGGCAACAATGAGATGGCCGCTCTCGCGCAGCCGGTTGTCGTTGTCGACCGAATCCAGGGTCAGCTTTCGTCCTTCCTCCTCGGAAATCTTGGCGATTTCTGCGCTCTCGAACCAGACCTGGCAAAGAAATTTCATGGTAACCTCCTCAAACGTCCGGGCCGAAATTATAGATCGGCCGTACCTCGATGGCGCCGAGCTTGGCGAGCGGGATGCCAGCGGCAATCCGGATCGCATCGTTCAGGTCCTTCGCCTCGATCAGGATGAAGCCGCCAAGATATTCCTTGGTTTCGATGAAGGGGCCGTCGGTGACCGCCGTCTCGCCGTTGCGGACCCGCACCGTCACCGCAGACTTTGGCGATTGCAGCGCTTCGGCATGGATCATGTTACCGCTGGCCATCAGATCGCGGTCATAGCCGAGCGAATCCGAATCGAGCTTGCGCTTTTCATCCTTGGTCATGACATCGAGCGTCGTGCCATCGAACCAGACCTGGCAGAGATATTTCATCGCAGCGTCTCCTCTTCAATTTGCTGACAGCCCTAGACGAGTGGCTGCCAAGCAAATCGACATCTCGATCCGCAGCATGACAAAAATTTCTGATGCTGTCGAAAAAGCCCGAGCCCGGTCGACCAGTTCCGTCAACACCATAAGGAGAGACGGAAATGTACAGTCTGGAAGCCGCAATCGTGCATTACTGGCAAAAGAAGACGCTGTCGGAAGAGGAGCTGCTCGACGCAGCCGATGTCGGCAGGGTCGTGTTCCGCACCTGGATCGGCTTGGCGGGCTTTGCCCTGCTGATCCTGTGCCTGAGCTGGGGTGCGCAGCCAAACGACGAACGGCCGCAAGTCGCGGCCGCTGCTAATGTATATTCTGTGCCCGTGGATGGGCAGTAGCAAGCAAGCGCTGTCGTTTACTGAAATGCCGTTTCGAAGAAGCTGCGCAGCTTGCGCGAATGCAGCGCTTCCGGCGGCATGGCGGCCAGTTTCTGAATGGCGCGGATACCGATCTGCAGATGCTGGTTCACCTGGGTGCGATAGAAGGCCGTCGCCATACCCGGCAGCTTCAGTTCGCCGTGCAGAGGCTTGTCCGAAACGCAGAGCAGCGTGCCGTAGGGAACGCGGAAGCGGAAGCCGTTGGCGGCGATCGTCGCCGATTCCATATCGAGCGCAACGGCGCGGGCTTGCGACAGCCGCTTGACCGGGCCTGCCTGATCGCGCAGTTCCCAGTTGCGGTTGTCGATGGTGCCGACCGTGCCCGTGCGCATGATGCGCTTCAGCTCGAAGCCTTCATAACCGGTGATTTCGGCAACGGCGGCCTCCAGCGCCACCTGCACTTCGGCGAGTGCCGGGATGGGCACCCAGACCGGCAGGTCGTCGTCGAGAACGTGGTCCTCGCGCATATAGGCATGGGCGAGCACATAGTCGCCGAGCCGCTGGCTGTTGCGCAGGCCGGCGCAATGGCCGAGCATCAGCCAGGCATGCGGACGCAGCACGGCGACGTGGTCGGTGATCGTCTTGGCGTTGGATGGGCCGACGCCGATATTAATCATGGTGATCCCGGCATGGCCCCTCTTCTTCAGATGGTAGGCCGGCATCTGCGGCAGCCGCGGCGCGGTCACATCGCCCTCGGGCTGGCTGGAACCCGCCTTCGTGATGATGTTGCCTGGTTCGACGAATTCGGTATAGCCATCGCCGCCGCTCGCCATCAGGTCGCGCGCCCATTTGCAGAACTCGTCGATATAGAACTGATAGTTCGTGAACAGCACGAAATTCTGGAAATGCGCCGCACTGGTCGCCGTGTAGTGGACAAGGCGAGCCAGCGAATAATCGATGCGCTGTGCTGTAAACGGCGCAAGCGGCGAGGGCTCGCCCGGCGGCGGGATATATTCGCCGTTGGCGATTTCGTCGTCCGTGGTGTTCAAGTCCGGCGTGTCGAAGAGGTCGCGCAGCGGAATGTCTTCGAAAACGGTGGCGGTTGCTTCCACATGAGCGCCTTCGCCGAAGGCGAAATGGATCGGGATAGGTGTCGTCGATTCCGACACCACCACCGGAACATTATGGCTGCGCATCAGGAGCGTCAGCTGCTCCTTGAGATAATGCTTGAAGAGCTGCGGACGGGTGATCGTCGTCGTGTAGACGCCGGGCGCGGTGACATGACCGTAGGAGAGGCGTGAATCGACGTGGCCGAAGCTGGTGGTCTCGATGCTGACCTGCGGATAGAAGGCGCGGTAGCGCGCTGTGATCGGCGCACCTTTGGCAAGCTTGGTGAAATTGTCGATCAGGAACGCCGTATTGCGATCGTAAAGTTCCGTCAGCGCTTCCACGGCCTTGCCCGGATCATCGAAGGTCCGCGGCTGGTACGGGCTGGGGGAGGAGATGTCGAGGGGTGAAAAGGGAGAGATTCTGTTGCTCATGCGCCATTATAGAGTGTCGTCGGTTACAAGCAAACGACGTTGCAACAGGCGGCCTGGATTCTCGCAGCTATTTTTAGAGCCGCCCACGGGCCTGCGCGAGGATTACTCGCAGGCGTTCGTTATTGCACCGTCGTGCAGTAAGGCGCGCCGGTCTGCAGGCAGGTGAAGCTTGCGCCGAAATGCGATTGTGCGCCGCTGCGACCGCCATGCTCGACCGCAACCGAGAAGCTGAATGCGAAGATGGCGGCAAATAGCATGATAACAACGAAGCGCCGCGCGATGATGATCGAGTCCATATTCCTGGCCTACCCGTGCCC
The DNA here is from genome assembly GCF_030182565.1 of Rhizobium centroccidentale. Lineage (NCBI taxonomy): Bacteria > Pseudomonadati > Pseudomonadota > Alphaproteobacteria > Hyphomicrobiales > Rhizobiaceae > Rhizobium > Rhizobium centroccidentale. The sequence goes on along the minus strand of NZ_JAQJCG010000008.1, from coordinate 172,860 downwards.
TATACTGGACACTGTTTTGCCATGGTCAGGCTGAACAGGTGCTGAGATACCGGTTCATCCGGCGTTCATAAATATTACCGGCTTCGAAAGGGCGCCTGCATCTTCCGCAGGCAAATAAAAAAGCCTGCCAGCCGAGAGCGGGCAGGCACGTTAAATGCTTACTGGAATAGGCAGATGCTGTTTTAGAGCTTCGTCCAGGTCTGCGACTTGCAGAATACCTTCAGCACGCAGCCTTGCATCTTGATCTTGTTGCCGCTGACCGTGCCGGAACCGCTATAGGTCTTGTCGTCCGAGGGATCGGTCAGTTCGCCCGTATAGTTGTTGCCCGAGCCCTGCATCTTGCCGATCTGCTTGCCGGTATATTTGCCTGTTTTCAGGGTCACGCAATAGCTGTCGCCGCAGGGCGCAATAGCGGCGGTATCGCCAGCAACCGTTTTCCAATTGCCGACGATCGGCTCTTCGGCAAGAGCGGCACTCGCGCTCATCAGCAATGCCATCGCAAGAACGGTAGTGCGGATCATGGTGTCATTTCCTCCCCCAAGGCGCATCCGGTTCTGTGACCGGGAATGCGGTGAGATTATCTAACGCGAACGTAAAGGTAAATATGGTTTCGGAGCTCAAATACCCGTTTCGGCGGATATCCGCGCGCCGTCGAAACACGACATCGAATTCAACTGCGCTCTTTTTGTGGTGAAGAAAGAGTTTAAATCCAAATCCTAACGAAAGGTAAAGCCTGCCCGAAAATCCTTAATTTGCAAGGGAAGCGATGTTTAATAAAATCCCAAGTTTACCAAGCATTTGCACTTTGTTTGCATCGAATTAATCATGCATTTTAGGCGTTTTTTGAAAGCCGTCTGCGATAGTGAAGCCATCAAACGAGCGGGGCAAACCCGCCGGCCGGAAGAACCGGAAAGCCGCGTATGACGGCAAGGTTCGGATGGAAAACAGGGCAGATACGAACAGAAGTCAAACAGGGATAATAGCAATGGCACGCTTCGAAACGCCGATGTCTGGAAATGCCATGATGGGTGGAAACAGCGCCGATGCCCTTTGCGAACTGGGCGTGAACTATGCGACCGGCAGGGGCTGTAATGCGGACCTCGTTGCCGCCCACAAATGGTTGAATATCGCCGCCATCCGTGGCAGCGAGCGCGCCGCCGAGCTTCGCGCCGACGTGGCCGCGACTTTGACCAAGATGCAGCTCGCAGCAGCGCTGCGCGCCGCCCGCGAATGGATGACCACGCACTAGAGCCGGATGATTTTAGGTCTGTTCGACCTAAAATCTGAATCCGCTCTAGAATCAAAGAAATAGAGCGTGAAGTCGTCCGAAAACCGCCTGCCCTTTTCGGCATCACGCTCTAAGGCGTGCTGTAGGTGATACGACTTCCTGACCTCGAAAGAGGGGATGTCGGCGGCCGAGGGAGATGCCAGCCGAATGATGAAAACCGCGACCGGCCGGGACAAGGCAGGCGCGGTTTCGTCGTTTTCGGTCTAACCGATCGCCTTCAACACTTTGGGCAGCGCTTCGGCAAGCAGCTCCAGATCTTGCTTCGGTCCGACGCTGATGCGGATGCAACGATTGAGCGGGGCCACGCCCGGCATGCGGATGAAGACACCGTGCTGGATCAGCCCGTCGACGATCGCGCGGGCATAAGTGCCGTCGCGGCCGCAATCGATGGCGACGAAATTGGTGGCGGAGGCGAGCGGCAGCAGCCCATTGTCGCGGGCGATCGTGTCGATCTCCTCACGAGCAGCCCTGATCTTGCCGATTACTTCGGAAAGATAGGTCTGATCCTTCAGCGCTGCGAGCGCCGCCACAGTCGCGAGCCTGTTCATGCCGAAATGATTGCGGATCTTGTCGAAGGCCAGTACGGTCTCCGACGCGCCGATAGCATAGCCGACGCGGGCGCCGGCAAGGCCATAGGCCTTGGAGAAGGTACGGGTGCGCAAGACATTCGGCAGGTCGATCAGATCAGAGATATCAGGAAGCGAGCTGGCAGGCCCGGTCTCGCTATAGGCTTCGTCGAGGATCAGCAGGCAGTTTTCCGGCAGCGCCCGGGCAAAGGCGATGATCTTGTCGGCACCCCACCAGCTACCCATCGGATTGTCGGGATTGGCGAAATAGACGAGCGGCGCATTCTCTCGCTTCACCGCGTGGAGCAGCCCATCGAGATCCTCGCGATCATCGACATAGGGCACGGTGACGAGGCGACCGCCGAAGCCGGCGACATGGAAATTGAAGGTGGGATAGCCGCCGAGCGAGGTGACGACGGGCGTACCCGGCTCGATGACCATACGCGCGATCAGGCCAAGCAGGCTGTCGATCCCTTCGCCGACGGCGATATTGGCGGATTGAACGCCGAGATGGGCCGCAAGCGCCTGCTTCAACTCGTAATTTTCCGGATCGTTATACATCCAGATATCGCCGGCCCGCTCACGCATGGCCGCGATGACGGAGGGCGCTGGCCCAAAGCCGTTCTCATTGGCGCCGATACGGGCTTTGACCGTCAGCCCGCGCTGACGCTCCAACGCTTCTGGGCCGACGAAAGGAACGGTGGAGGGAAGGGCGCTGATCAGCGGCGTGAAGCGCAAGAAGGCGGACATGCTGGCATTGTTCCCGAATTCGGTTGCTGGGTGCGGCAGAATAGGCGCTTGGCGGTTGGTTGCAAGGGCGGAAAACGCGGCCTTCGGATTGCGTCGTCGCAATCATTGAAAATCCTTGTCAGGTGCCATTAAAGGGAGTTTCGGTCATCGCGATAGCATCGATCAACGAGGTCCCTGATGGATAAGCTCGCAATAGCGTTCGTTGCATCAAACAATGGAACCTCATTTGGGACGGTCAACGAGGCCATTCGAGCGAACACAATGAATGCCGCCGCCGTCGTGCTGGTTAGCAATAGGGCCTCGTCCGCAGCACTAGCCTATGCTGAGGCCAACGGTATTCCATCGTTTCATATTCCGACGAAGGACAGGGAAGCTGATGCGGATAAACAGCTTCGCGACATTCTAATCGCCTATGGCGCTGAAATCGTGGTTCTATCTGGCTATCTCAAGAAACTTGGCCCGCTTACGCTAGCCGCGTTTGATGGGCGAATATTGAATGTTCATCCGGGGTTGCTACCCAAATACGGCGGCTTGGGAATGTATGGGCGAAGAGTTCATCAAGCCGTGCTCGACAATCGCGAGACCGAAACAGGCGCAACGATCCACCTCGTAGACGGAGAGTATGACCACGGAAGAACTGTGGCCACAACGACCGTTCAGATTCATCCCGACGATAACGTACTTTCGCTGGAACGACGGGTCATGGCTGCGGAATGCGATCTTTTCACCGATCTCATACGCCGCATATCAATAGGCAGACTGCGCCTGCCACTATGAAATGAGACGTTCGCAAAAGGCCGAACGCAGCCGCCGGCCCGCGCTCCCGGGGCCGACGGCTGCGTGTTCTCTCTAATGCGCGGTCGAGTCGGAACGGCAGCAGCTTTTGGGCTGCACCGATTCCGGTTACAAATCTGCCTCAGCCATCCAGAGTTCAGCATCCGCACCGCCCGGAATTCGCAGCGGGGCGGATGGATCGGTGGCTGCCCGCCACACCGCCTTCGCTACGTCGGGAGCATAGGTGACGGGGCCGGTGTCGTCCTGCACATTCTTGATGAATTGCTGAATGAGCGGAGCATAATCCGGATCGTCCAGACCACGCAAATGTGGACGCGCATTCTCCCCAAAGCGAGTTTCCGGCGACCGGCCTGGCAGGACAATATGCACCCGCACGCCAAATGGCTCCATCTCCACCGATAAGGACTCGGTGAAGGCGTTCACCGCTGCCTTGCTCGCCCGGTAGATTCCAATCACCGGCAGAGTCTTGACCGTCACCGTAGAGGTGACGTTGACGATGACTCCGGCCCGACGTTGACGCATCTGAGGCAATACGGCCTGAACCATCGCCAATGTGCCGATCGTATTTGTCTGGAACAGCGACTGCACCGTCTCCGGAGCAGTCAGCTCGATCGGTGAGGGCGCTCCGAAACCGGCATTGTTGACCAATACGTCTATCGGACCGGCAGCCTTCACAGCTTGCGCGATACTTGCCGGATTGGTGACGTCGAGCGCGAGAATACGCAGGCGTTCGGAAACCGGTAGTAGCTCGGGTTTGGGCGTGCGCATTGTCGCGATGACATCCCACCCTCGTTCAAAAAACAGTTTCGCAGTCTCCAGGCCGAAGCCGGACGAGCAACCGGTGATCAATATCGTAGACATAAGCTTCTCCAAACAAAAGGAATGATGCCATGGTAGTGACCTAGCGAGAGACTTTATATATGCTACAGTCTCCATTTCTTTAGCGTTAGTCCTGATTATGACCGTCGATCCCCTTGCCGAAATCGTCACGCTGCTACAGCCGGCCGCACGCTTTTCGAAGCTGGTGGAATGCGCTGGCGCCTGGCGAATTCATCGGGAGGCCACAGGCGAACCATTTTACTGCGCAATCCTTGAGGGGCGTTGCCGCGTAACGTTTGGAGGACATCAGCCTTTCATCCTCCAGGCCGGTGATTTCGTGCTCGTGCCGGCCATGCGCGACCTTGTCAACGAGAGCGTCGACGCACCGGCCGATCTGCCTGCCACGGTTCCGACGCAGTTGAGCGGCGGCCATTTCCGTGTCGGCCGCCTCGAAGGGTCGGCGGATCTGCGCATGCGCATAGGGCATTGCAGTTTCGGCGCGCCGGACGCGGCCTTGCTCGTTTCCCTATTGCCTGATGTCGTTATCGTTCGTGACGAGCCTCGACTCGCGACGCTGATGCAATTGGTCGGTGAGGAAACGCGCGAGCGCCGGCCGGCGCGCGAACTCGTTTTGGAGCGGCTGCTGGAGGTGTTGTTGATCGAGGCATTGCGATCCGGCACGGAAACAACCGTCACGTCGAGCTTGAGTCGCGGCCTTGCCGATGAACGCCTAGCCGCAGCACTTCACGCGATGCATGCGCGTCCTGCCCATCCTTGGACTGTCGCGGATCTTGCGACCGAAGCGGCCCTGTCCCGATCGGCTTTCTTTGCGCGTTTCAGCCGCGTCGTTGGCCTGCCGCCAATGGAATATCTATTGGCTTGGCGCATGGCCCTCGCAAAGCAGCTATTGCGCAGCCGCGAATTGGGGATGGATCAGGTAGCTGAACGCGTTGGCTACGGATCGGCAAGCACCTTCAGCGTCGCCTTTGCGCGATACGCAGGCATGCCGCCTGCACGATATGCCCGCGGGGACGTGCCAAGCGATTGAGGACGTGAAGCCGAATTTATACTGGCCGCCGCCTGCCGCGTGCCGCCAGCGCTTCGACATTGCCGATCATGAAATCGGCGCGCACGACGCGGCGCAGGGTTTCCGGCTCGATCAGGTTGATGAAGCGGACATGGACGCGGTTGTCGATGCGGCTGACCTCGGCGCAGGCGATGCGGTAGGCGAGGCCGAGGATGTTTAGATAGTAATGGGTCGGCAGCCCGACGGTCGTGGCGACCGTGAAGCTGGCGCCGCCGCGCGAGATGTCGGTAATCTCGGCGCTGCGCACCGAAATGCCTGTCAGACAGGGACGAACAGCCACGAGACGCGCCGGCCTCTGGACGTAGAACCGTTCCCAGCTGCGTTCGTAGACTTCGGATTTGACTTTCGCCAGATGGGTTGCGCGAAGCATTGTCATTCCCTGTTGCAAAACAGACCGAATTCATCTCGGTTACAGCATGAACCTTGCACGGAGATTTTGCAGAAGCGTCAATTGCATTGGTAGAATTTTAACGGGTTCGTCTTTTGTACCGATTTGGGCGCGTCTTGACAGGCGCATCGGCTTCGATCATACGAACGAGCGGTTCGAGGAGCCTGCCGCTCGCGGATGAAAATCCAAGGTGAATTCCTCGCTGTTCTTGGTCACAGCCATTCAGGGCATGCTGACTGACGGTAATGCGAGCTCCGTTTCACAGTCGTAAATGCGTGCCTTAGCAAAGGCTGATCCTATGACGACGTATCCGTCCATAGATGAATTGAAGGCTCAGGCCCGGCGTCTGCGTCAGGCCATGGCCGAGCGCGGCGACGACATGAGCCACTCGACGGCGCTGGAACTCATCGCCAAACAACACGGGCTGCGCGATTGGAACACGCTCTCGGCGCTGGCGGCAAAACCGAATGACGGGCCGGATGCGCCCTTCGATGTCGGCTCCGCCGTTCGCGGGCGCTATCTGAACAAACCCTTCACCGGCAAGGTTCTGGCGATGTCGGCGAAGTCTGGCGGACTCTACAAGATAACGATCCACTTCGACGAACCGGTGGATGTGGTCGAGTTCGAGAGCTTCTCGGCGTTTCGCCAGCGCATCAACGCCCAGGTCGATGCTGACGGCATTTCGCCGCGCAGGACATCGAACGGCGTGCCGCATCTGGTTCTCGACCTTTAATCTTCATCCCTGCTTGTTAAGCCGCTATCTTTGCCGCTCGCGAGCGATTTCGTCCGGATACCACCATGACGCACACCCTCGAAAACAATATGTTTCTCACCGGCTGGCTGCCTGGCGTCTTTGTCAAGACAGCCGCGCCGATCGTCATCATCACGACAGTCAGCGGCCTCTTTGCCGTCGTTGACGCCTATTTCCTCGGCGTCTATGTCGGCGCCGAGGCGCTCTCCGCCGTCAGCCTCATCTTTCCCGCGCTGATGCTGCTGATCGCGCTGCAGACCTTGGTTTCAAACGGCATGGCGAGCATTCTCGCCCGCCGTCTCGGCGCCGGAAATCGCGACGCCGCGAAGTCCGTGTTTACCGGCGCCCATACGCTGGCGCTTGCCGTCGTGGTGGTGGTCAACCTCATCTACTGGCTTGTCGCCCGGCGTTTCATTGCCGTGGCAGCGGCGGGAAATGTCGATGTCGCCCGCAGCGCCGAGGCCTTCATGGGCGTCATGGTCGCCTTCGCGCCGATCAGCTTCTTTCTTTCGATCCATCTCGACGGGCTGCGGTGCGAAGGGAAGCTCGGCTTCATGACGCTGGTGACGCTTGCCTCGACGCTGCTCAACATTCTGGCAAACTGGCTGCTGATGGCCGTTGCGCACTGGGGCGTGGTCGGCTCCGCCGGCGGCTCCGTCTTGGCGCAATTCATCTGCCTGATGATCGTCATCATCTATCGCCTGCGTCGGCCGAATGGTCTTTGGGTCGACATGGCGCTGCATGTTCGCGAGTGGCGCGGCATCTTTGCCTTCGGCGCTCCGATGAGCCTCGGTTTCATCGGCATTTCGCTGAGCTCGGCGGCGATCCTCTTCAACGTGTCGATCTGGCATGAGGGGGATTATGTTGCGACCGTCGGCGCCTATGGAATCGTCACAAGAGTAATGACCTTCGCCTATCTGCCGCTGCTGGGCTTGAGCATCGCGTTGCAGACCATATCAGGCCATAATCATGGCGCCGCCCTTCTAGCCCGCGTCGGTCATAGCGTTCTGATCGCCCTGATTTCGGCTCTCGTCTATTGCGCAGCCGTCGAACTCATCGTCGAGTTGCTGGCTGGGCATATGGGTTCGATTTTCGTAGGCGATCCCGTGATCGTGACGGAAGTCGGCCGCATCCTGCCCTGGACGATCGGCGCCTATTTCCTCTTTGGTCAGGCGATCATCCTGTCGTCCTATTTCCAGTCCATCGGTGATGCGAAGCGTGGTGCGATCTTCGGTCTGTCACGGTCCTATCTGTTCACCCTGCCGCTGACATTCCTCCTGCCGCTCGTCTTCGGCGAACGCGGAATCTGGATGACGCCGATCTTCGCTGAGACCGGGATGATCCTGCTCACCTGGCTGGTATTGTCGCGCAACGCCAGGGATCGCAAATGGCGCTATGGCTTGTTGCCGGCATGAGAATGGAAAAGGCCGCGCTTTCGGGCGCAGCCTTTTTGTTATGAGCCTATTTCATCAGTCATTCAGGACTTCAGCAGCCATTCATGCTCGACGGCATTGTGGAATTTCCAGATGCGCTTAGGCCCGGCCATGACGTTGAGATAGTAGAGATCATAGCCGTGGCAGGCGGCGCAGGGGTGATATCCCCTAGGCACCAGCGTCACATCGCCATCTTCCAGCACCATGACTTCATCGAGCGACCGGTCGTCCGTATAGACGCGCTGGAAGCCGAAGCCCTGCGGCGGGTTGAGGCGATGGTAATAGGTCTCCTCCAGGAAGCTCTCGTGCGGGAGATTGTCCTGATCGTGCTTGTGCGGCGGGTAAGACGAGGTGTGTCCGCCCGGCGTAATCACTTCGACGACCAGCAGCGAATGCGCCGCACCGTCATCTTCCGGCATGATGTTGTTGACGTGGCGGACATTGGTACCCTTGCCGCGCGTCAGCGCCGGGTGCGTGCCTGGCGGAATGGAGCGGGCTTCATAGGAGCCGCCGCCCGGTGCTGAGCAGACGGCCAGTTCCAGATCGGTCTCGGCTGTCACCGACCAGCTCAAGCCTGCTGGAATATAGAGCGCGTGGGGTGCGCCCTCGAAGGGGCTCATGCGCCCGCCGAGCGAGCCGAAATCCTTTGCACCCGCCTTGGCGCTTCCCTTGCCGCTGACCCAGACGAGGCAGACTTCGCGATCGCCGGTCTCGGCCGAAGCGGTTTCGCCCGGCTTCAAGCGATGCAGGTCGAAGCCGACATAGGTCCAGCCGGCGCTGTCAGGCGTGACATGGGTAACGCGGCCATGCGAGCCGTTAGGTTTAACCTTCAGATTGGGCATGGGTATGTTCCTCCATTGCTTGGGAGAACGCTCCTCGCTGTCTTCGATGTGGGCGAGGGGCGCTCGTCTCTCGAGCAATTCCAGGAAAAGTGCGCAGCGGTTTTCCGTCCGGAATTGCGAGAAAATAAAGAGCTAGAGCGTTTTCGCGATTCGAAGAAAAGCGGAAGCGCTCTAGTTATCCCTTGGGAAAGCCTTCGGTTTCCACGGTGTAGCCTGCTGCCGTCATGACGCGCATTAGCTCGGCATGGCCGATCTCCGCCATCTTCTGCGGCGGCGCCTTGCGCGGGTCCTGTTCGGCCTCGACCACGAACCAGCCTTCATAGCCATAATCAGCGAAGCGCTGGACGATCGCTCCGAAATCCAGCGAGCCATCGCCCGGCACCGTGAATGCGCCGAGCGCGACGGCATCGAGGAAGGACTGTCGGCTGCGATCCAGCCCATCGACGACCGACTTGCGGATATCCTTGACGTGAACGTGGTTGATGCGGGCGTGGTGATTGTCGATGGCGCGCAGCACGTCGCCGCCGGCAAAGGCGAGATGGCCGGCATCGAGCAGCAGCGGAATGCCCACGCCGGAATTGCGCATGAAGGCATCGAGTTCCGGCTCGGTTTCGACCGCGGCTGCCATATGATGGTGATACGAGAGCGGCATGCCTTGGTCGGCACACCATTCGCCGAACTCGGTGACGCGGCGGGCGTAGGCCTTCATCTCGTCATCCGAAAGGCGCGGCTTGGTGGCGAGCGGCTTGGAGCGGTCGCCCTGGATGGAGCGGCCGACTTCGCCATAGACGATGCAAGGCGCGTTGACCGCCTTGAACAGTTCGATCATCGGCGCGATGCGATCCTTGTTGGCGGCAAGCTCCTCGTTGACGAGGGTGCCGGAGAACCAGCCGCCGCAAAGCGTCACGTCGGCGGCACGCAGGATCGGCAGCATCTCATCAGGGTTGCTAGGGAAGCGCCGGCCCTGTTCCATGCCGGTGAAGCCCGCGCCGCGCGACTGGCGCAGGCATTCTTCCAGAGATACGTCGTCGCTGAGCTCAGGAAGATCGTCGTTCCACCAGGCGATGGGCGACATGCCGAGTTTGGCCTTCATCAATGGTCTCCTTGAAAAAGCTGTCGGAGGAGCCGAAAGCTCCTCCAGAAACAGGACGGAAATGGATCAGCCGATGCGCTGGGCGGCGCGGGCTTGTTCGTAAGCCGCGCGGGCCTTGTTGACCTCGGCGCGAGGGCTGACTTCGGGAACGGCGACATCCCACCAGTGGCCGCCTTCATCCGTGGTGATCAGCGGGTCGGTGTCGATGACGATGACCGAGCTGCGGTCGTTCTTCTTCGAGGCTTCGACGGCCTGTTCGAGCTCGGTGATAGATGAGACCTTCACGGCTATCGCGCCCATGCTGGCTGCATGCGCTCGGAAATCGATTTCCGGCATCACTTCGTAGCGGGCATCCTTCAAGAGATTGTTGAAGTTCGCGCCGCCGGTCGCCATCTGCAGGCGGTTGATGCAGCCATAGCCGCGGTTGTCGAGGAGAACGACCGTGATCTTCAGGCCGAGCATGACTGATGTCGCCAGTTCCGAGTTCAGCATCATGTAGGAGCCGTCGCCGACCATGACGACGACATCCTTCTCCGGCCGCGCCATCTTGACGCCAAGGCCGCCGGCGATCTCGTAACCCATGCAGGAGAAGCCATATTCCATGTGGTAGCTGCCAGGTGCGGTCGCCGGCCAGAGCTTGTGCAATTCGCCGGGCAGGCCGCCAGCTGCGCAGACCAGAATGCTGTCCTTGCCGCCGAGCGTGCGCGTTACCGCTCCGATGACCTGGGCGTCGGAGGGCAGCGCAGCGTTCGTGGTCGCCATCGCCTTGGCGGCGGCTTCCATCCAGACCTTCTTTTCCCGTGTCGCCTTTTCAGCAAGCGATGCCGGCGCGCGCCAGCCGGTCAGGCCGGCGGAAAGCGCCTTCAGCCCTTCGCGCGCATCTGTCACCAATGGGTGACTGTTGTGTTTCAGCGCATCGTAGGCCGCAATATTGAGGCCGATCATGGCCAGCTTCTCGTTCTTAAACAGCGCCCAGGAGCCGGTGGTGAAGTCCTGGCAGCGTGTGCCGACGGCGATCACCAGATCGGTATCCTCGGCGATGGCATTGGCGGCCGAAGTGCCTGTCACGCCGACCGAGCCGAGTGCGAGGGGATGCGTCTCGTCGATGGCCGATTTGCCGGCCTGCGTGACAACGACGGGAATATCATGGGCTTCGGCGAAAGCGGCGAGTTCCTTCGTCGCCTGCGAATAGAGCACGCCGCCGCCGGCGAGAATGACGGGCTTTTCCGAACGACGGATCAGCGAGATGGCGCTGGCGAGTTCGTCGGCATCCGGCTGCGGTCGGCGCTGGGTCCAGACATGCTCTTCGAAAAAGCTTTCGGGATAATCATAGGCTTCGGCCTGTACGTCCTGGCAGAGCGAGAGGGTCACCGGGCCGCAATCGAGGGGATCGGTCAGCACCTGCATGGCGCGCTTCAGCGCCGATATGATCTGTTCCGGGCGGGTGATGCGGTCGAAATAGCGGGAGACCGGGCGGAAGGCGTCATTGGCCGAAACGGTACCGTCGCCGAAATCCTCGATCTGCTGCAGTACCGGATCGGGCGCGCGATTGGCAAAGACGTCGCCGGGCAGGAAGAGGACCGGAATACGGTTGACGTGGGCGACGCCGGCGGCCGTCACCATGTTCAGCGCGCCGGGACCGATAGAGGTCGTGCAGGCCATGAAGCGCTGACGAAAGCTCGCCTTGGCATAGGCGATGGCGGCATGGGCCATGCCCTGCTCATTGTGGGCGCGGAAGGTGGGCAGCTCCTCGCGTACCTGATAAAGCGCCTCGCCGATACCGGCGACATTGCCGTGACCGAAGATTGCCCAGACGCCGCCGAAAATCGGCTGCTTCTGCCCGTCGATGATGGTCATCTGCTTCTTGAGGAAATGCGTGACGGCCTGTGCCATCGTCAATCGGATCGTCTTGCCCATCGGGCGCCTCCCAAATGCTTGTTACTTACACGCCGCGGGTTTTAAGCCACGCTTGCGTCAGTTGCCGGAAGCGGCCGGCCATATCGGCAATCGCTTCCTCGTCGTTCATGCCGCCCGACAGCCATGCGCGGGCCGCATCGGAGAAGATGGTTCGCCCGACGGCGAAGCCCTTGACTGAAGGGGCTGCCAGCGTCGCCTCGAAACTGCGGATCAATTCCTCCGCCGGCGCCTCCAGGCCGAGCAGCACAATACCGCGGCACCATGGATCATTTTTGGCGATCACGGCATCGATTTTTTTCCAGGCAGCCGTCGATTCCTGTGGTTCCAGCTTCCACCAGTCCGGCTTGATGCCGAGCGCGTAGAGCTCTTCCATGGTCGTCGGGATCGTGTCGTCGGTCAAAGGACCGTTCTTGCTGGCGATGATTTCCACCAGCAGTTCGCGGCCGACCTTGCGCGCGGCCTCGAACAGTGTCCGCAGCTTCTCTTGCTGTTCCGCCTTGAGCTCCTTCGGATCGTCCGGATGGTAGAAGCATAGGCATTTGATGCAATGATTGAGCGGCCATTCGACGAGCTGCGAGCCGATATCCTGGCTGAATTCGAATTTCAGCGGTTTCGATCCCGGCAACTCCACAGGGCGGCCGATCCAGGAGAAATTCTTGGTTGCCGCATCGAAGAAGGCGTCGCGCCCGAAGCGTTCATCGATCAGCATGCCATAGCCAGGGCGGCCGTCGGCCACACGCGCCGCAGCCTCGACCGCGAGCCGCTTGAAGGCGACGATCCTGTCGTAACCGACGCTTAGCTCGTCGCAGACGCTGACGAGCTGCGAACGGTGGTCGATCGCAAGCGCCATCAGCAGCGGGATTTCGTCGCTGCGGCGCGTCGTTGCCCAGTGGATGTGGTTGATCGCCTCATCCTTGCGCAGCGCCCGGTGCTTGCTGCCCGTCCTCAGGAAGAAATCGAGCTCAGCCCACGTCGGATATTCCGGCGAGCAGAGCAGGCGGGAAACGGCAAAGGCGCCGCATGCATTCGCCCAGGTGGCGCAGGTCTTCAAGGGCTCGCCGCGGAGATAACCGCGCAGGAAGCCGGACATGAAGGCGTCGCCCGCGCCGAGAACGTTGAAGACCTCGATCGGGAAACCCTGGCCGACGATACCGGCTTCGAGATCGTCGGAGATCGGACCGTCGTAGACGATGCAGCCCATGGCGCCGCGCTTCAGTACGATGACGGCGGACGAGAGGCGGCGGATTTCCTTGAGCGCGCCGAGCACGTCGTCGGCACCGGAGGCGATCATGATCTCTTCTTCGGTGCCGACGATCAGGTCGCAATCCGGCAGCGTCTCCTTCATTTTGGAGGACACGCGTTCCGACTTCACATAGCGCTCGAAACCTTCGGCGTGGCCGGCGAGGCCCCAAAGGTTCGGCCGGTAATCGATGTCGAAGATCACCTTGCGGCCGTGCGCCTTGGCGATGCGGATCGCCTTGCGCTGTGCCGCCTCGGTATTGGGCTTGGAGAAATGCGTGCCGGAGACCAGAACGGCGCCCGAGGACTTGATGAAATTCTCGTCGATATCGTCTTCATTCAGCGCCATGTCGGCGCAGTCTGAGCGATAGAAGATCATCGGCGAGACGCCCTCGGCCTCGACCGCCAACAGCACCAGTGCTGTCAGCCGCTCCTTGTCCGTCGCGATCCCATCGACGGCCACGCCCTCGCGTGCCGCCTGTTCGCGGATGAAGCGGCCCATCTGCTCGTCGCCGACACGGGTGATGAGGCCGGATTTCAGGCCGAGCCGCGCGGTCCCAATGGCGATATTGGCCGGGCAGCCGCCAACCGACTTGGCAAAAGAGGCTATGTCTTCCAGGCGCGAGCCGATCTGCTGGCCGTAAAGGTCGACGGAGGATCGGCCGATAGTGATCACATCGAGTTTTGTCTCCGGCTGACCGCCCGGATTGTCGTGTGCCATAATGTCCTCCCGTCGGGGCATGACCTCTTCTGCTTTTCAGCCCGCGCCGAGATCATGCGTTATTGAAAGTGCCGGTGCTCGTTTCGTCCCGGCTGCTATGGATCTAGCGGCCATCTCCCGCGGCCGTGATCTTGGTTGTAGTGAAACATTGGTTCCGAGATTTTGTCAATTCGGAATGTTTATTCCATTTTCGTTTTATCGGCTTTTGTTGCAGCTTTTCGCCGGCGCTCGGCAATGGCAACCGGAAAGGCCATGATCAGCGCCATCGATGCCGACAACGAGCGGAAACCGGCAAAATCGGCTTCCGCCACTTCAAACCAGTAGTCCGCGCAAGCGGTAAGCGGCGAAAAAGCCGAATCGGTAATGGCGATGACCGGCACGTCGCGCGAGGCGAGATCCTGTGCCTGCGCCAGGCTATCGGCTGCATAGGGCGAAAAGCTTGCGGCGATCGCGGCATCCTTCTCCGTGGCGAAGCGGGTTATCTCGCCGTCAATGCCGTTCGGCGAGGCGACGATCTGGTGACGTATGTTGAGCTTGGAAAAGGCATAGGTCATATGTGCCGTCAGCGGATAGGAGCGGCGCTTGGCGATCAGATAGATCGTCTCGGCCGCTGCAAGCACGTCGACGGCTTTGGCGAAGGTGTCGGTCTCGATGGTTGCGGCGAGCTTGCTGACGGATTGGCTCGCCGCAGAGAGGAAGCCGGAGAGAATGCTGGCTTCTTCGTTCTCTACGCCGGAGCGTTCTAGCGTTACCAGCCGCTCCTCATAGCTCAGCGTCCGGTCGCGCAGCCGTTCGCGAAAGATACTCTGAAGATCGGAAAAGCCCTCATAGCCGAGGTGACGGGCAAGGCGCACCAGCGTGGAGGGTTGAACTTCGGCGGCCGCGGCAATGCTGGCTGTCGTGCCGAAGGCGATCTCATCGGGATTGCCGAGCGCAAAGGCGGCAACCTGGGCCAATCGCTTGGGCATGGCATTCTTGCGCTCTATGATGGTGCTGCGCAGGCTTTCGAAGTCGCGTGGTACCTTGGTCTGCGTCTCGATATTGTTGTCCATGCACCGTCCTTCAGCTCCCCCAATGCCCGTAATGAAACAAACGTTCCATATTTCTAACGATACCGGATTTTGAATCGCTCGGCACGAATAATTTTAAGCTTATGATTCTAAATAGATAAATTTGAATTCTTGCCGGCGGAAAAGATGCCGATGCCATAAGTGCGCTTGTCAAAACGGTCTAAATATTCCAAAAATCGCGCAACTTCGGGAGCGGATTTGAGGAGGAAGGGCAAATGAAGCCGTTGGGCGTCGGATTGATCGGCACCGGTTATATGGGCAAATGTCATGCGCTGGCCTGGAATGCGGTCAAAACAGTATTCGGTGATGTCGCGCGGCCGCGCCTGGTGCATCTCGCCGAAGCCAATGCTGATCTGGCAAAGGCGCGCGGCGACGAATTCGGCTTCGAACAGGCAACGGCCGACTGGCGCGATCTCATCGCAGACCCGGATGTCGACGTCGTCTCCGTCACGACCCCCAACCAGTTCCACCCGGAAATGGCGATCGCAGCCCTTGAAGCCGGCAAGCATGTCTGGTGCGAGAAGCCGATGGCGCCGTCCTATGGCGATGCCGAACGCATGCTGGCGGCCGCCAAGGCCTCGGGCAAAGTCGCCATCCTCGGTTACAATTATATCCAGAACCCGGTGATGCGGCATATCAAGTCGCTGATCGCAGAAGGGGCAATCGGTACGGTCAATCACGTCCGCGTCGAGATGGACGAGGATTTCATGGCGGATCCGAACGGCCTGTTCTATTGGAAGAGCGAGCTTGCCTCCGGTTATGGCGCCCTCGATGATTTCGCCGTGCATCCGCTTTCGCTGCTTTGGTTCCTGTTCGGCCATGTCGAAGCTGTGATCACTGACATGGTGAAGCCCTATGCCGAACGGCCGTTGAAGGATGGTGGCAGCCGCGCCGTCGAAAACCACGATCTTGCCAATGTGCTGATGCGCCTCGGCGGCGGCATTTCCGCCGTGCTAATGGCCAATCGCTCGGCCTGGGGCCGCAAGGGCCGGATCGCGCTGCAGATCTTCGGCTCTAAAGGCTCGATCTCCTATGACCAGGAGCGCATGAACGAATTCGAGCTCTATCAGGCCGAGGGCAGGGACAGCGAGCAGGGCTTCCGCAAGGTGCTGGCCGCACCGGCGCACAAACCCTATGACCGCTTTATCCCGGCGCCTGGCCACGGCCTCGGCTTCAACGATCTGAAGATCATCGAATGCCGCGAACTGATCCGCGCCATAGCGGGCGAAGCTGGGTCAGTCGTGTCTTTCAAAGACGGCCTGCGCATCGAAAAATCAGTGCACGCCATGGCGCAATCCTTCCACGAACGGCGTTGGGTCGAAATATCAAGCTGAGCGTTTGGCCTAATTTTCTCCCGATCCGGGGCGCAGGGTCAGCCGTGATTGACGCTTGCGGATGCAGGCGTTACCCCTGAAGTCCATAGGCAGCCTTCCGCGCACCGCGGAAGGAGCGCCATAATAACAATGGAGTACGGATTGTGACGGGCAGATTGGTCATTGTCGGGGCCGGGCAGGCGGGTTTCGCGCTCACTGCCAAATTGCGCGGGTTGGGTGATTCGCGGCCGATCACCATCGTCGGTGCCGAAGAGAACCTTCCCTATCAGCGACCGCCACTGACCAAGAAGTATCTGCTGGGCGAGATGACTTTCGATCGTCTGCTGTTCCGGCCTGAACATTGGTATGCCGATAATAATGTCGAGATCCGCCTGTCCACCTGGGTCGAGCAGATCGATCGCGCCGCAAAGCAGATCGTCATGCAGGACGGCTCCAGGCTGGATTACGAGACGCTGGCGCTTGCGACGGGCTCGACGCCCCGCCGCCTGCCGCCCTCCGTCGGCGGCGCGCTCGAAGGTGTCTATCTCGCCCGTGACAAGCGCGATGCCGATCTTCTTGCCGGCGAAATGCGCCCTGGGCGCCGGGTGCTCATCATCGGCGGCGGCTATATCGGGCTCGAAGCGGCCGCAGTGGCGCGCCATCGCGGCCTTGAGGTCACACTCATCGAGATGGGCGACAGGATACTGCAGCGTGTGGCGGCCAAGGAAACGGCCGATATTTTCAGGGCTATCCATCAAAAGCACGATGTCATCATTCGCGAAAAGACTGGCCTGAAGCAGCTCATCGGTCGCAACGATCATGTCACCGCTGCCGAATTGTCCGACGGGTCTACCATCGATGTCGATTTCGTCGTGGTCGGCATCGGCGTCGCTCCCAATGACAGGCTTGCCAAGGAGGCCGGCCTCGAGGTCGGCAACGGCATCGTCGTCGATTCGTTTGCCCGCACCTCCGATCCCACGATCTTCGCCATGGGCGATTGCGTGGAGTTGCCCTGGGAGGGCGGCCGTATCAGGCTCGAATCGGTGCAGAATGCCGTCGATCAGGCTGAGGCCGCGGCGGGAATCATAGCCGGCGGCGAAAAAGCCTATGATCCAAAGCCGTGGTTCTGGTCGGATCAATATGACGTCAAGCTGCAGATCGCCGGCTTCAATCTGGGTTACGACGAGACCCTTCTGCGTCCCGGTGCTCGCGAGGGCGCGGCCTCCGTCTGGTATTTCAAGCAGGGCCGTTTCATCGCCGTCGACGCGATAAACGACGCAAAGGCCTATGTGACCGGCAAGAAGCTGCTGGAAACCGGCGCCAGCCCGTCAAGGGAGATCCTTGCCGACCCGGCCGCGGATTTGAAGCAGCTGCTGGCTTGATGTGAATTTTCGAGCCGGCCGGAGCATGGTTCGGTCGACAATCGTCTGTTGCTGAATCATGGAAAGAACGTACACAAGCGCGAAAAAGCGCTTGCGTCGATAAATGAATGGCCCTATCAGGGCCGCACCGGAGAGGTGGCCGAGTGGTCGAAGGCGCTCCCCTGCTAAGGGAGTATACCAGAAATGGTATCGTGGGTTCGAATCCCATCTTCTCCGCCATTTTCCCAATTATCCTACCCTACAGACGACGGTCCACGATCTTGGCGCTGCCAGACCGGATAAGGCCAATCATTATTGGGAGTTTCGGCCTGCAAAGCCTTCGTAGCGCTTCAGGTATGCTATGAGCGCCCGCAGCTTCGGAGCCATGTTTCGTCGATTGGGATAATAGAGGTAGAAGCCAGGGAAATAGGGGCAATATTCCTCCAGGATCGGCATTAGCTCATTCCTCTCTATGAAGGCACGAAAACTTTCCTCCATCCCGAATGTGATTCCCCCTCCGGCGACAGCCAGCTTGATCATCACTCTCATGTCATTGGTCGTTACTTCCGGTGCGACTTCTACCCGGAATTCCTTGCCTTCTTCCGCGAACTCCCACCGATAGGGGACAGCCTTTGGCGAGGGGCGCCAGCTTATGCATCGATGCATGGAGAGTTCCTTCGGATGTTTGGGGATGCCGAATCGGTCGCGATAGGCCGGGGAACAGACGGCCAATTGCCGCTCGTTGCCGGCGACCGGTACGGCAATCATGTCCTGCTCGATGACTTCGCCAAGCCGGACGCCGGCGTCATAGCCTTCCGAGACGATGTCGAATTCCTCGTCCGTGACAGTAATATCGAGTTGGATTTCGGGGTTGGCGGCCGCGAAGCCCGCGAGAAAATCGCCGGAGAGAAATCGCTCCGCGATCGACGAGACGGCAAGCCGTAATTGACCGCGGGGCCGCGTCCGCAAAGTGTCCGTCTTTTCCATCGCGGTGCGTATGTCAGAGACTGCCGGCTCCACCTCCGCGTAGAGCCGTTCGCCGGCCTCCGTCAGGCTGACGCTGCGGGTTGTGCGCTGTAGCAGCGCGATACCCAGGCTCTCCTCCAATCGCCGGATGGTCTGGCTGACTGCCGAGCGGGTGACGCCGAGCCTATCGGCCGCGGCGCGAAAATTGCGCTCCTGAGCGACAAGGATGAAGACGGCGAGAGCATTGAGATCGGGCCACATTGGTAACTACTACTTTCCAAGTTGTCACTGAATGGATGGCTTATCACGACAATGAGGCTCTGTATCCTCCCTATAGCCGGTTCCAGGAGAGAACCGTTCACATAGCAAGGAGTGATCGCATGCCTATCGATAAAGTCGTTCTCATTACAGGTGCCTCCAGCGGCATCGGTGCGGGCATCGCCCGCGAACTCGCTTCCGCCGGCGCAAAGGTCATGCTCGGCGCCAGGCGCATCGACAGATTGGAAGCATTGGCAGCCGAGATTCGGGAAATGGGCGGCACGGTTATGACCCGCCGGCTCGATGTCACCGACAGGGCTGACGTTGCCGCCTTTGCAGAGGCGGCACGCGCGGCTTGGGGAAGCGTTGATGTGATCGTCAACAATGCCGGCATCATGCCGCTTTCCCTGATGGCTTCGATGAAAGTCGAGGAATGGGACAGAATGGTCGACGTCAACATCAAGGGCGTGCTTCATGGCATTGCGGCGGTCCTGCCGGAAATGACGGCGCGCGGCTCCGGCCACATCATCAACATCGCTTCGATCGGGGCTTTGGCCGTCTCTCCGACCGCCGCCGTCTATTGCGCGACCAAGTATGCCGTTCGGGCGATCTCCGATGGGCTGCGCCAGGAATGCCGCGATATCCGGGTCACCTGCATCCATCCGGGCGTCGTCGAGAGCGAGCTGGCCGATACGATCACCGATCCGGTAGCAGTCGAAGCGATGAAATCCTATCGAGCCGTGGCGCTGGCGCCCGATGCCATCGGTCGGGCGGTGCGTTTCGCCGTCGAGCAGCCCGATGATGTCGATGTCAATGAGATCGTCGTTCGCCCGACGCGGGCGACACATTGATTCGCGGTCTCTTTGCTCTCACCCTGGCCGGCCCGCGTCGTATTCGCGCCGCCTGCGCTTTCCGAGGATCGAATTGAAATGAAGAAACCGATACATGCTTACGTCGGCATGTGGACGACTGCCGACAATCATATCCGTCATGAACTCCTGCCACACGGCCGATATATCGAAGCGCGGGGAAGCCGTGAGCGTGCCTATCAGGGGCGCTACGCGGTGACGGGCGATCATATCGACTATTGGGACGATACAGGTTTCACCGCCGATGGCGATTTCATCGATGGCGTGCTCCATCACGCCGGAATGATCCTCTATCGAAGGAATGACGTGTAGAGCGATATCTGGTCGCTGGCGGTTTGGCCTTTGCTCGATGCCTGCACGTCGCGGTCGAATCGGCCATTTCAGGGAATCACCCGCGTCCTTGCGTCGTTTTGGGACGCGGGCCGGGCCCAACAGTGGCTGTCGATACCGGGTAGGCCGGCGAAGCAAGCGTCATACAGAGCTTACCAAAACCAGCAAAATCCGCCGGTTAGCCATGGAAAGGCCATTCGAGTGCCTTTTTCCAATTAGCGGCGACCGTTTTCACTGCGCACGTAAGTGCCGGTAGATTAAGGAGTTTCTTAATGAAGTCTAAATAATTGCGGCCGCCGTGTTGCTGACTTGTGTCCTTTCGGCAACAGGGCTTGCGGAAGGCTTACGCAAATCCCCCGTTCCGCGAAAATGTCGATTGCGTGACAGTGCACGTCTTGTATTTTCACTCTCGGAAGCGAGGGCGATTGATCGTCCACTTCTTGAAACACGAGGATGGGACAGGGAATACCTTCGGGTAGTTCTCATTCTCGATATAAAACTTTGACTGGAGGTCAATATGAACATCAAGAGCCTTCTTCTCGGCTCCGCTGCCGCGCTCGTGGCAGTTTCCGGTGCTCACGCGGCTGACGCTATCGTCGCTGCTGAGCCGGAGCCGCTCGAATACGTCCGCATTTGCGACGCATACGGTGCTGGTTACTTCTTCATCCCGGGCACGGAAACCTGCCTCAAGATCGGCGGTAAGGTTCGTACCGAAGGTCAGTGGTATGACGCTTACAATCCTGACAGCCACCTGGGCACGCTGTGGCACACTCGTGCTGAGCTCCGCCTGCAGACGGCAACCGATACCGAATACGGCCCGCTGAAGACCAACACCGAAATTCGTTGGGACTGGAACGACGGCAACGCCACCAAGACCAACCTGCTGCACGCCAGCATCAGCCTCGGTGGTTTCACCGTTGGTAAGGAAGACTCGGAGTTTAACGTCTTCACCGGTTATGCCGGCGACGTCATCAACGACGACGTGGTCTATGACGGCCCGTACGAACTGAACCAGATCACCTACAACTATGATGCCGGCAACGGCTTCACGGCTGTGATCTCGCTCGAAGACAGCAACTCCGGCACGGGCGCGACCGGTGCAAACGGCGAAGACAGCACGAACCACTACCTGCCTGACGTTGTTGCAGGTGCCGGCTTCAAGTCTGGTGCATGGGGCTTCAAGGTCGTTGGCGGTTACGACTCGATCGTCGAAGAAGGTGCTATCAAGGCTCGTGTCGATGCTGACTTCGGTGCGTTCTCGGCCTTCTTGATGGGCGGCTGGAACACCGATGGCGACAAGCTGAACAAGTACGCCGGTGCAAACGGCGCTGGTCCGGCTTCCAACATCGGCTGGGGTGACTGGGCTGTCTGGGGCGGCGTTGGCGTTCCGGTCAACGAAAAGCTGAAGTGGAACCTCCAGCTCGCTTACACCGACTCCAAGATCTTTGCCGCTACCACCAACGTCAAGTGGAACCCGGTTAAGAACCTGCTCATCGAGCCGGAAGTCTCCTACACCAACTGGGACTCCATCAATCAGGACCAGTGGGCTGGTATCCTCCGCTTCGAGCGCTCGTTCTAATCTGATTTGACTTCGGTCATTTAGATTTCTCACTACGGTGATGGAAAGCCCGGCCAATGGCCGGGCTTTCTTAATTTGAGAATATCGACAAATTAGAATGCAGTCTTGAGAGTGCTCTATACTCTTTTTCGACGCGATCGACCCGTGGTCGCGTGTATTTTTAGCGTAATCTTAAGTAACTGTGAGCTGGGACGTGTCGGCAATATGACAGTTTTGCGACGTGATTTTTGTGCAACGCACTCGTTTGAAACCGCCGTCACAATTGTTCATAGTTTATCTCTGATATTGCTCTGAAAAAAACGATCTGTAGGTTCCAAATCGGAAACGAGACTTAGTGTCTTGGTTCTCCCAGATCAGGGGTCAACTTTTAAAACCAGGTGGGGTAGGGCGCGTCGATTTTCTCGGCGCGAATTGTCATACCTGATCGATATTGGAACTGGAGTTACTATGAACATCAAGAGCCTTCTTCTCGGCTCCGCTGCTGCGCTGGCAGCAGTATCCGGTGCTCATGCTGCTGACGCGATCGTCGCTGCTGAGCCGGAGCCGCTGGAATACGTCCGCATCTGCGATGCATATGGCGCTGGCTACTTCTTCATCCCGGGCACCGAAACCTGCCTCAAGATCGGCGGCCGTGTCCGTACCGAAGGCGGCTGGTACAACGCCTACAAGGCTGGCCAGGACGCTGGTGGCCGCGGTACCTATTGGCATACCCGCGCTGAACTCTCTCTCGACACTGCCACCGACACCGAATACGGCCCGCTGAAGACCAATACCGTTGTTCGTTGGGACTGGAATGACGGCAATGCGACCACGACCAAGCTGCTTTGGGCCAACATCAGCCTGGGCGGTTTCCTCGTCGGTAAGGCCGATTCGGTCTACTCGACCTTCCTCGGCTACGCCGGCGACGTCATCAACGACGACGTGATCGAATACGGCATCAACGGCACCGACGAACTGAACCAGTTGACCTACAAGTATGACGCCGGCAACGGCTTCACGGCTGTGATCTCGCTGGAAGATTCCAATTCCGGCACGGGCGCGACCGGTGCAAACGGCGAAGATAGCACGAACCACTACCTGCCTGACGTCGTTGCCGGTGTTGGCTACAAGGCCGGTGCCTGGCAGTTCCGCGTCGTCGGCGGCTACGACTCCATCGTCGAGGAAGGCGCCGTCAAGGCTCGCGTCGATGCCGACTTCGGCGTTCTCACCGCTTTCGTTATGGGCGGCTGGAACACGGATGGCGACAAGCTCAACAAGTATGCCGGTGCCGGCGGTGCTGGTCTCGGCTGGGGTGACTGGGCTGTTTGGGGCGGTGTTGGCGTTCCGATCAACGAAAAGCTGAAGTGGAACCTGCAGCTTTCCTACGACGACCTGAAGACTTTCGCCGCGACGACGAACGTCAAGTTCAACCCCGTCAAGGACCTGCTGATCGAGCCGGAAGTGACCTACGTCAACTACGACGCCGTCAACAAGGACACCTGGGCTGGTATCCTTCGCTTCCAGCGTGTGTTCTAATTCGGTTCGCCGAACAAGTTTGACAAATCTTCTGGTCAGACCTCCGATCAGAAGAGGAAAGGCCCGGTTTCCCAACCGGGCCTTTTGCTTTGGGCAGGTGTCGAACAGTGCGCGGGTGCCTGTTGTCAAAACTCCGAGATGAAATGCCGGATCGTATCCGGGACATCGCCCAAATGTAAAATCGGGGCATGTCCTTGCCCTCTCGCGATCTTAATGACCATCTCCGGATGGCGCCTTGCCATCTCGTCCGTTGTGATCTGTGTCAGAAGCTTCGAATTCTCGCCACGAATCACCATCAGCGGAATATCCTGAAACGCTTGGAATTGCGGCCACAGGTCTGGAATCGGCGCTTCCATGTCGAGTGCCTGCATCTGCGCTGCGATGGCAGGATCGTAATCGGCAACCGGCTTGCCGTCGCGAAAGGCATAGATTGCCCGTGCCATGTCCTGCCAATCCTCTTCGTCAAGCGCGCCAAAGGCGCCGCCATGATTCTCCCGTAGGATCTCGATCGCCTCGTCCCAATTGGCGGGTTTCTTGTCCCGATTGAGATAATCGCGGATATCCGCCAATCCCATCTTCTCAAGGACTGGACCGATATCGTTAAGAATCACCGCCTTGAGGATATCCGGTCGGCTGGCTGCGAGCATGTGCAGAACCAATCTGCCGCGCGACGTGCCGATGAAGATCGCCTGATGAATCCCGAGCGCAGCGCAGACCGTGAGGACATCTTGCCCTTCCACGATGAGATTGTAGCGGGATTTGTCCTTACCCCATTCGGAGGCCCCGCGTCCGCGGGCGTCGAGCGTAATCACCCTGCGCGGGGCTGCCGGGTCCTGTGACAAAAGCAGCGCCAGTTGATGAAAGTCCCGCGAGTTGCGCGTCAGGCCGGGCAGGCAGAAGACGGGTGTTCTGGCCTTCGCGATCGTCTCATCGCCGGCATAGTCCCGCACATGGAGCTTCAGGCCATCTTCCGCTGCGATCGTTCTGGCAAGAAAACCGCTTTCGTCGTCGCTGCGCATGCGCCATCCCTCGTACCTCGGCTGTCGCGAGGGATGTAACGTCATTTCCGCAGCCTACACAACTACGGTTGTTGGCTGAAGCATATCGCGCAAGGCCGGGCGGCGCCTTCGCGATAGTGATGGGCCTTAGCCGCGGCCGTCGACCAGATCGTGTACGATGTCGGTCTTCTGTCCCAGCCGCGCCTTGTAGACCTGATAGTTTTCCATCACGCGCTGCACGTAGTTGCGGGTCTCGGGGAAGGGGATGCGCTCGATCCAGTCGATCACATCGTCGAGCGACTTGCCGCGCGGATCGCCATAGCGGCTGATCCATTCCGGCACCTTGTTCGGCCCTGCATTGTAAGCGATGAAGGTCAGGATGTAGGAGCCGCCGAAGGTGTCGATCTGCTCGCCGAGATAATGGGCGCCGAGCGTGGCGTTATAGCCGGCATCCTGCGTCAGCTTGTCGGCGGAATAGGTTATGCCGTGCCGGCCGGCAACGGCCTTTGCCGTCTTCGGCAGCAACTGCAGCAGGCCGCGGGCATTGGCAGAGGAGACTGCGGCCGGATTGAAGGCGCTCTCCTGCCGGGCAATGGCATAGGCGAGTGCCTTGCCCGAGCCGGAAATATTGGCGTTGTCCGGAATGACGCCGATCGGGAAGGCCAGTGCAGCGACGTCGATGCCGCGCCCATACGCGATCTTGCCGATCTGCAGCGAAAGCTGATGATTGCCGGAACGTTCGGCACGGGCGGCCAGCATGGCGACTTCGCCGGGGCTATCCAGCTGTTTGGCGAGCGCGCGATAGAGCGCGTCGGCGCGCCATCCGTGCCCTGCGGCCTCAAGCCGCGAAATCGCCTGTACCGCCTCGCGTCCCTGAAAGCGCTGACGATCCGCGGCCGAGGGCGAGGGATAGGTGACGTTGAGGGTGCGGCGTCCAAGTTTCTCGGCGGCAAGCTGACCGTAGAAGGTGCTCGGATAGGAGGCGGCCTTCGCGAAGAAATCGGCAGCCTTGCCCGGTCCGCCCGCTTCGGCGGCGCGGCCGAGCCAATACCAGCCGCGCGATTGCGAGATCGGTCCGTTCGAGACCTGCAGGATCTTGCGGAAATGGGCTGACGCGTTTGTGCCGTCCTGCAGCCCGCGCAGAGCGTACCAGCCGGCATGGAATTCGGCCTCGCCGACATCCTGCGGGCTTTCCGCGACGCTGGCGTCGACGACGCGATAGGCGGCCTTGAATTCACCTTGATCCACCAGGCCGCGGCTGACGATGCGCTGTTCGGCCCACCATGCGCCGGGGCTGACGAGCACATTCGGGTCACGCGGCATTTGCGCCAGAAGATTGGCGGCATCGTCATATTTGTTCTGGCGACGCAGGTTTTCGATCCGCATGAAGAGATAGGCGGGGTCCCTGCGCCATTGCGCGTCGATGGATGCAATCAGTGCATCAGCCTTCGGCGAGCGATCATTGACCGACGCCCACGCCTTGTAGAGCGATTGCGCCCTGCCGAGGTCGCCGAAGCGTTTGGCCTGCGCGGTCCGGTCGCGATAAAGCAGATAATCCATGCGCGCCTTGTGATCGGCAGGCGAAAGCAGGCTGGGGAATTCCGCAAGGATCTTGTCTTCGAGAGCCTTGTCCAATGGCTCATCGCGCCAGATCTTGCGGATCAGCTTTGCGGCCTGCGCCGACGCGCCGCGTGCCATAAGGGCACGCGAGAGGATGATGCTGCCCTCCACGGTCTCCGGCTGCGAGTTGCCGAAGGCGGCAAGGACTTGATCCGTTGCCGGATTTTCTGTGTAGAGCGCCCGCTCGGAATTGGCGCGCAGGCTGCCGAGGCCCGGCCAGCCCTGAAGCTCGCGGGCGGCGGCGGCAATCTCGCCGGAGGGAATGCCCGGTTGGCCCGAAGTCGCGATTGCCCAGGTCAGGATATGGCGATCGAGCGTGCCTTCGTCCATGCCGTTGCGGATGGCGAGCGCCTCCATCGGGTTCTTGTTGGAAAGGGCATCGAGGCCTGCTTTCAGGTCGCCGCTGACGGGGGCGATAGCGCCGCTACGCGGGATCGCGGCCGTGCTCATGGGGTCCGGCGCCATGGCGACATAGGCATTGGCGCTCGTCGGTATCTGCTGGCCGGGAAGTTGCGAGGCAACCGCGCCCCAGGCGACCGCCAAGCCCACGGCGGTCCAGATCATGACAGGTCTCTTCATCCGGCTACTCACAAAACAAAAGGCCCCTTCCATTTGCCAAATGCAATATTAACGAAACCTTACCGGTGGCCCGAATTTCAATCAATTATGATATCGGAAACTGCCCTTAACCATTCAAAGCGTGCTTGTCGCCGTCAAGCCGGCGCTTTATGGTGCGCGGATTCATAACCATGGATTGCGGCTGAAGCATGAATGCCGCGCCGCTAGGAGACTTGCATGTTCCAGGGATCCATTCCCGCTCTCGTGACGCCCTTTACTGACGCCGGCAAGGTGGACGAGGCTTCCTTCGTCTCGCATGTCGATTGGCAGATAAAAGAGGGCAGCAAGGGACTGGTGCCCGTGGGTACGACGGGTGAATCTCCCACCCTCTCGCATGATGAACACAAGCGCGTCGTCGAGCTCTGCATCGAGATCGCCAACAAGCGCATCCCGGTGATGGCAGGCGCTGGTTCGAACAACACACGTGAGGCGATCGAGCTGGCGCAGCACGCCGAAAAGGTCGGGGCTGATGCGGTGCTGGTTGTGACGCCCTATTATAACAAGCCGACGCAGAAGGGCCTCTACGCCCATTTCGCCGCAATCGCGGAAGCCGTGAAGCTGCCGATCTACATCTACAACATTCCCGGCCGCTCGGTCGTCGACATGACGCCGGAGACCATGGGCGCGCTTGCCAAGGCCTACGCCAATATCGTCGGTGTGAAGGATGCGACCGGCAAGATCGAGCGCGTGTCCGAGCAGCGCATCACCTGCGGCCGCGATTTCCGCCAGCTTTCCGGTGAGGATGCGACGGCGCTCGGCTTCAACGCCCATGGCGGTGTCGGCTGCATCTCGGTCACGGCCAACGTCGCGCCGCGTCTATGCGCGGAATTCCAGGCGGCCACACTTGCTGGTGACTATGCCAAGGCTCTCGAATATCAGGATCGATTGATGCCGCTGCACAAGGCGATCTTTCTCGAGCCTGGCCTCTGCGGTGCCAAATACGGTCTCTCCCGCCTTGGCCGCATGAGCCGCAATGTGCGCTCGCCGCTGCTGTCGACCCTGGAGCCTAGCACCGAGGCGGCGATCGATGCGGCCTTGCGCCACGCCGGCCTCTTGAACTGAGACTTCACAAGCCTGCTGCCGAAACTCTGCAGGGCCGCTCTCTTCACAAGGAGGGCGGTCTCGCTTATTTAGGGTGCAGGAATCTGGCGCGCCCTTAGTCGCTGCCGGAATGACGCAAGAAAAAAGAAGAAGAATCATGGCACCCAAAGGCAGCCAGCGCGTGGTGAACAAGGTCGTGGCGGAAAACCGCAAGGCTCGCTTCAACTACGAGATCATCGATACCTATGAGGCAGGGCTCGTGCTGATGGGCACCGAGGTCAAATCGCTGCGCGAGGGCAAGGCCAATATCGCCGAATCCTACGCTTCGGACGAAGGCGACGAGATCTGGCTGATTAACTCCTATCTGCCGGAGTACCTGCAGGCGAACCGCTTCAACCACGAGCCGCGCCGCCGCCGTAAGCTATTGCTTTCCAGTCGCGAAATCGGCCGCCTGCGTTCGGCGATCAATCGTGAGGGCATGACCCTGGTACCGTTGAAAATCTATTTCAACGACCGTGGCCGCGCCAAGCTGGAACTGGCCCTTGCCAAGGGCAAGAAGCTGCATGACAAACGCGAATCCGAGAAGGAACGCGATTGGAACAGGCAGAAGAGCCGCCTGCTCAAGGACAATGGGTGAGGGTGAGGAGCGATCGGGCAAAGCCCGAGCAATCGATCCAGTGAATCGATTGCAGCGACGAACGCCCTGAGCCCTAGCGAAGGGCCGGCTGCTGCGGCAAACGCGAACGCTTCCGCCATGCACAGCTATCCCTGGGCAACTATAGCTGCACGTGAATCGATTGCAGCGACGAACGCTCCTTCCGCAGGCTCAGGATTCCCTAGCGAAGAGCCGGCTGCTGCGGCAAAGACGAAACGCTTCCGCTGCGCAACTAGTCTTCGGTAAACAACGCACCTATCTGATGCAGCCAGTCCCAATTATTCTTCGGCATCCGAAGCGGCTGGTGTCGGTTCGGCGGGACGTTGTGGGCGCTCCGAAGCCTCGCGGCCGATTTCCGCCTTCAGTGATACGAGATCGATGAAATGATCGGCCTGGCGGCGCAGGTCGTCGGCGATCATCGGCGGCTGGGTCGACATGGTCGAGATGACGGACACTTTGCGTCCGCGGCGCTGGAGAGCTTCAACGAGGGTCGTGAAATCGCCGTCGCCGGAAAAGATCACCAGATGATCGACGGTTTCGGATTGCTCCATGGCGTCGATCGCCAGCTCGATATCCATATTGCCCTTGATCTTCCGGCGTCCCATGGAATCGGTGAATTCCTTGGCCGGCTTGGTGATGACCTTGTAGCCGTTATAGTCGAGCCAATCGATCAGCGGGCGGATCGAGGAATATTCCTGATCTTCGATAAGTGCGGTGTAATAATAGGCGCGCAGGAGATATCCGCGTTTTTGAAATGCTTTCAGGAGCTTACGGTAATCAATATCGAAACCGAGGCTCTTGGATGCAGCGTAAAGATTGGCGCCGTCGATAAAGAGTGCAATTTTTTCGCGTGGGTCAAACATCGCTTACATATCCACTGTTATAAAAACGTAATCACTTCATTTAAAAGCAGCTAAAACAAGGCCTTGTAAGGCATTGCAGAATAATTCGTATTACTTTATGAATTATTCATATAATCGAGATTTAGGGCACGAAATGCGATATTCCAAGCAACCTCAGGTGGAAAACACCGTTTGTCTAGGGGAATTTTAGCACTTTCCCAGAGGGTGCAAAGGCGCTGAAACAGGAAAAACTTGAATTTGCCATCGTTTGCTTGTATCGGCGTGCTACTCCGAGACATGATGACGACATCACGACCGCAAAGGACAGGCAATGGCCCGTGTCACAGTAGAAGATTGCATTGATAAAGTAGAGAACCGGTTCGAGCTCGTGCTGCTCGCCAGCCATCGCGCCCGCCTGATTTCGCAGGGCTCGTCGATCACCATCGATCGCGACAACGACAAGAACCCAGTCGTTGCTCTGCGCGAAATCGCCGACGAGACGCTGTCGCCGGACGATCTCAAGGAAGATCTCATCCATTCGCTGCAGAAGCATGTCGAAGTGGATGAGCCCGAGCCCGATCCTGCAAGCCTGCTCGCCGCCGGCGCTTCCGCCTCCAGCGACGAGGAAGAAGATCTGCCGGAAACCGTTACGTTCGATCAGATGTCGGAAGAAGAACTTCTGGCCGGTATCGAAGGTCTGGTTCCGCCCGAAAAAAGCGACGATTACTGATCGTCGACCTTGATGCTCCGGGCAGGAGCGATATGATGTGGAAATGCGTGCGCCGGTCATATGACTGGCGCGCTTTTGTTTTTGCTGGAGTAGCTTTGGAATGATGCGGCAATACGAGCTTGTCGAGCGCGTGCAGAAATACAAGCCCGATGCC
The DNA here is from genome assembly GCF_030182565.1 of Rhizobium centroccidentale. NCBI lineage: Bacteria > Pseudomonadati > Pseudomonadota > Alphaproteobacteria > Hyphomicrobiales > Rhizobiaceae > Rhizobium > Rhizobium centroccidentale. The sequence continues at coordinate 143,252 of NZ_JAQJCG010000008.1, read as the reverse complement.
AACGAAGCTCTCCTCAACAAAGCCTATGTTTATGCGATGCAGAAGCATGGCCAGCAGAAACGTGCCAGCGGCGACCCCTATATTTCCCATCCTCTGGAAGTTGCTGCCATCCTGACGGACATGCGCCTCGATGAATCGACCATCGCGGTCGCTCTTCTCCACGACACGATCGAGGATACGACGGCGACGCGTGCGGAAATCGACGAGATGTTCGGCGAGGACATCGGCCGTCTGGTCGAGGGCCTGACGAAGATCAAGAAGCTGGATCTCGTCACCAAGAAGGCCAAGCAGGCCGAAAACCTGCGCAAGCTGTTGCTCGCCATTTCCGACGACGTGCGCGTGCTTCTGGTGAAGCTTGCCGACCGCCTGCACAATATGCGCACGCTCGATCACATGTCGCCGGAAAAGCGCGCTCGCATCTCCGAAGAGACGATGGAAATCTATGCGCCACTTGCCGGCCGCATGGGTATGCAGGACATGCGCGAGGAGCTGGAGGAGCTTTCCTTCCGCCATATCAATCCGGAAGCGCATGACACCGTCACCAAGCGCCTGGAAGAGCTTTCGCGGCGCAACGAGGGCCTAGTCAAGAAGATCGAGACCGAACTACGTGATCTGCTTGTTGCCAACGGCCTTGCCAACGCCATGGTCAAGGGCCGGCTGAAGAAGCCCTATTCGGTCTTTCGCAAGATGCAGTCAAAGTCGCTCTCCTTCGAGCAGCTTTCCGATGTCTACGGCTTCCGCCTTCTCGTCGACGATATCCCGTCCTGTTACCGTGCGCTCGGCATCGTGCATACCCGTTGGCGCGTCGTTCCCGGACGGTTCAAGGACTATATCTCGACGCCGAAGCAGAATGATTATCGCTCGCTGCACACAACGATCGTCGGCCCCTCCAGCCAGCGCATCGAGCTGCAGATCCGCACGAAGCGTATGCATGAGATCGCCGAATTCGGTATTGCCGCCCACACGCTCTATAAGGATGGTACAAATAGCAACGGCAACGGTGCGGATGGTGAGCTCCTGTCGCGGGAAAGCAATGCCTATTCCTGGCTGCGCCACACGATCGAAGCGCTGGCCGAAGGCGACAGCCCGGAAGAATTCCTCGAGCACACGAAGCTCGAACTGTTCCAGGATCAGGTCTTCTGCTTCACGCCCAAAGGCAAGCTGATCGCCCTGCCGCGCGGCGCGACGCCGATCGACTTTGCCTATGCTGTCCACACCAATATCGGCGACACCACAGTCGGCGCCAAGATCAACGGCCGCATCATGCCGCTGGTGACGCGGCTGAACAACGGCGATGAAGTCGAGATCATCCGCTCCGGCGTGCAGGTGCCGCCGGCCGCGTGGGAAGAGATTGTCGTGACAGGCAAGGCGCGTGCCGCCATTCGCCGCGCGACCCGCCTTGCCATCCGCAAGCAATATGCCGGCCTCGGCCATCGCATTCTGGAGCGCACCTTCGAGCGCGCCGGCAAAGTCTTCTCGCGCGATGCCCTGAAGCCGGCCCTACACCGCCTTGGCCAGAAGGACGTCGAGGATGCGATCGCTGCTGTCGGGCGAGGGGAGATGTCGTCGCTCGACGTTTTGCGCGCCGTCTATCCCGATCATCAGGATGAACGCGTGACCGTGAAGCCCGCCGGCGACGAGGGCTGGTTCAACGTCCGCAGCGCCTCGGGCATGATTTTCAAGATCCCGGGCAAGAACAAGGCCGAGATTTCCGACGGCGGCGATCTCGATGCGCCGCCGATCCGCGGCATCTCCTCGAATGTCGAGGTGCATTTCGCGCCGACCGGCGCCGTTCCTGGCGACCGTATCGTCGGCATCATGGAGAAGGGCAAGGGTATCACCATATATCCGATCCAGTCGCCTGTCCTGCAGCGGTTCGATGATGAGCCGGAACGCTGGATCGATGTGCGCTGGGATCTGGACGAAGCCAACAAGTCCCGCTTCGCCGCCCGCATTCTGATCAATGCCCTCAATGAGCCGGGCACGCTTGCAAAGGTGGCGCAGACCGTGGCGGATGTGGACGTCAATATCCGCGTGCTCAACACCGTTCGGGTTGCGGCCGATTTCACCGAAATGGCTCTCGACGTCGAAGTCTGGGATCTGCGTCAGCTCAACCAGCTTCTGGTGCAGCTCAAGGAACTCGACTGCATTGCGACGGTAAAACGCCTCTACGAGTGAGATCTGCCGGATTGCTGTCGGTCTGAGGCAGGCTGCATATTTTGTGATCATTTTATGACCAAATTCGAGCGTCTTTTCGGATAGATATGCAGTCTATGCATGGCTGTGTATATTTTAGAGCGGTGGTAATTAACCTTTGTCGCGCCTATCTTCTGGTCATCGAAGAAACGAAACTGAGATGAGAGAAGACAATGTTTAGCCCGATCAAGAAAATCGCCCGTGCCCTGCGTGTTCCGAGTGTTGAAGAGCGCGAAATGGCTTACCTGAATGGCTCGCATGACCGTTTTGACCTTGAGTATCGTCAGCGTCAGGTCGACCGCGGTCTGTTCCGCACGCGTTAATCGCTGCTAATACTTGAAAGACCAAGAGGGGCGCGTCGTTATTGCGCCCTTGGAGCATCCCGATCTTGCGGGATTGCTTCCGGTAAATGAAGAGAGCGCCCATTTTCTGCGCGTCGCGCAGATGACGTTCCAAAAAGAGCCGCACTTTCGGTTCTTAATCGGTGCATGATACGTTCGGTCGCTCTTGTCACGACGGCCCCCATTGCACTAGATAAGCCGCATGCTGTTTCGTCGCCGAAAACCACTGACATTCAAGGAAAAGTTGCGGGAGCACCTTTGGCCGCGCAAGGGTTTTGTCCGCTCGTTCCAATATTTCGGTAAGCGCCTCGTTCGCCTTGCCGCTTCACCGCATTCGGTTGCAGCCGGCTTTGCAGCTGGTATCGTCGTGTCTTGGACACCGTTCATCGGTGTGCATTTCGTCATGGCGATCATCATAGCCTATCTCGTCGGCGGCAATGTCATTGCCTCCGCGCTCGGCTGTCTGGCTGCCGGCAATCCGATCACCTATCCCTTCATCTGGGCTTTGACCTGGGAAATCGGTCATCTGATCCTGGCGCGTGACAGCGGCGGCCAGGGCGGCAGCATCGATCTGCCGGCGCTGTGGCACAAGGGCGATCTCACGCAAATCTGGGATCCGGTTTTGAAGCCGATGCTGATCGGCGGCATTCCGCCCGCCATCGTGACGGGTGTGATTGTCTATGCGCTGACCTATTATGGTGTGAAGACATTCAAGACGCGCCGCAAGGAGCGCCTGATGGAACGTGCCCGCGAGCGGCTGGCGCTCGCCGAAAACGCATCGAGCGTCTGACGTGCCTGACCTCGTTCGGACCGCCAGGAGGGCCTTCCCATGATCATCGGCATAGGCAGTGATCTTATCGACATCCGCCGGGTCGAGAAGACGATCGAGCGTTTCGGCGCCCGGTTCACCGAGCGCTGCTTTACCGATATCGAGCGCGCCAAGTCCGAGCGCCGCAAGAACAGGGCGGCTTCCTATGCCAAGCGCTTTGCCGCCAAGGAAGCCTGCTCCAAAGCTCTGGGTACCGGGTTGGCGCAGGGTGTCTTCTGGCGCGACATGGGGGTCGTCAATCTGCCAAGCGGCAAGCCGACGATGCAATTGACCGGCGGTGCCGCCGAAAGAGTGGCAGCTATGTTGCCGCCAAATCATCGCGCCGCCATTCATTTGACGATAACAGATGATTTTCCTCTTGCTCAGGCCTTTGTGATCATCGAAGCACTGCCGCTAGATGCCTGAATCACGACTGTATGTCGCTTTTGGCATCCGCGCCATTGCCGCGATGATATGAAGCGAGTAGAGAGTGCCTGAATGCAAGTGCGCCGGTGGGGTGCGAAAAAGGAATAAGACTGCGTGTCCGAGAAAGCCGTAAAACAGCAGAACGCCCTGTGGGAGAACATCAAGGTCATCGTTCAGGCGCTTGTCCTAGCCATGATCATCCGCACATTTCTCTTTCAGCCATTCACCATCCCGTCAGGCTCGATGATGCCGACGCTTCTTGTCGGCGATTACATCTTCGTCAACAAGTTCGCCTACGGCTATTCCAAGTATTCAATGCCGTTCTCGCCGGATCTGTTCAGCGGCCGCATCTTGGGCAGCGAGCCAAAGCGTGGCGACGTCGTGGTCTTCCGCTTCCCGCCAAATCCTGATGTCGACTACATCAAGCGCGTGATCGGTCTGCCGGGCGACCGCATCCAGGTCAAGAACGACATCCTCTACATCAACGGTCAGGCCGTTCCGCGCGAGCCGCACGGCACCTTCTCGTCGGACTATAGCCAGGAGCCGGGCGACAACATCGCCGTCTATAGCGAGCGTCTGCCGGATACCGGCAAGGTCTTTGACACGCTGGATCTCTCGCCGAATTCGCGTGGCGACAACACTCAGGAATATGTCGTTCCGCCGGGCCATTATTTCATGATGGGCGACAATCGCGACAATTCCGACGACAGTCGTTTCGATGTCGGCTATGTCCCTGCCGAGAACCTGATCGGCCGCGCCAGCATCATCTTCTTCTCGCTGGGTCACGATACCTCGTTCCGTGAAATCTGGAAATGGCCGACCAACATGCGTTGGGACCGTATTTTCAAGGTTGTCGAATGAGTAAGGCGCAGACGCTCTCCCAGGCGGATCGTGCCAGGCTTGAGGTCGTTATCGGCCACGAATTCGCCGAAAAGGAGCGTCTCGACCGCGCGCTGACCCATGCCAGCGCGCGGACGCACAAGACGGGCAACTATGAACGGCTGGAATTTCTCGGCGACCGTGTTCTCGGCTTGTGCATCGCAGAGTTGCTTTTCAAGACCTTCGGCGCAGCGACGGAAGGCGAGCTTTCGGTACGTCTCAACCAGCTGGTGAGTGCAGAAACCTGCGCCGAAGTCGCCGATGAGATGGAGCTGCATCTCTATATCCGCACCGGCGCTGACGTGAAGAAACTGACGGGCAAGCGCATGCTCAACGTGCGCGCCGATGTCGTCGAAAGCCTGATTGCAGCACTCTATCTGGATGGCGGGCTCGAAGTCGCCCGCGCCTTCATCCTGCGTTTCTGGGAGCGCCGCGCTATTCGGCCGGAAGGCGCAAGGCGCGACGCGAAGACGGAATTGCAGGAATGGGCGCATGCGAAATTCGGCGTCACTCCGGTCTACAGGGTTGATGATCGTAGCGGACCGGATCATGATCCACGCTTCACTGTGACGGTAGAAGTGAAGGGAACAGCGCCTGAAACGGGAATAGAACGCTCCAAGCGTGCGGCCGAACAGATGGCGGCGACACGGATCCTGGAACGCGAAGGTATATGGCAGCCTCAGTTGACTGAGAAGTGACTGCCGGAGAATAGTGGAAAATGACCAATCAGCAGGACACGCCCGCCGAAGACGGCGCGGTTGAACATATTGGCCCAACGCATTCGGGCTTCGTCGCTCTTATCGGCCCCACTAATGCCGGTAAGTCGACGTTGGTCAATCGGCTCGTGGGCGCAAAGGTCTCGATCGTCAGCCACAAGGTGCAGACGACGCGCGCCATCGTGCGCGGCATTGCCATTCACAACAACGCGCAGATCGTCTTCATGGACACGCCCGGCATCTTCAAGCCGCGCCGCCGGCTTGATCGCGCCATGGTGACGTCCGCTTGGGGCGGAGCCAAGGATGCCGACCTCATCATGCTGTTGATCGACAGCGAACGTGGTCTGCGCGGCGATGCCGAGGCCATCCTGGAAGGACTGAAGGACGTTTCCCAGCCGAAGATCCTGGTCTTGAACAAGATCGACCGCGTCCGCCGCGAGGACCTGCTGGCGCTTGCTGCCGCCGCCAATGAGAAGATCGCTTTCGAGCAGACCTTCATGATCTCGGCGGAGAACGGCTCTGGCTGCGACGACGTGATGGACTATCTGGCAAAGACCCTACCGGAAGGTCCCTGGTATTATCCTGAGGATCAGATTTCGGACCTGCCGATGCGCCAGCTCGCCGCCGAAATTACCCGGGAAAAGCTGTTTTTGCGCCTGCACCAGGAGCTTCCCTATTCCTCGCATGTCGAGACCGAGAAATGGGAAGAGCGAAAGGATGGCTCGGTTCGCATCGAACAGGTGATCTATGTCGAGCGCGATAGCCAGAAGAAGATTGCGCTCGGCAAAGGTGGCGAGACGATCAAGGCGATTTCGACCGCGTCGCGCAAGGAACTCTCCGAAATTCTGGAGCAGCCCGTGCACCTCTTCCTCTTCATCAAGGTCCGCGAAAACTGGGGCGATGACCCCGAGCGCTTCCGAGAAATGGGCCTCGACTTCCCGCATTGATCTGCGCTTGCGTTCCTCGAACGCTTTATATTACAGTGGCTTATAGGGGCATATTCTGTTTGCCGCTGTAATTTGAGGGGTTGTATCATGGCGAAGGCAGCCGGGACGGTCCATGGACGGCGCACGCCTTGCCAGCAATGTCCGCTGAGATCCCTGCCTCATTTCCGAGAGTTCGAGCGTGACGAGCTGAATTTCATCAGCGGCTTCAAGAAGGGTGAGCTTCTTGTCGATGCCGGTGCCACGATCTTCCTCGAAGGCGCGCATAGCGCTCACCTTTTCACCATCCTCTCCGGCTGGGGCTTCCGGTACAAGACACTGGAAGACGGCCGCCGCCAGATCCTGAACTACGTAATGCCCGGCGATCTCATCGGATTGCAGGGGTCGATCATGGGCGAGATGCAGCATTCGACGGAAGCACTCTCGCCAATATCGCTCTGTGTTTTCGAGCGCACGGAGCTGATGACGCTCTATAATTCTCATGCCTCGCTGGCCTATGATCTGACCTGGATCGCATCGCGCGAGGAGCGGATTCTCGATGAGCATCTGCTGAGCATCGGCCGCCGCTCCGCGATGGAGCGGGCAGCCTATCTCATTGCATATCTGCACCAGCGCGCCAGCACTCTGCGCCTTTTCAACGGCAGCAAGGTCATCCCCATCACGCAGCAGCATGTCGCCGATACGCTCGGCCTCTCGGTCGTCCATACCAATAAGACTTTGAAAAAGCTGGCGGCTCGAGGGTTGCTCCTTTGGCAGGAGAGGGGCTGCGAGGTTCTGGATGGGAAGGGGCTTGCAGAACTTGCAGGCTGGGACGGTTTTGATTCGGGCAAGCGCCCCTTCATCTGAGCTCGGTCTTTTGACAGACGGCATGTCTTTTTTAAATGCCGACAATAACTGTATCAGCATAGACTATCGTCATCGTCACTTTTCTACCAGTTTCACCTTTTACTAACCCCGGCTGAAGAAGCGATTGGAGCATGGTGACGAGCCCATAGTACCGCAGTGCAAAAAGTGCGAAGCGGGTTGGAGGCAAAGTCATGCCACAAGAGACTGAGCCAAGACGGATGGAGCAAACCATCCATTCAATACGGGCCGATGATTGGCGCCGGAGGGATAGATGCGGGACTTTTTACGGGCGGCGCCGGTGGGCGTATGCGTACAGGGATGGCGCTGATATGACGTTTCAGCGCGTGCTTATACTGGAAGACAATCTCATTATTGCAATGGAGACCGAGGAAATCCTTCGTCTTGTAGGCATTCAGCAGATTGAGATTGCTTCGAATCTGGAACAGGCGGTCAACGCGATCCATTCCGAACATTATGATTTTGCGATGCTTGACGTGAATCTCGGGGAGTCGACGAGTTTCGGCTTCGCCCGATTGCTGATGGAACGCGGCATTTCCTTCGGCTTCGTCAGCGGTTATTCCGATACGCTCGATTTTCCGGCTGATCTGCGGCATGTGCCGCTTTTGAACAAGCCTTTCGATGAGCAATCCATGCGCCTCTTCGTCGAGACGCTGGCCGGCAACTCTCCGCTCGCCATGTGACAGCGGCAGCCATTTGTCCTAAACTCGAATCGCAGAAATCTTTCGGGGCAGCCGGCCAATGCAATGGCAGGACCATGCGATCATTCTGGGTGTCAAACGTCTCGGCGAGACCAGCGTCGTCGCCGAGGTGATGACGCGTGCCCGTGGTCGCCATATGGGACTGGTGCGGTCCGGCCGCTCGCGTGCCATGCAGCCGGTACTGCAGGCCGGCAATCTCGTCGAAGTCACCTGGCGGGCGAGACTGCATGAGCATCTCGGCGAATTTCGCATGGAGCCGGTGACACTGAGGGCTGCACGGCTGATGGAGACAGCGACCGCCGTCTATGGCGTGCAGGCGATGGCCGCTTTGCTGCGGCTGCTGCCGGAGCGTGATCCGCATCCACATCTCTACGATGCGCTCGATGTCATCCTTGAAAACCTGCAGAATCCCGCAGATGCCGGCGAACTCTTCGTGCGCTTCGAGCTTGCCGTGCTGAACGATCTTGGTTTCGGCCTCGATTTGACGGAATGTGCGGCAACCGGCGTGCGCGAGGATCTGGCTTTCGTCTCGCCGAAGTCCGGCCGCGCCGTTTGCCGGGCGGCCGGCATGCCCTGGGCGGACAAGATGTTGGCATTGCCGCCGTTTTTGACGACCGGAGCCATGATAGCCGCGGATCGGGAAAGCCTTTCCGCCGCCTTCCGGCTGACCGGCTACTTTCTGCATCGCCACGTCTACGAGCCGCGTGGCATCGAGATCGCCGCGGCGCGCGACGGTTTCATGCAGGCCGCCTTGAAGGCGGTTGCTGTTGCTTCGCTGAACGAGGGTATCGCATCGCCGGGCCTTGTCGCCAAAGGCTGAGCTGGAAAAGACCTGCACATAGGATCAGTTTTAGCGCCGCTTGAGCGCCCAGCCCTCCGACCGCTCCTCGAGCACCGTCACGGTATCGCCGATCTTCACGGTACCTTCGCCGCGCGGTACGGCGTTCCAGCCGAAGAGCGGGCCGGGTACGCGCCGGTCGGCGGACATGCGGATGCGGCCCATGGCGGGCATGGGGTTCGGTACGTCACGCGAGCCGGTCTGCTGATCCTGCGTCGTCATGATGCAGCGCGAGCAAGGCTTGACAAGATCGAGACGGATGCCGCCGATTTCGATGGCGGCCCAGCGATCCTCCGGCCACTCCTCGTCGATATCGATGACGATGTTGGGCCGGAAGCGTTCCATGCCGACCGCGCCTTCGCCGTGAGCGGCGAGCTCGGCGTTGAGCGCGTTCAGCGAGCCGGTCGTCGTGACGAGAATCTGGTATCCGTCGGCAAAGGTGACAGGTGTATCCTCGCCGGCCCATTCCGGGTTAGCGATGCGCTTCGCGAGCCTGTCGAAGAAGACCATCCTGACCTCGCGATCCAGCCAGGCCGACAAGGCCTTGTTGGTTTCCTCATCCGCGACGGATGCGTTGACGGCCGATTTCCAGACGATGATGTCCATGCGGTTGTCGGGGTGTGGCGGCGGCACGATGATGTCGGATTTGCCCTCCATCTTCAGACGCAGATGGGAAGGCGCCGGCTGGATATCGATCCGCGCCAATGCCTGCAATTCGCGCTGGGTGATGAAGTTGCCCGAGGGATCGACCAGCATGGCGCGGCGATCACCCGCAAGACCGAAAGCATCGATGGCCGCCGACGGAATGGCGATGCCGCGGGCGCTCTTGAGGGGATAGATGAAAAGATCGCTGACGCGCATGGGTGGCCCTCAGATTTCGTCGATGAACATTGCCAGCACGGTCTTCAGCCGGTCATGCCGTGCACCGGCAAACCTGGCTCCGGTCTCGGTCTGGAATCCATCCGCCAGTTTGAACAGCTTTGTCTCGAAATGGTCAATGGCGAAGCGCTTGTCGTCAAGCGACCGCTCTTTCGCAAGCGGATCGAAGGGGTCGTAAAGGCCGGAGCCGAGACGGCCTGCAATGTAGAAGCAACGTGCCGCACCGACCATGCCGATCGCATCCAGCCGGTCGGCATCCTGCAGGGTCTTCGCTTCCAGTGTTTCCGGCGGCAGGTTGGCGGAGAAACTATGCGTGGTGATCGCATGCGCGGCGGCCGCGATATCCTCTTCCGACCAGCCGAGCTGTCGCAGGATGCCCGAAGCTTTCTCGGCCGCAAGCCGCGAGGCCTGCGCGCGATGCGGCGAATTCTTTTCGACGGCGACGCAATCATGCAGCAGCACGGCCGCGGCGAGAATGCGCGCATTGCCGCCTTCTTCGGCCTGGATGGCCATGGCATTGCGGAAGACGCGCAGAATATGGGCAATATCATGCGAACCATCATCGCCATCCGCTGCGTAGGGGATGAGATCCGCAGCCAGCGCTTCGAACGGGGCAAATGCCCGCGCCATCTTGTCAGTATCCATTGTTGCGCTTGCTCCGGAGTGATCAGTCGGTAGGTTTCCGTCCTACCCGGCGAAAGGATTCGCCGCAATCACTGCGTCTTCTTCTTGCGCGTCAGGATCCTCTGGTAGAATAGGCCGATACCGATCAGCACGGCGCCGAGGCCGATGAACGACAGCGCCCGCAGGAAGCCTTCGAGATTCGCCATATCGATCAGGAAGGCCTTGACGACGGCAATGAAGACCAGCACCGCCGAGGCGATGCGCAGGGTCCGGGCCTCGAAACGGGCGCCGAGCCCGAGAAGCGCGATGCCGATCAGCAGCCAGACGACGGAATAGGAATAGAGTTCGCCCTGAATGAAGCCGTTCCAGAAGGGAATGTACTCACCCTGCCAGAAGCGGCGCACTGACAAGGTTGCCCATGCGAAGGCCATCACGGCCGCCGCGACCGCCAGCATGCCGACATAGGGCAGAGGACGACGATTGCGGGCAAAGAGCGCCAGGCCGCCATAAGCGATACCAGGGAGGAGATAGGCGAGCAGCAACAGGTTGAAGAGCGGGATACGACCCGTGCTCTCGCCCGTCATGAACGGGTTCAGACTTAGCAGATGCAGGGTGAGGATCATTAAGACCGAAGCGACGCCGAGGGCCATGCCGCCGTAACGGAAGACAGGGCTTGCGGCGCTGAGATCGAGCGCCATCAGCGTTGCCGAAGCACCGATTGCCAGCAGCGTGTAGATCGACTGTTCCCCGAGCGTTGGAGCCGCATCGTTCAGAACGCCGCCGTTCATGGCGTGGCGCACGAGGATGGCGATCGTCGACAACACGAGGAAGCAGGCGAGCGCTTGCAAAGCATTGCGCAGCCGCAGGCTCGGCGAATCACGCGTGATGAACGCCGCAAGGACGGCAAGGGCGGCCGGAATGCCGTAACCGGCAAGCAGCATGTTGAAGACCGGCGTCGTCCCAAGTTCCGACGGATCGACGATCGTCGGCTGCCAGGCGATGCGCCCCATGGCGATGACGAGCGCGGCAACCATGGTCCAGGGCAGAACGAGCCAATTGCGCAAGCGCCCCGCCAAAAGATAGGCGATACCGAGAATCGGCAGCAGGATCGTCGCGGTGGCATGATGTGCAAGCGTATGCACGGCGAAGACGGCCGCGGCAAACGAGCCGGCCGCGAGGATGTTCGTCGGCAGGTTCAGCCCCTCTTCGCCGCGGCGATCCTGCCATTCGGCAAGCCCGATAAGAACTAGTGCCAGTCCGATGCCGTAGAGCCCATGCAGCCAGTCGAGCGTCCAGTTGCCGAAATTGACGAAGCTGATCGTCGCGATCGCCAGCGGCGTGGCGGCCATGACAAGGCTCCAAAGCGCGGCATAGGGTTTCTCATGCGCGGCGAAACGCCGGAGGAAGAAGGCGCCGATCAGTACAAAGAGGGCGCCGAGGCCGAGGACCTCATAGAGCACCGTGCTCTGCAGGCTGGCAGTTCCATCCGTACCCGTGGATCCGATCCCGGCAATCCAGTTGGTCAGAATGCCGGACGCGCCGACGACGGCGACAAGCGCGGACAGGATCGTTGCCCAGGCCGCGTGCAGGCGACCGGCACCGAAGGCCGCAACCGCCGCAACGATCGCTGCGAACATGAACGTGGCGTCGACAATAGGATATCCCTGTTGAAGGCTGTAGGTGATGAGGCAGAGAGATACCGTGAGCGCACCGATCGCGGCCGTCAGCGTCATGCCGAGGGGCTGTCGGGCGAGAAATGCCGCCCATTCCATGCCGGCGCTTACTCGCTGGGGCATATCTTCGGCCGGTGTCGTTGTTGCGTCTTCTTTCTCCGCTTCTGAGATCGGATAGCGCCCCGGCCAAAGGAAGATGGTACCGCCGATCATGGCCAGCATGGTAAGCGTAACCGGCGTCAGATCAACGGCGGTGCTGAAGGTGATGTAGAGCAGGGGCCAGAGGCTCAGTAGCCCATTCGCGAGGGATGGGACAATCACCCAGCGGCGCAGGCGCGACGCCAGCAGGGTCGCAAGCCAGGTCAGAACGAGATAGCCGAAGAGAATCCATGGTCTTGGCGCAGTCGATGCGATCAGGGCGGGAGTTGCCATCGACGCCAGCAGGCCGAGGCCGGCAAGCGCCTGCCCATGCAGCAGCGATAGGCCGAGGGTGACGAGCGAGATCAGCGCGAGAAGAATGAAGGCGGTTGTGGGGCCGATGAATTCGTAGACGGCATGCGCCGCATAGGTAGAGCCGAACAGGGCGACGACGCCGGCCGCCGTCAAGACGCCGGGGATCATCGCATTCTGGAAAGCATTGTTCAGAACCGGCGCGGCGCGGCGACGGATCACTTCGCCGGCGGCAATCAGGACGAGACCGAAGAGCGCCGCAAGAACAAGCCGGACACCGGGGCTGAGAAGACCGCTCTCGATCGAATATTTGACCATGAAGATGCCGCCGAACGCCAGCGCAATGCCGCCGACCCAGACGGCCCAGCGCGCGCCGATCGTGCTCTCCAGGCTTTCCTTGGTCTGCACGGATGTCTGGGCGGCAAGAGGGTCGGCCTCTTCCTCGACCGCATCGGCGACATTGTTTGCGGCGAGGACCGGCTGCTCGATATCAGGCGCGGAAGTGGCTTCGATCGCCGCTTTCGGCTCCTCTTCGACAGGCTGCGCGGCAGCAAGAGCCATCGAATCCGTCGCGGGAGCCGATTCGCCCGTTTCCGTCGTCAGCACCTTGCCCGCGAGAGCATTTTGCAGCTCCTGAACGCGCGCTTCCAGCTGCTTTATCCTTAGGTTGTGGCCCCGCAGTACCAGGATGCCGACGACCAGGATGACGAGCGGTAACAATTCCATCATGCCTTCTCCATGGGCGATCATCCGTAGCATATACGAAACCGCCCGCCGGGTAAGGTCGGATGGTCAGATTCCCCTATGATTCCAGTGGATTATGCCGGATTATCTTATAACGGATTGCAAGGGAAACATTAGGAAATTCAGATTTGCCACCTGGGGACTATGGTTAATACTCATTAACAATTTGTCTTTACCGGCAGCGCGAAGCAGCTTAAAAGCGAGTTCATAGTCCAACTCTGAATGTATTGTGTACAAACGACGTCGCATGAGGCGGCTCCTACCCTAGGAGGTTTGTATGTCCCATGTTTCTTCCGTATCCAACAACTCTTACCCGTATCGTGGCACGCTTTCGCGTCTCGATTCGAATGGCGATGGCCTTTTGAGCCAAGAGGAACGCGCGGTGGACGAGCGCCCCGGCATTCTCGAGGCTAACAATACCGACGCTGCTGCCGATGGTTCGAGCGGTGCATTGAGCGGCCTGATTGCCAAGCTCATGCAATTGCCGAGCGCCGATACCGCCTCTGCGGTCAAGTCACCGGAATCCAGTGTCAATTTCGACCTGGATCTGCTGTCGCCGATGGAGGCCTACAACAGCACATACGGCCAGTATGACGTCGACAGCATGGCGGCCTGACAAGCACGTCCATCCGATGTAGGGCGACCTGCCGGAATGCCGGCAAGTCGCCTTATCTTTTTGATTAGGGCCATTTTTTCCATTCGCCGGAACCCTCATGCCCGCCGCGCGTTGGGCAATTGCCACGCAGAACAGGGAGGGTGTTCCATGAAGCGGATGACGATCGTTGCAATTCTTGCCCTTGCTGCAGCCGCGCCCGCGGCAGCGCAAACTCAAAGTCAAAACACCGCCACTGCTGATTTCGTCGGCATCGACGGTAAACAAGCCGGTCGAGCGACGTTGACCGAGGGCAAAAAGGGCGTGTTGATCGAGATGGAAGTGTCCGGCATGCCCGCCAATCGCTGGGTCGCCTTCCACATTCATGAAAATAGCCGTTGCGACCATACGCACGGCTTCGAGTCAGCCGGTGGTCATTTCAATCCCACCAAGGCGGAACATGGCTTTCTGGCCGCCAACGGCCCGCATGCCGGCGATATGCCCAACCAATATGTCGATCAGGATGGCAAGCTGCGCGCCCAGGTCTTCAATGGCATGGTATCGCTGAACGGCAAGAACGGCATCCGCGGCCGCACGCTAATGATCCATGCCGACTCGGATGATTATCGCAGCCAGCCCGTCGGCGGCGCCGGCAAGCGCCTGGCATGTGCCGTCATTCAATAGAAGGCCGGCGGCCAGACAATCGAGGGTGAATCCAGCTATCGACGCGGTCGGTGTCCAGCAGCGATTGTTCTGCCGAGGGCGTGCCTGCTGGCGATGATTTGATGGCCGTCGACGTGCTAGCTGTCCAAGGGCAACATGAAAGGCGCATTGCCGTCAGCATCTGCGCCACGGCCGATCTCTTTGACTGCAGCAACCAAACGCCCGCGGCGTCCAAGCATGTCGTCGCCGATGGCGACCAGTCGGGCATTCGGCGTGGCGAATGGCGAGCTCGCGCGCAGGCGGCGTACCAGCACTAGATCGTCTTCTTCCGGGTGAACGGACAGAGCCGCGATCAGTGCTGCCGCGGGCGACCGCGAGACGCCCATCCAGCAATGGATGAGCAAGGGCGCGCTACGATCCCAGCCAGTCGCGAAATCGATGATGGCGCGAACATGCGTTTCCTGCGGGGCGACGAGATCGCCGGTTCCGGCAAAGCTGATGTCGTTCATATTGAGCAGCAGATGCCGGTCCGCCTGGATGACCGCGGGACGGTGAAAGCTGTGCTCCTTGGCCATCAGGCTGATCATCTCGCGCGCGCCATGGCGCACGGCTATTTCGGCGATGCGCGCAAGCGGCGATATGACGATCGCGGTCACGCTCCAACCCTCATGGTAGCGCGCTCTGCCTCGATCGCTTCGAAGCGCTTGAGAAACAACCGCTGCGCCTCGACTGCCGGCATAGGGTCAATCGGCAGCATCTCGCGCGTGATGTCGCGCGGCTGGCCGAAGAATTTGCGGGCTTCATCGGGCGTGAAGCCGGCGAGCAGTGTCGCCTCGAAATAGGCAGAGATCGTATCGGCCTTCTTGATCTTTTCCTTGAGTTTCGGCGCGCAATGCGGAGGCAGGGCGAAGCGCCGGTAGATGGCTGCTTCGAGCCGCTTCTCCACGAGCTTGTAATCACCGCCGACGACGGACTTGAACGGTGAGATCATGTCGCCGATCACATATTCCGGTGCGTCATGCAGCAAGGCGGCAAGCAGTTCGTCAGGCGTTGCCGGATTGAGATGGCGAAAGATCGCCTCCACCACAAGGCTGTGTTGCGCCACCGAAAAGGCATGGTCGCCGGAGGTCTGGCCGTTCCAGCGTGCGACACGGGCAAGTCCATGCGCGATGTCGCTGATCTCGACATCGAGCGGCGAGGGGTCGAGCAGGTCGAGCCTGCGTCCGGATAACATGCGCTGCCAGGCGCGCGCGGCCGTCGCCGATGTCATGCCGACGCCTCGTCGGCGCGGGTGGGGAAGGAGAGGCCGGACCAGACCGGAAGAGACGCGGTGACGTCGACCTCGCCAGCCTTTATCGGAACCTCTTCGGCGATGGCTTCGCCGGCCCGGTCTATGCGGACGATGGCAAGGCCCATATTGCCGGCGGTCGAGCCGAGCGTTCCGATCGGCTTGCTGCCGACAATCAATTCCGTACCGGGAGGCGGCAACTCGGCGCTGCCGTTGACGATGACGACACGCCTGCGCGCCGTTCCGCGATGGTGCATGCGGGAAACCACTTCCTGACCGATATAGCAGCCCTTGCGGAAGCCTAGCCCGCCGTTCAGATCCATCAGCACATCATGCGGGAACGCGTCCTGCAATGCGAAATCGCGGCCGGAAACGGCGATGCCGTTGGCGATCCGCAGCGCATCATAAAGTGCCTCGGGGTCGCTGCCGTGCTCGCCGGGCGTCCGGGTCAGCACAATTTCCGCCTTGGCGAAGCGGCTGTCCTTCGGTCCATGCGTTGCGTCATCTCCCCACGCGACCGTAACGCCCTGGGTATCCTCCGCGACGAAATCGACCTTGGCGCGCAGGCGATACATGGTGAGACGCTTCAGCAGAGCCTCCCGCTGTGCCGTGTCAGTTTCGAGTAGAAATCCTGTGCCATCTCGCCAGATCATGAAGTCGAACAGGATCTTGCCCTGCGGGGTCAGCAGCGCGCCCGGGCGCGCCTCGTCGGTGCCGAGCGAGGCAAGATCGGTGGTGATGAGATTGTGCAGGAACGTCTCCGCCTCCGCGCCGGCAATGCGGATGAAGGAGCGCTCTCTCAGGAATACGGCTGACATGATGGTTCCGCTGATTTGACCTAAAGCACGTTGCGATCTTTCAGATCGCTTCCTGCGCTTCAGGTCTTTGATCTTGCGCATGTCGTTGCCGCAAAACCGCTGCGCACTTTTGCGCGACATGCTTCATCACGCAGAGGTAGGGCCTTCGGCGGGGAACCGCAAGTTCCCCCTTCGGATCATTCGCCCGAGGTGAAGAATTTCCAGCGGCCGTCCGGCGTGATGCCGACGCGATAAAAATTATAACCGCCGAATTCCAGCATGTCGGCATAATCGCCGGCCGTCACGATGCGCATCAGATCGACCTTCTCCGGCGTGGAGAGCGTTTTGATGTCCTTCTCGGCGAAATAAGGCCAGACATAGACCTCATCAGGGGTTCCCTGGCCGACATGGGCGAAGCCCGTCGACATGATATCGAGGAGGATGGACAGGATCTCGATGCCGTCTGGATCGCCTGAAAGGTCATGCAGCGTCTTGATCGGATCTTCGCCGGGGTCGTCGGCGGTAACCTGCGTCTGCTTCAGGCCCGCCCCGATATTCATCAGCGGGCGCAGGCGTTCTAAATCACCGGAAGCGGCGGCCTCGACGATCGCCGCGCGCAGCTTCTTTACCGGCTCCGGCGCCTTGTCGATATCGTAGAGGAATTCGACCGATTTGCCGGTACTGGAAGCGCCACTACTGCTCTGGGCGGCCTGCTTGTTGATCAATGGATCGGGCGCCGGCAGCGCATTGTTGGCGGGTGCTTCCAACGCCTGCTCGATCGGCTTCTCGTTCTTCTGCTGTACGGACTGTGCTGTATCTTTCGCCTGGGGGGCTGGCGGATTGAGCTGAGAAAAGGCGCTGGCCGGTAGCGGCAGGACCGTGCTGCCCAAAAACAGGGTTACGGCAGCGAAGGAGGCAATGGAACAGGTGAGCGCATTGCCTGAAAAGATACGCATTAGCAATCTCTGGTTGTTATTGCAGGGTGCGGTTCGGAGAGAATTCGCCAGCGAGCATGCGTTCACGCAGTGATTCGAGCAAGGCTTCAGCGCCCTGTTCCCCTTGAATCCGGATCGTCTCGCGAATCGCGTGTGCGATGGCTGCGTCGGCGATGATTTCGGGCTCGATGCCATCTGCCATGCCATCGGCCCAAGCTTCATTCTGGTATTCCAGCGCTGCCTGCATCTTTTCATGAACGATCATGTCGTCGATTTCGTTCAGGCTGGTTTCCATTGTTTCTTTCCTCGAGACGTTCATGTCCTTACCACTTGCTTAATAACTCTATCAGCCTTTTCCCAAAACGACACGGCTCGCTATGAAAAGAGGTTAATAAATCGTCAATTTCCAAAGCGTGCGGTGATTTCTGTCGCCAGTGTTGCACCTTCGTTACGGTATCGCTCTTCCGCGGTGCGGGCCTGCGGCGTGCAATTCGTGTAAACCGATGCAAAGGACCGATATCCACGGTTGAAGGCCGCAGTGAGCCTTTCCTTTCGTTTCGGCTCGCTTTTGGTCTCCGTGTCGAGCAAGTGCTGCATGTCGCCGCGCCATCCGTCTTCCCGCGTCGGGCTGCATAGATTGCGCAGATAGTCGATCGAGCCGAGAATTTCGGAGAGCCGGGAGAGCTGCTCATCATAGGGCGCAGGCTGCTCGGCATTCGCATTATCGGCCGCCTGTGCCGGTGGTGCGCTTGCTGCCGGCTGTGCCGCAGCCGGGAAGGCTGCGGCAAGCGCGATGCAGATCAGAAGCGGTCGGCCAAGGCTGTTATGAATCATGTAACCATGTTGACCGGACAAGCATGACGGGAACAAGGCGCGGCAGGTGGTTTCCACGCCGATATTGCTCAGCATCGTTAATTTCGGCGCCGAGCTATGCGTTTTTTGCAGCAAGTCGTTCCACACATTCGAGCACACTGGCCGGAACGGGCAGGGTGCGCAACTCCTCCAGCGTGTACCAGCCGATGGCAGCCGCATCGTCGGCGGCTTCGGCGACCGCATCCTCATCGGCGTCCACAAGGAAGACCGAAAGCAGGAAATGGCTCGTCAGCGTTCCGTCTGCCGCATGGGAGCGCAGGTCGTAAGTCTCGAACAGGCGAGGATTGCGCGCAGATATGCCCGTCTCCTCCTTGAATTCGCGCAGCGCCGCCTCGGCCGGTGTCTCTCCTTCTTCGGCCCGCCCTCCCGGAAAGGCGTACATATCGGCGGACGGCGGGTTGCTGCGCAACACCAAGAGGAAGCGACCATTGCGTTCGAGAATGGCAGAGGACGCGGGGCGAGGATTGGAGGTCATGGATCGCTTTACATTCGGATAGGAAAATTGATGCGCGATGGCGATGAGCCATCTGCGGCCATTTCTACAGGAAACGGCACTTGCTGTCCCACGGGAAAGCCCCTTAACTCGCTCCCGGCCGAAGCGACGATTCTCAATGCGCCGAATATAAGGACGATCGGGGATGATCTACGGGCTATATGCTTTGGCGGCTCTCGCCGAAATAGCGGGCTGCTTTGCCTTCTGGGCGTGGTTGCGTCTGTCGAAGCCCGTCTGGTGGCTCGCACCCGGCCTCGTCTCGCTGGCGCTCTTTGCCTGGCTGCTTGCACTGGTGCCGAGCGAGGCGGCCGGGCGCACCTTTGCTGCCTATGGCGGCGTCTATATCGTTGCTTCCATTCTCTGGCTCTGGCTCGCCGAAGGGCGGCTGCCGGACCGGTGGGATATTTCTGGAGCCGCCATCTGCCTTGCCGGCGCGGGGATCATTCTCTTCGGTCCACGCGGCTGACCTTGGGCTTGACCCGCCGCTTCTCGGATGCAAAACAGACCCAATGTGCGGACGTTTCGCTTTGACATCGACGGCAGACCAGGTGGGCGAAGCGCTCGGCGTCCTGCTGAATGACGGGTTTCCCGCGCGCTATAATATCGCACCGACGCAGCCGATCCTCGTTGTCATCTCTGGCGACAGGCAGCGGCCAGGCAGCAACCTGCCGGATCGCCGCGCCCTGCTCGTGCGCTGGGGCTTTATGCCCGACTGGGTGAAGGATCCCAAGGAATTCCCGCTGCTGATCAATGCGAGGGCGGAGACGGCGATCGGCAAGGCCTCCTTTCGCGCGGCCATGCGCCATCGTCGTATCCTCGTTCCGGCATCCGGTTTCTACGAATGGCATCGACCGTCGAAGGAAAGCGGCGAGAAGTCGCAAGCCTATTGGATTCGGCCTCGCAGCGGCGGCGTCATCGCTTTTGCAGGGCTGATGGAAACCTGGTCGTCGGCCGACGGTTCCGAGGTCGATACGGGTGCGATCCTGACGACGGCGGCAAACAGCGCCATACGGTCCATCCATGACCGCATGCCCGTCGTCATCAAGCCGGAAGATTTCGCCCGCTGGCTCGATTGCAAGACTCAAGAGCCTCGCGATGTCCTCGATCTGATAAAGCCGGTCCAGGAGGATTTTTTCGAGGCGATCCCCGTTTCGGATCGCGTCAACAAGGTTGCCAATATGGGGCCGGATGTGCAGACACCCGTGACGCTCGATCCGATCGGGAAGCCGCCGAAGAAGGCGGATCCGGATGATGGCCAGCTAAGCCTTCTCTGAGCGGCCGCCATTCGGCGGCCAGTGACCGGAAATGCTGCCTGCCGGTATCGGTCGGCGGCGGGCAGAACTGTAGTTTCAGGCGATCTTCTTCTTGAGAGGCTTCGTCTTCAGCATCAGATGGGCTGCAAGAACGGCTTTCAGGCCCAGCGGACGATAGTGCTTGCTGGGATCGATCTTTGCCTGCGGTTGTGCCGGCGGGTCTTTCTTCTGCGTCATGTTTCACTCCTCACCATGCTCCCTCGGAGCATTTTTCGATTCACAGTCGAGTAGTGCTTTTTGTCGTAAATCATGACAAATCGAAGGCGTTTTCCAATCAGCTTTTGTAAACAACGACCATATTTCGAGAGATTAGCGCCGAAACCTCGTGTAGAATCCGCACTGCCGCAATGTTTGAATCTGCGGAAATATCCCGCCGAGCCGGCTTCCCATTGCGCCGATCAGCGATCGTCATGTCTCTGATTGATAAGGGAGACTTACAGACTAGCGGTTGCAGCGCTGCGGTGCCGCCAGAGGACTGTTGTGCAGCGGTTTGATATGCCGGCGCTAGATATGCCGGCCGATATCGTCGTTGGAATCGTCGACATTGGGATCGGCGGGGCCATTGATGGTGTAGGTGCCGTATTTCTTCGCCCAGGAGCGTGCGCCGAAGGGCAGGGACAGCAAATAGATGACGACGGTCACGACCATGACATGCCACGTATAGCTCATCAGCAACGCGACATAGACGACAAGGCCGAGCATGATCGGCAGCACCAGATCGCGCCTTACGCCATTGCCTTCCGATTTGCCGGACCATACGGGCAGGCGGCTGACCAGCAGGAAGCCGATGAGAACGGTGTAGGCTGCACCCCATAAGGCGAAGGTGCGGTCCGGCGTCAGGCCGAGAAAGCCGAGATAAACAGGTGCCAGCACCAGCATGGCGCCGGCAGGCGCGGGGACGCCGACGAAATATTCCGATTGCCAAGACGCCTTATGCTCGCGCTCGGCCATGACGTTGAAGCGCGCAAGCCGCAGTCCGGCGGCGATCGTATAGATCAGCGCCGCGATCCAGCCGAGCGAGCGGGCCTGATCGAGGAGGAACACGTAGACGACGAGCGCCGGGGCAACGCCGAAGTTGACGATGTCGGCGAGCGAATCCATCTGCGCGCCGAATTTCGAGGTGGCCTTCATCAGTCGCGCGACGCGCCCGTCGATGCCGTCGAGGAAGGCAGCGACCAGCACGGCCACGACGGCGAGTTCGTAGCGATTTTCGAAAGCGAGGCGAATGCCCGTCAGACCCGAGCAGATTGCCAGCACGGTGATCATGTTCGGCACGATCAGCCGCAACGGAATTTCCCGGAGACGCGGTCCGCGCGCTTCGTCGTTGGGCCCGTGCGGCTCGAAAGGCGGAAAAGGCGTCTTCATCTCGCTCGTATTCCTACACTTCAGCTACGGCGGCTAATGGTTGCGCCTTTGGCCGAACCGAATTCGGCAATGACGGTTTCACCGGCGATCGCCCGCTGGCCGACGGCAACGCGCGGCGAAGCACCTTCCGGCAGGAAGACATCGAGGCGCGAGCCGAAGCGGATGAGACCGATGCGCTCGCCGGCATCCAGCGGCTCGTTCGGATGGACGAAGCAAAGAATGCGGCGGGCAACGAGGCCGGCAATCTGCACGACGCCGATTTCGCCATGCTTTGTTTCGATGACAAGGCCGTTGCGTTCATTCTGTTCGCTGGCCTTGTCGAGTTCGGCATTGAGGAAGCTGCCCTGGCGATAGGCGACGTTTGTGATGCGGCCGCGCATCGGCGAACGGTTCACATGGCAATCGAAGACGTTCATGAAGATCGAGATGCGCAGCATCGGCTGGCTGCCGAGGTTGAGCTCGGCCGGCGGCGTCACCATTTGCACGCTCGAAACCTTGCCGTCTGCCGGCGATATCGTCAGATCATCGTCCTGAGGTGTCATGCGTTCGGGATCGCGGAAGAAATAGGCGCACCACAGCGTCAGGATCAGGCCGATCCAGAAGAGCGGCTTGAAGATCCAACCGAGCACCAGCGACGCGACGAAGAAGCCTGCAACGAAGGGATAGCCCTCCTTGTGTACGGGAACGATGACATTGCGTACGCTGTTCATCAAGCTCATCTATGGCCTACTCCGTTAGGGCATTCCCGTCAGGAACCGACTTTCGGTCCTCGACAAGATCATGCCAGTCAAAAGAATGAGAACAAGATAAGCGGTCTTGCTCTGAATACCAGTCGAGCGTGACTACAGGCAAACTCTGTCATGGGCAATGGTTTCGCGCGCTCGTCCTCAATGCAATCCGCGTCGAGCAAGATGCCAACGTTCCCCTGACTTGAAAAGTGCGGCCTGTGGAAACCCGTGTGGGACGCAATGAAAAGGCCGCCGATGGCGGCGGCCTCCTGTGTACTGCGTCGGCCGATCGGAAATCAGAGGCCGAGAGCGGCGCGCAGTTCAGCCTTGGCGCCCTCATACTCGGTCTTGTAGTCCTCATGCGTCATGATGGTTTCGGCGATGACGGTGCCTGCAATGCGGCCGGCTTCGATATCGGAAGCATAGTGGATGCCGCCGACGATACGATTATGGCCGTATTCCCAGGCGCGAGCCATGATGGCGGCGCGCTTTTCCGGCACCATGTTGGCAAGCACGATGCCCATCAGCGTGCCGACCGTGGTGTGGCCGGACGGATAGGAGCCGGACTTGGAGAGCGGTACGATCGGCTTGACCAGATCGCTGTAGAGATGCGGGCGCGGGCGCTTCCAGACATCCTTGGCCGGATCGACGACGGCGCCTTCAGTCTCGACGACGCGATCGAAGAAGGCCGAGAACTTCGGCAGATTTTCCTTGGTGAATTTCGGATTGTCGATGACGTCTGAGAAGCGCCAGACGTTCTCTTCGGCGTCCGCCACGGCGCGAGCCGCCATTTCCGGCGTGCGGGTCACCTGGATCGTCAGGATTTCGCCGAGTTCCGCCTTCATCTGCGCGGAATCATTGGCGGGCGGCGGCGGCAGCAGATCGAGGAGGTTGATCTCCTTGGCATCGGCGAAAGGCTTGGCATCCTCGGCGAAAACCGGCGAGGCCAGGCCGACAACGAGCAACAGGCTTAAAGCTTTGGCAAAAGTACGCATTTGGGGGGCTCCGTTGAAAAAGACCCTCGTACCTAGCAAGCTGTCATCTCAGTCTCGTGACAACAATCGGTGCATAACCGCCGCGTTCCCCCGCTTGCCATCGAGGCGCAGAATGCAACGTCTCTCGGGCTTTCTCACTTTGCCGGTGCCAGCCGGTCGATAACGCCCAGATCGTCGCTCTCACGCACTTGCTTCAGATGCTCCTCGGCCTGCGTCGCCTCGCGCTGGCGGTTCCACATGGAGGCGTAGAGGCCGTTTCGCGCCAGAAGATCGGCATGTGTGCCACGCTCGGCGATGACGCCGCTTTTCAGCACGATGATCTCATCCGCGCCGATGACGGTCGACAGCCGATGCGCGATGACGAGCGTCGTGCGGTTCTTGGAGACGACGTCGAGGGCGGCCTGTATTTCGCGCTCGGTCGTCGTATCGAGCGCCGAGGTCGCCTCGTCGAGGATCAGAACCGGCGGCGATTTGAGAACGGTGCGCGCGATCGCCACGCGCTGTTTCTCGCCGCCGGACAATTTAAGACCGCGTTCGCCGACCTTGGTCTCGAAACCTTCAGGCAGCTGACGGATGAAATCGCCGATCTGGGCGATCTCCGCTGCTCCAGTCACTTCCGTTTCGCTCGCGCCCGGCCGGCCATAGCGGATGTTGTAGGCGATGGTGTCGTTGAAGAGCACGGTATCCTGCGGCACCATGCCGATGACCTTGCGCAGGCTTTTCTGCGTGACGGTTCGCAAATCCTGGCCGTCAATGGTGATCGTGCCGCTCTGCACATCATAGAAACGATAGAGCAGGCGCGACAGCGTCGATTTCCCGGCGCCCGAAGGCCCGACGACGGCGACCGTCTTGCCGGCCGGCACCTCGAAGGAGATGCCCTTCAGGATGGGTCGCGCCGGATCATAGGCGAAATGCACGTCCTTGAACGCGATCGCGCCATTGCCGATGACGAGCTCTTTGGCATCAGGTGCATCGACCACCTCCGGCTGGACTTCGAGCAGGTCGAACATTTCCTCGATATCGGTCAGGCCCTGGCGTATTTCGCGATAGACGAAGCCGATGAAGTTGAGCGGCACGGAGAGCTGCAGCAGCATGGCGTTGATGAAGACGAAATCGCCAACCGTGTGTTGGCCGTTGAGGACCGACCAGCCGGACATGACCATCATCACTGTCGTGCCGAGGCCAAAGATCAAACCTTGGCCGAAGTTCAGCCAGCCAAGTGACGTCCAGACGCTGGTGGCTGCCTTTTCATATCGCTCCATCGATTGATCGAAGCGTCTGGCTTCCATCTCCTCGTTGCCGAAATATTTGACCGTCTCGAAGTTCAGCAGCGAATCGATCGCTTTGGTGTTGGCATCGGTGTCGCTGTTGTTCATCGTCCGGCGGATGGAGATGCGCCAGTCGCTCGCCTTGACGGTGAACCAGATGTAGAGCCAGACCGTGACAGCCGTGACCGCGAGATAGGAAAAGCCATAGCCGCGCCAGAAGATGATGGCGGTCAGCAGGAATTCGATGAAGGTCGGAAAGGTGTTGAGGATCGTGAAGCGGACGATCGTCTCGATGCCCTTCGTGCCGCGCTCGATGATGCGCGAGAGGCCGCCTGTCTTGCGCTCCAGATGGAAACGCAGCGAGAGCTCGTGCATGTGCACGAAGGTCCTGTAGGCGAGCTGGCGCACCGCATATTGGCCGACGCTTGCAAACAGGGCATCGCGCAGCTGGTTGAGGCCGAGCTGGATCAGGCGTGTCGCGTTCGTGGCGATGATCAAGGCGATAGCGCCGACGAGGAACGCAGGCAGTATGCCTTGCATGTCGAGCTTGCCGTTCAGCGCATCGACGGACCATTTGAAGAAGTAGGGGACCAGCAGCAGGAAGAATTTCGAGACCAGCAGGAAAACGGTCGCCCAGACCACCCGCATCTTCAGATCCATGCGCCCGCTCGGCCACATATAGGGCCAGAGATTGACGATGGTGTTCAATGGATTGCTGGAATCCGCCGATATGGTTTTCTTCTGGCCTGCCATGTCCGTCTCCGGCGAATGATTGGGCAGCCGGGCGTGACAGTCTTTGCACAGCCGACTGGCAAGCCTTCATAGCCAAGACATGGCCATTACGCGAAGGCTATGGGGGTCGGGCGACGCTTATACTATTTTCATACCGTATAAAAGCAGCGGCCAGTCGCTGATGAGCCTGGCCGCGGCCAATGTTCACGATGGACGGTCGTTGCCGCTAGAGATGCTCACCCGAAAGCCGCTTGCGATGAAGCTCCTCGGCATTCGGCAATGCGTCCTTTGGCAGGCCGAAGACCTGTCCCGGCAGGATCCGGTCCGGATTGTTGATCTGGTCCTCGTTGGCCAGATAGATGGTTGTATAGCGCACACCCGCACCGTAGATGCGGCGCGAGATCTGCCACAGCGTATCGCCGCGACGGATGATGACGGCATTGGTGTCCTGCGACAGCGGTGCCTGCTCGATCGTCTTCGGGCCGCTGTCGTTGGATGAGACCTCTGTGTTCGGCTGTGCCGGTGCCGTCTGAACAGGCTCCGTGATAACAGCGATCATCTGTTCGAGCCCAGGCAGCGCCGCGCCGACCGATTTCGGATCTTTCGGCAAAGCCACCAAGGTGGCAAGCGCCCTGGAGGCCGCGCTTGAAGCGTCGGCCGCAGCCTTTTTCAGCATAGCACTGGCGCTGATGGTCGGCCGGAATTCCGACAGCGACTTGAGCGCTATTTCCGTGCCGGAGCGGGCGGCTGCGAGCTGTTCTGCATTCGGCTGCTTGCCGTCGGTAAAGAGGCCCTTGAGCAGCGCAAAAGCTTTGCCAGCGTCTTCCTTGAGCTTGGTAAGCTCACCCTCGTCAAGCGGTACCATGTTTGCCATGGTCGCCTGCGCCTGACCATTGGCGGCGGCGGGTGTCTGCGCCGCGACCGTCACCTGATTGCCTTCGGGGCGCGTGAAGTTGACGCTGGTCCGCACCACCACTTTGCCGGCTCCATCGAGTACATCGACGCGGATTTTGTGATCGCCGACAGCAAGAGGCATGGGTCCGTCTACGACGAAGTGACCGTCTGCACCCGCGACGTTCTCACCGATCAGCTTGTCGTCGGCATAGGCACGGACTTTTGCATTTGGCTTCGTGGTGCCGGCAACGAAGATATGGTTGTTTTCGATCTCCACCGCGTTGACCATGACGTCTTGATCCGCCTCCACCTTCGCTGCGGGCGGTGTTGCCGCGCCTGCCGCAGGATTGGCGGATGCGATCGCTGTACCATCCTGTTGCGGCTTGGCATCTGCCGTGGCTGCCGGCTTATCCGTCGCTTTGGCCTGTGCGTCGGCTGCCGACGCGTCCTGTTCGCCGGCGGTCACGCGGCCCTGCTTGGCGGAAGGCGCGGTGATGATGCGGCTTGCAGCGCCTGGCTTCGACACCATCGCAAGGACCTGGGTGGAATTGTCCTTCGGCACGGAGACGGTGGCGACTTCCTCGGAATTGACGGCCTTGCCGTCCTTGCCGGTGGCGCGCAGTACCAGTTCGTGGTCTCCAGGTGGCAGCGGATTGTCGAGTACGGCGGCAAAGTCGCCGCTCGGGCCGACATTGATCGTCGTGACGACCTTTTCGCCGTCGACGATTTCCAGCTTGGCATTTGGCTCGGCCGAACCGGCGATAACCGTCGAGCCATCCGGCTCGACGCGCAACACGTCGAATGACGGTACGCGAGGATTGGCAGCCGCGTCGGTCTCGGGCGCCTGTTTGCCTGTCAACGCTGCGAAAGCCTTGTCGATCGCCACACTGGCTTCGGCTGGGTTTTCCGGAAGAGATTGGATGATGGCGAGCGCCTTGCCTGCACCGTCCTGCGCTTTCTTAACGAGTCCCGTCGTCGTTGCGTCGATCCCTTCGGGGAGCGCGAAGCCGACGATCGGTTGCAGCGCGGTAATCGCTTTCGTCTTCGCAGCCGTGAAGGCATCCTGGGCCGGTGCATTGCCGTCCTTGAAGAGTGCCTTCAAATCGGCCAGCGAAGCGGTCGCCGCGCCCGTCAGGTCGGTCAGCTTCTTCGCGAGGTCTGCAGTATTGACGGCGGTCGATGCGGCATTCTGCGTGGCCTTGGTCGCGCTCTCGGCGGTCTCGCCGGCCTTTTGCGCGTTTTGGTCGATGGTATTCTTCACCGCGTTGCCGGCCTGATTGACAACATTGCCGATCGGAGTCTTGTCGCCGTTGATGCGTGGCATCACGAAAAAGACCATCAACAAGGTCGCCACTGCCAATACCAACAGAGCCAGCCAACCGGCACGGTTCTTCATCATCATTCATCTCCACGCGGCGAAGTCGTCGCAACTCCTGAAATTGCTAGCGATTTCGCCTGCTTTTACAAGCTTTCTAAGCCATTTTCGCATGTCCCGGCACAAGTTTTCCTTTGAAAAATCTTGACTGAGCATCTGCAGCATAGTTGTTTGCATTCATGACCGACGATTCCACGCCAATTCGAACCATTTGCGTCTATTGCGGCTCGCGGCCGGGGCGCGATCCGTCCCACATGGCTGCCGGCCGCGAACTGGGCAAAAGCATTGCCGAAAACGGCCTGCGTTTGATCTATGGCGGCGGAACGAAGGGCATCATGGGCGCTGTCGCGAGCGGCGTGCTGTCGCACGGCGGTCAGGTCACCGGCATCATTCCGGAATTTCTGGTCGATATGGAAGCGACGCGCCATTCGCTCGGTCAACTCGACGAACTCATCATAACGCCTGATATGCATGCGCGCAAACACGGCATGTTCGAGCGCGCCGACGCCTTCGTGGCATTGCCGGGCGGCATCGGCACCTTGGAAGAGATCGTCGAGATCATGACCTGGGGTCAGCTCGGCCGTCACGAAAAGCCGATGGTCTTCGCCAATATCAATGGTTTCTGGGACCCGATGATGGAGCTTATCCGCCATATGACGGAAGAAGGTTTCGTCCATACCGCCCATCGCGTCCAGCCTCTCGTCATCGACAAGATCGCCGATATCATTCCGGCCATCCGCAAACACGCCGCCGAGACGCATGGCGACCGCGGCGGCGAAGAGGCCGTCATTTCCAAGCTTTGATTGGGGATCTGCTAACCAGGCCCGCTGGTTAGCCTCCTCTGCTCTGACGCAGCATCGACCAGCTGTAGAGCACGAGACCGGCCCAGATCAGCGAAAATGCAACGAGCTGCGTCGTTCCGAAGGGTTCCTTGAACAGAAAGACGGCGATCAGGAAGACCATGGTCGGCACGATATACTGCATAATGCCGATGGTCGACATTCTCAGAAGCTTCGCGCCATTGGCGAAGATCATCAGCGGAAGCGCCGTCACGAGTCCGCAGCCGAGCAGAAGCGCCGTATCCGAAATGCCGGTCTGGTAAAAGTGGCCTTCGCCGCGCGCTTCCAGATAGAGGATGTAAAATGCTGCCGGGATGCAGAGCAGCAGCACCTCGATGAAGAAGCCCTGATTGGCTCCCACAGGCAGGGTCTTGCGGAAAAAGGCATAGAAGCCCCAGGAGAAGGTCAGTGACAACGCGACCCAGGGCAGGGTGCCGGCTTTCACCGTCAGGATGATGACGGCGGCGGCTGCAAGGCAGATCGCGACGATCTGCGTCGGCGCAAGCTTTTCCTTGAGCAGGATGGCGCCGAGCGCAATGCTGAATAGCGGATTGATGAAGTAGCCGAGGGCAGCATCGAGCGAATGGCCGGCGCCGATCGCCCAGACATAGGTTCCCCAGTTGATGGTGACGAGCGCTGCCGTCAGCGATGCCATGGCGATCGTGCGCGGATTGCGAAACGCCGCCTTCACGTCACCCAGGCGACCGAGCGCCAGCAGCACGATGCCTGCGACGGGGACCGACCAGACGATGCGATGGGCAATGACCTCGAAAGCCGGGATATGCGCCAGCGCCTTCATATAGAGCGGCAGGATGCCCCAGAAGAGATAGGCCGTCATCGCAAAGCCGAAGCCGCGGATAGCGTCGTTGTTCTTGATTTCAGGTTCGACCGCGTCGGTGGCCATGAATTTTCCCGTCTTTCACAATTATTTGAGACGGGATTACTCCAATGCATGCGGCATGGCTAATTCATTTCCTTGACGGCATCGTCAAGCTTTTTGATGGGCGGCGGATCACTCCGCCGCTATTCTGCCTGCCATATGGCGGTTTTTCATCAGCTTATAGATGACGGAATCCATCAGCGCCTGGAACGACGCGTCGATGATGTTTTCCGAAACGCCGACAGTCCACCAGCGCACGCCGTCGCTATCGGTGGATTCGATCAGGACTCGGGTTATGGCCTCCGTACCGCCGTTGAGGATACGCACCTTGAAGTCCGCCAGTTCCAGGTCGTCGATCTCATGCTGGTATTTGCCGAAATTCTTGCGCAGCGCCAGGTCGAGCGCGTTGACCGGGCCATCACCTTCGGCCACCGACATGATGGTCTCGCCATCGATGATGATCTTGACCACCGCTTCCGAGACGATTTTCACCCGGCCGTGGGAATCGAAGCGGCGTTCGACCATGACGCGGAAACCATCGATCGCGAAGAACTCCGGGATGGTGCCGAGCGTGCGCCGCGCCAGAAGCTCGAAGCTCGCGTCCGCGCCTTCGTAAGCATAGCCTGTCGCTTCACGTTCCTTGACGATCTGGATCAGCTGGTCGAGCTTGGGGTCGTCCTTGCCGACCTCGATGCCGCGCCGCTTCAGCGCGTTGATGAAGTTCGACTTGCCGCCCTGGTCGGAGACCATAACCTTGCGGAAGTTGCCTACACTCTCCGGCGGCACGTGCTCATAGGTGCGCGGGTCCTTCAGCAGCGCCGAGGCGTGGATGCCGGCCTTGGTGGCAAAGGCAGAGGCGCCGACATACGGAGCCTGATGGTCAGGTGAGCGGTTCAGCAGCTCGTCGAAGGCATGTGAAAGGCCGGTTAGGCCCACCAGCCGTTCGGCGTCGATCGTCGTTTCGAAACGTTCGCTATAGGCTCTTTTCAGCGCCAGCGTCGGGATCAACGTGATCAGGTTGGCGTTGCCGCAGCGCTCACCGATGCCGTTCAGCGTGCCCTGGATTTGCCGAACGCCGGCCTCGACCGCAGCAAGCGAATTGGCAACGGCCTGGCCGGTGTCATTATGGGCATGGATGCCAAGACAGTGCCCGGGAACGCCGCAGGCGATGACGGCCTCGACGATAGCCCGGATCTCCGGCGGCTGCGTGCCGCCATTGGTGTCGCAGAGTACGACCCAGCGAGCTCCGGCATCATAGGCCGTCTTGGCGCAGGCAAGCGCGTAGGTCGGATTGGCCTTGTAACCGTCGAAGAAATGCTCGCAATCGACGAGAGCCTCCTTGCCGGCATTGCCGGCTGCCTTGACGCTTTCTGCGATGCTTTCGAGGTTCTCCTCATTGGTACAGCCGAGCGCCACCTTGACGTGATAGTCCCAGCTCTTGGCGACGAAACAGATCGCGTCGGATTTCGCCTGCAGTAAGCTCGCAAGGCCGGGATCGTTGGAGGCGGAGATGCCGGCGCGCTTCGTCATGCCGAAGGCGACGAAGGAGGCCGATGTCGTGCGCTTCTCGTTGAAGAAAGCCGTATCCGTCGGATTGGCGCCGGGATAGCCGCCTTCGATGTAGTCCAGGCCGAACTCATCCAGCATGGTCGCAATGGCAATCTTGTCCTCGACCGAAAAATCGACGCCGGGCGTCTGCTGGCCATCGCGGAGCGTCGTGTCGAAGAGATAGATTTTTTCGCGTGTCATACTGTTCCTCCGGCGAACCGGTTTGATCGTGGGTTGCCCCTCATCCGTCCTCTCCCCGTTTCCACGGGGCGAACGTCTTGTGAGCTTATTCCCTCTCCGCGAGCGGGGAGAGGGCTAGGGTGAGGGGCTTTTTTCGGCATTATACTTTCCCGGCAAACTTATCCGTCGCGCGGATCAGCTGATCGAGAATGCCAGGCTCCGACGAGGCATGGCCTGCGCCCTCGATCAGATGAAATTCCGCTTTCGGCCAGGCCTTGTGCAGCGCCCAGGCATATTTGGCGGGGCAGGGCATATCGTAACGGCCATGGACGATGACGCCGGGAATGTCCTTCAGCTTGTAGGCGTCGCGCAAAAGCTGGCCCTCTTCGAGCCAGCCGGCATTGACGAAGAAATGGTTCTCGATGCGAGCGAAGGCATGTGCATATTCTGCATCCTCGAACTGGGCGCCGACCGCCGGCTCCGGCAGAAGCGTGATCGTCTCGCCTTCCCATATCGACCATGCCTTCGCGGCTTCCAGGCGGGCAGCCTTGTCCGGATGCGTCAGCAGCCGATGGTAAGCGGCCATCATCTCATGACGCTCTTCCGGTGGGATCGGGGCAATGAAGCGCTCCCATTTGTCGGGGAACATCTCGGAGACGCCGAACTGATAATACCAGTCGAGTTCGGCTTTGGTCAGCGTATAGATGCCGCGCACCACCAGCTCGGAAACGCGATCCGGATGCGTTTCGGCATAGGCGAGCGCCAGCGTCGAGCCCCAGGAGCCGCCGAATACAAGCCATTTCTTCACACCGGCCATTTTGCGCAGCCGCTCGATATCGTCGACCAGATGCCAAGTCGTATTGGCCTCCAGGCCCGCATGCGGCGTCGAGCGCCCGCAGCCGCGCTGGTCGAATAGGGTCACGTCGTAAAGCGTGGGATCGAATACGCGACGATGGCTGGGCGAAATGCCGCCGCCCGGGCCGCCATGGAGGAAGACGGCGGGCTTGGCGCCGGGCGTTCCCACGCGTTCCCAATAGATCACATGACCGTCGCCGACATCGAGGTGACCGGAGGCATAGGGTTCGATTTCCGGATAAAATGTGCGCAGGAGCTCGGTCATATTTTCAGCCCTTCCGCCGGCCAGACATCCGTGTCGTGGTCGGGATGCTGGAAGGAAATGATTTGCTCCTGCCGCGAGTAGAAGTCCGGATCCTGATAGGCGGGTTTTTCGAAGATCGTCTCCACCCAGGGCAGGCGATAAGCATGGTTGACCTGGATCTGCGGGGCGAGATCATCGCGCTCGTCGAAGGCGCCGATGGCAATTTCGAGGCCGCCGGGATGACGGTATGTCAGCGGTGTGCCGCAGTTCTTGCAGAAGCCGCGATCGATGTTAACGGAGGACTGGAAATAGGTCGGCTCGCCGCGCGTCCATTCCACGCCGTCTTCAGGGGCGGTAACAAGCGCGGAGAAGAAATTGCCAAACTGCTTCTGGCACATGCGGCAATGGCAGATCGACGGGCGGCCGAGCTCGCCGCGAATGCGAAACCGCACAGCGCCGCATTGGCATCCTCCGCTTCTGATGGCTTCACTCATCGTGCTTCTCCTCTGGCCAGCTTGAGGTATCGTGATCGGGATGTTGATGATTGGAGAGCTTGATCGATATCGCACGATCTGAGCTATCCTCATCGGGTTCCATCGGCAGCGTATCGAGCGCCTGGAACCAGGGCATTTTTCCTGCGCGGTTCGATTGCGCGATGGGTTGGACCGCCGCTGGCTCGTCCAGCGAGCCAAGTGTCACATTGATGGAATCCGTGCCTGGAACGTCATAGAGCAATGGCGTACCGCAAGTGCCGCAAAAGCCACGGCGCACGAGATCGGACGAATGAAACCATGAGGGTTCGCCGCGCGTCAGCTCGAAATCGACACGCTTGGCACTCCCCAGCGGCAGGGCGTAATTGCCGGAGGCCTTCTGGCACATGCGGCAATGGCAAAGATGCGGATAGCCGAGCGCACTGGCGGTGCGATAGCGAACCGCACCGCATTGGCATCCGCCGCTATGTCCCGCTGTCATCGTCATTTGCCGCCCTCCGGTGGCCATGCTGCCGTATCGTGATCAGGATGCTGATATGACACAAGTTCAAGCACGAAGGGCGCTTGCTCGGCGTCCTCTTCCGTCCGGTGTCCAGGCAGCAGATGCAGCCGATCGACGAAGCCGATCTTGGCTTCCGTACCATATTGCACGACAGGCGGCAGTTGCGAGGGATCGTCGAACGCGCCGGCCGCAACTGCGATGCCATCGGGCGCCTCATAGGTCAGTGGCGTGCCGCAATCCCCGCAGAAGCCGCGCTTCACAAAGTTGGACGATTGAAATGCCTTCCGCTCCCCACGTGTCCATGTAAGCTCGGTGCCGCGCACCGAAACCAGCGGCGCATAATAGGCGCCGAAGGCCTTCTGACACATGCGGCAGTGACAGATGGAGGCGTCCGTCAGCTCACCCCGCACCCGGAAGCGAACCGCGCCGCACTGACAGCCGCCGGTGTAGGTCGAGGCGGTCATGACCTATCCTTTCCGCCGACGATGAGAATATGCATGCAGACGTTATCGATATCCTTCAGAACATCGTCATTCCAGAAGCGCAGGACAGTCCAGCCCTCGGCTTCGAGACGGCGGGTGCGAACCTTGTCATAGGTCTGATCGTGGTCATTGCCATGCTGGGAGCCATCGACTTCGACGATGAGTTTTTCAGAAGGGCAGGCGAAATCGACGATATAGCCGGCGATGGGCAGCTGACGGCGAAAGCCGAGGCCCATGAGGCGGTGGGCGCGCAATTCATTCCAGAGCCGAAGTTCCGCGTCCGTCATCACCTTGCGCATGCGGCGGGCACTGCTGCGGATCTTCGGCGGGACTGGAGTATGCGGCAAGTTACCCCCCTCTGTCCCTGCCGGGACATCTCCCCCACAAGGGGGGAGATTGTTAACTCGTAGCACTCGCCCAGCACAAACGAAGATCGAATCCGTGGAGACTATGCTCCTTGGTTTTGAGAAGAGGCGCGGCAAACTCCCCCCAATCTCCCCCCTAGTGGGGGAGATGTCACGAAAGTGACAGAGGGGGGTAACCAGGTTCACCGCTTGATCTCCCAAGTCGTGATGCGCTCGCCCGTCGCCGCATCCTTGCCGTCCTTGAGCTGGATGCCCATGGCCGTCAGCTCCTCACGAAGCTTGTCAGCCTCGGCGAAGTTCTTTGCCTTCAGCAACTCCAGACGCTGGCGCACCTTGGCATCAATCTCTGCGACCACAGCTTCGTCGATCTCTGCCTTCTTCGGCAGCAGGCCGAGAAGATCGGCGCTGGCCGCGAAGACCGGCAGGAGGCTGGCATCGGCATTGGCGGTCTGTGCCAGGGCATGCAGTGCCTGGATGGCGGCGACGGTGTTAAGGTCGTCGCCGAGTGCGGCAAGCACGGTTTCATCCGGAGCCGCGCCGCTCAGGTCGGCAGACGGCCATTTGGCGATCAGCCGTTCGGCCTCCTCCAGGCGCTTCACTGAGAAGTCGATCGGCTCGCGATAATGCGTCATCAGCATGGCAAGCCTCAGCACCTCGCCCGGCCAGGTCCGCCCGCCGAGCTTGTCCGTCTGCAGCAATTCGTGGATGGTGACGAAATTGCCTTCCGATTTCGACATCTTGCGGCCTTCGACCTGCACGAAGCCGTTATGCATCCAGACATTCGCCATGGCATGCGTGCCATGCGCGCAGCGCGACTGGGCGATTTCGTTTTCATGGTGCGGGAAGATCAGGTCGAGCCCGCCGCCGTGAATGTCGAAGACATTGCCGAGATAGCGCCCGCTCATGGCCGAGCATTCGATATGCCAGCCCGGACGGCCGCGGCCCCAGGGGCTTTCCCAGCCCGGCTCGTTTTCATCCGACAGCTTCCAGAGCACGAAATCGCCAGGGCTCTTCTTGTGTTCGTCGACGGCGACGCGGGCGCCAGCCTGCTGCTCATCGAGATTGCGCTTCGAAAGCTGGCCGTAGTCGGCCATCGACTTGGTGTCGAACAGCACTTCACCGGCCGCGCGATAGGCGTGGCCCTTCTCGATCAGCGTTTCGATGATCGCGATCATTTGCGCGATATTGTCGGTCGCCCGCGGCTGTACCGACGGCTCCAGGCAGCCGAGCGCCGTCGTATCCTCACGGTACTGCCGCTCGGTCTTTTCCGTCACCAGGCGGATCGCATCATTCAGCGGCAGGCCGGGATGGTCGCGGAGCGCGCGCGCGTTGATCTTGTCATCGACGTCGGTGATGTTGCGGACATAGGTGACCTGGCTCTCGCCGTAGACATGCCGCAGCAGCCGGAACAGCACGTCGAAAACGATCGCCGGGCGGGCATTGCCGATATGGGCGAAATCATAGACCGTCGGGCCGCAGACATACATGCGGACGTTGTCGCGGTCGATCGGCTGGAAATCGACCTTTTCGCGCGTCAGCGTGTTGTAGAACTTCAATTGCGGCTCGGCGGCCATATCACTCTCCCAAGGCATAAATCCGAAAAAATACCGTCACCGGCAGGCCGGACGTTTGTCATCTTGGATTTTGGGAGACGAAAACGGCCAGGCCAGCGAAACGCTAGTGAATAATCTTCCGGCAGATAATGCAGATAACCGTTTTCATGGGCGGCTTTATCGCGCGCCGGATGAATTTGGTCAAGTAGGGATAAGGCGCCTCAGGTAAAGGCCTGGGATGTTTTTATTCCGGCATCCGGTAGTCGACGAGCCTGTTCTCGCGCACGACGAAAAGCTTGCCGGTTTCAGTGACGTCTGTGCCGGTGAGCGGGACGATCGCCTGGGCGACCTCTCGCGGATGCGGCAGCGTATCCGGGTCTTCGCCGGGCATCGCCTGGGCGCGCATGGCGGTACGGGTAGCGCCCGGATCGACGCTGGTAATGCGCAGCGGCGTGCTCTGTGTTTCCCCGGCCCAGGTGCGGGCCAAAGCTTCGACAGCCGCCTTGGAGGCGGAATAGGGACCCCAGAACGGTCGGCAGCGATGGGCGGCGGCCGAGGAGAGGATGACGGCGCGGCCGGCATCGGCGCGCATCAGCAGCGGCTCGACGGAACGGATCAGCCGCCATGTGGCGGTGACATTGATCGTCATCACCTTCTCGAACACCTTGGCCTCCACATGGCCAATCGGCGAAATCACGCCGAGAACACCGGCATTGGCGACGAGGATGTCGAGTTTGCCCCAGCGCTCGAAGATGGAGGCGCCGAGCGCGTCGATGGCATTCATGTCGGCAAGGTCGAAGGGCACCAGAGTTGCCGAGCCGCCGACAGCCTTGATGGCATCGTCAAGCTCTTCAAGCCCGCCGACCGTGCGGGCGCAGGCGATCACATGCGCGCCGGCCTTGGCCAGTTCCAACGCCGTGAAATAGCCGATACCGCGCGATGCGCCGGTGATGAGGGCGATCTTGTCCTTGAGGTTGACGCTCATGCTGCCTGGATCCGGATATGTAAGGGAAGGGAAAGGGGCGAAATGCCCCTCTCGGCCGTTACTTGGGCGTGTCAGCCGTTGCTGGCGAGAACGGAAAGCTTGCGCACGTTGCTGGTGCTTTCCCTGTCGAGCAGGCGGGTCGGATAATCCCCGGTGAAATAATGATCGGTGAACTGCGGCTGCGCATTGTTGCGCGGCTCGCCGCCCACGGCACGGTAGAGCCCGTCGATCGACAGGAATTCCAGCGAATCCGCACCGATGAAATCGCACATGGCCTTCAGGTTGCTGTACTGATTGGCGAGCAGCTTGTCGGCGTCCGGCGTGTCGATGCCGTAGAAGTCCGGATGGAAGATCATCGGGCTGGCGACGCGGATATGCACTTCGCTGGCGCCGGCATCGCGGATCATCTGCACGATCTTCACGGACGTCGTGCCGCGCACGATGGAATCGTCGACCAGCACGACGCGCTTGCCTTCGATGATGGCACGGTTGGCGGAATGCTTGAGCTTCACGCCGAAGGCGCGAATCTGCTGCGTCGGCTCGATGAAGGTACGGCCGACATAATGGTTGCGGATGATGCCGAGTTCGAAGGGAATGCCGCTTTCCTGCGCATAGCCGATCGCCGCCGGCGTGCCGCCGTCCGGCACAGGCACGACGACATCGGCCTCGATGGGAGCTTCCTTGGCGAGATTGATGCCCATGTTCTTGCGCGCAACATAGACGTTGCGGCCGCCGACAACGGAATCGGGACGGGCAAAATAGACATATTCGAACAGGCAGAGACGCTCGGGCTGCGAAACGTCCGGCTTGCGTGCGTCGATGGTGATCGAACCATCGGGCTGGATCTCGCAGATGATCACTTCACCGTTTTCAACGTCCCGAATGTATTTTGCGCCGATGATGTCGAGCGCGCAGGTTTCCGAGCAGAAGATCGGCTTGCCGTCGAGTTCACCCATGACAAGCGGCCGGATGCCGATCGGGTCGCGCGCTGCGATCAGCTTCGTGCGCGTCATGGCGAGCATCGAATAGCCGCCTTCCATCTGCCTGATGGCATCGATGAAGCGGTCGGAAGAGGAAGCCTGCTTGGAACGTGCAATAAGGTGAAGAACGACTTCGGTATCCGAATTCGACTGACAAATGGCACCATCGGCGATCAGTTGCCGCCGCATGGTCAAGCCGTTGGTGAAGTTGCCGTTATGAGCGATGGCGATGCCGCCGACTTCCAGTTCGGCGAATAGCGGCTGCACGTTGCGAAGCACGGCGTCGCCCGTCGTCGAATAACGCACATGGCCCATGGAGCGGTCGCCGGGCAGGCGGGCAAGAGTTGCGGGATCGGTGTAGTGATCGCCGACGAGACCCATCCGTCGCTCGGAATGGAAGCGCTGACCGTCGAATGAAACGATGCCGGCCGCCTCCTGGCCGCGATGCTGTAGGGCGTGCAGGCCGAGGGCCGTCAAGGCAGCCGCATCCGGATGTCCCAGAATGCCGAAGACGCCGCATTCTTCATGCAGCGTGTCGCCGTCGATATCGTCCTCGAAGGAAACGGAATGGTTCATGGCTGCGGGCCTTTGCTCTCAACGTGGGCGGATCGGGGCGGCGTCACGAGTGACCATAAAATAGCTCAAAATCCGGCCGGAAAAAATATCGGGCCGGATCTTCTAATGTCACGCCGCTCAAATGGCGATTCTCGGGCGGCAGGTCAAGCCTGTAAACGCACTGTCAATTGTTTGTCTGCGGCGCAGGCGCGTCATCCGACGGTGCGGTATCGTTCGGCGTGGCGTTTTCGCCGCTTCCCTGCTGCTTCGGCGCGATCTTGTTGAGGATCTCGGCCGGCAGCCTTGCCTGAATGTCCTGCGGAAGCGCTGCCGTCAGCTTCTCGACCATTGAATCGAGGAATGGCTTCGATTTGGCGTTGTTGACCCAGTCCGGACGGGCGGCCGGTGCTACCAGCCAGTTCCAGAAGGCCACGACGACGACCATCAGGAGCAGGCCGCGCGCCGCACCGAAGAGGAAGCCAAGCGTGCGGTCGAGCGCACCGATGCGGCTGTCAATGATGAAATCGGCAATCCGGATGGTGATGAAGGAAATGATGATCAGCGCCAGCAGGAAGATGACGGCGGCGGACGCGATCGTCGCGATCTTGGTGTCGGCCTTGTATTGCAGGGCGTAGGGAACGAGCAGCGGATAAAGATAGTAGGCGGCGACTGCGGCGCCGCCCCAGCTCACGATCGAGAGAATTTCGCGCGAGAAGCCGCGAACCATGGCCAGAACGGCGGAGAAGAGAAGAACGCCGATAACAATACCGTCGAAAATCGTAATGGGCATCTATAATCCACTTCAAGACTTGCCGGACCTTTTGGTCGGCATCGGCCTCAATCAGGAGCCTCTTCTTCGCCAAGAACGGCTGAAGCAAGGCTCAGTCTTCGTCTTCCGCGCGCTTGAGCGTACCTTTCGATCCGGCAATGCGCGCCACCAGATCCGGCAGGCTGTCGATCTCACTCCAGCGTCCGCCGTTGACCTTCGGCAGATCGGCGGAAGCGGCAGGCAGAACAGCCCCGGAAAATCCCAGCTTCTCGGCTTCCTTGAGGCGCTGGGCGGTGTGCGCGACCGGCCGGACGGCGCCCGACAGGCTGACTTCGCCGAAATAGACGCAATCGGCGGGCAGAGCAAGACCGGCTAGGGAGGAAACCAGTGCAGAAGCGACGGCAACGTCCGCAGCCGGCTCGGAAATGCGGTAGCCGCCGGCAATATTGAGGTAAACATCGTGCTGGCCAAGCCTGACGCCGCAATGCGCTTCCAGAACGGCGAGAATCATCGAAAGGCGCGCCGAATCCCAGCCGACGATGGCGCGGCGCGGGGTGCCGAGCGATGTTGGCGCGACCAGCGCCTGCACCTCGACCAACACCGGGCGTGTTCCCTCGATGCCGGCGAAGACGGCCGCACCCGGCGACTTTTCATTGCGCTCGCCGAGAAAGAGCTCGGACGGGTTGGGCACGTCGCGGAGCCCGGCGTCGGACATTTCGAACACGCCGATCTCGTCGGTGGGGCCGAAACGGTTCTTCACCGTGCGTAGGATGCGGTAATGATGGCCGCGATCACCTTCGAAATAGAGGACGGCATCGACCATATGCTCCACGACGCGCGGCCCGGCGATCTGGCCGTCCTTGGTGACATGGCCGACCAGCACCATCGCAGTTCCCGTCTGCTTGGCGAAGCGGATCATCGCCTGCACGCCGGTACGCACTTGCGTCACCGTCCCGGGCGCGGATTCGGCGAGCTCGCTCCACAGTGTCTGGATGGAATCGATAATGACGAGATCCGGCCGCTTGCCCTCGGAAAGCGTCGCCAGGATGTCTTCGACATTGGTTTCGGCGGCGAGCAGCACTTCCGTGTCGGCCGCCTTCAACCGCTGCGCGCGCAGACGAACCTGTGCCACGGCCTCTTCGCCGGACACATAGACGATCTTGTGGCCCTGGCGGGCGAGGGCTGCTGCCGCCTGCATCAGCAGCGTCGATTTGCCGATGCCGGGATCGCCGCCGACGAGAACGGCCGATCCCCGCACGAAACCGCCGCCAGTGGCGCGATCGAGTTCGGATATGCCGGTATGGATGCGCGGCGCTTCCTCGATTTCACCCGAAAGCGTGGTCAGCGCGACGGGCTTGCCCTTCTTCGGCGTCTTGGCCGGTCCGCCGCCGATCCCGCCCATCGGATCTTCCTCGACGATGGTGTTCCACGCGCCGCAGCTGTCGCACTTGCCGGCCCAGCGATTGTGGACCGTGCCGCAGTTCTGGCAGATGAATTGTGTGCGGGCTTTGGCCATCGGATGTTCTCAAACTTCGAATGCGTTGCTTTTCGCGACGAATCGCTTGGGCAGTCAGATAATGTCTTTCCCGGCCTATCAAAACTAATGATTTCCGTATCAATGGCGATCGTGTCAGCTTTTATGCCGGGTTTTATGGATGATGACCGATGTTTGACTATTCGCTTGCGCACTGGATGGGCTTTCTGACCGCTGCAATCCTCCTCAATCTGTCGCCGGGGCCTGATATAGCCTTCATTCTCGGCCATACGATCCGAAGCGGCATGCGCTCCGGTTTTGCGGCGCTTTTCGGGATTTGGAGTGGCGCGTGCCTGCATGTTTTGATGGCGGCCGCCGGCCTTTCAGCGATTCTTGCTGCCTCTGCGCTGGCCTTTTCGACGGTCAAATGGATCGGCGCGGCCTATCTGATCTGGCTCGGCATTCAGGCGCTGCGCTCGAAAGGCGAGGGGGCATGGATCAAGGAGGCGGCCAAGACGCTCTCCTGGGGCCGCATCTATCGGCAAGGCATCATGGTCTCACTGCTCAACCCGAAGGTCGCGATTTTCTTCCTGGCTTTCCTGCCTCAATTCGTCGTCGAAGGCGCCGGCCCGGTCTGGGCGCAGCTTCTGCTGCATGGCAGCCTGATCATCGTCGTCGCCGCCTTCATCGAACCGCCGTTGATCCTGCTGGGCGGCCGATTGAGCGAAGCCCTCCGGCGCAATCGGAGCCTGGGCCTGTGGCTCGATCGCGGTCTCGGCACGCTGTTCGTCGCCCTTGGCGTCCGGCTGGCGATCAGCGCCCGCTAAATAAACTGAGAATAGCCGGGCTATTCTTCGGTCTCTTCCGAGATATACCGGCGCTCGTGCCGCAGCCCCATGCTGGTCAGCATCTCGTAGCCGATCGTTCCGGCCGATCTTGCGGCCTCGTCGACCGAGATATTGCTGCCGAAAAGCTCGACATAGTCACCGGCTCTGACCAGGTTTTCCGGCAGGTCGGTGACATCAAAAATGGTGAGGTCCATGGTGATGCGGCCGGCAACGGGCACCTTATGACCGGCAATGAAGCCATGACCGCCCGCAATGCCGGTCTGGCGCAGCGGCACGCCGCCGCTCGACTGGCTGCGCATATAGCCGTCGGCATAGCCGGCAGAGACAATCGCCAACCGGCTATCGCGGGTCAATTGCAGCGCGCGGCCATATCCTACGGTTTCGCCCGATTTGACGGACCGGGTCTGGATGATCCGTGCTTCCGCCGTTGCCACCGGGCGCATCGGATTGGCGATGCCGGGAATGGCCTCTCCGCCATAGGTGGCGATACCCGGGCGCGTGAGATCGAAATGATAGTCGGCGCCGAGAAAGATGCCGGCCGAATTGGCAAGGCTTGCCTCGATGCCTTCGAAGGCAGCGCTGACCTTGCGAAAGGCCTCGAGCTGCTGGCTGTTCATTGCATTGGAAGGATCGTCGCCGCAGGCGAGATGGCTCATCACGAGAACCGGCGCAAAGCTTGCGGGACGGGAAACGTCATCGGCAAGCGCGATCGCATCGTCCATCGGCAGGCCGAGCCGGTTGAAGCCGGTGTCGACCTGCAGCGCGCAGGGATAGTCGCCATAATCCGACAGAACCGACATCCAGAAGGTCAACTGTTCTTCCGAAGCAATGACCGGTACGAGGTCGTTTTCGAAGAACCGCCGCTCCATGCCCGGCCAGATACCGCTCAAGACGAAGATGCGCGCTTCCGGAGCATAGAGCCGCAATGTCGCGCCTTCATCGGCGGTGGCGACGAAGAAATCGCGCGCACCTGCAGCATAAAGCGTTTCGCCGACATCCTCGATCCCCAGGCCGTAGGCATCGGCCTTGACGACGGCTGAGGTGCGGGCCTTCCCCGAGCGGCGCGCGAGGTCGCGCCAGTTTTCGACGAGCGCGCCGAGATCCACCGTCAGTCGCAGGCCGGCGGAAGCGAAAGCATCATCGTCATTGAAATTATCTGTCATGGGGCGCCCTGAATAAGGAAGTGGCCGGAGGTGATTTGGCTTGGATCAGGATACTGGCCGTCGATGAAAAGAAAAAGTGCTGCGAGGCATGTATGCGGAATTAGGCAGAAACTGCCGCCACACCAGAGGCTGCTTCGAGGCACGAATGAGCTGCAGGGCTGCCCTTCAGACACTCTGCGCGCATCATCCTGAAAGTAGGCTGTTGCGGCCTTTAGTTTCCGGGATGGTGGTTATTTCGGAATAGCGGCAACGGACAGTGCCCCGCGGGTGATCGCCGGATAGGACTCAGTCGTCACGCCTTCTCACCGCCCATGAGGCGGTATCGCGATCAGGGTGCTGGTTGTTGCTCGTCTTGATCGCCGCAGCCCATTCGGCACCGTTATTTTCAGTCATACCGGTATTTTCTAGGCCCGTAATCGTATCGAACCATCTAACCATGTTCTCGGTGCAGGTGTTGGCATGCGGCGGGAAGGCGTGCGGATCGTCCAGCGAACCTATCATCAGGTTGGTGCGGCCGTTTTCGAGGTGATGGAAGAACAATGGCGTGCCGCAATTGGCGCAGAAACCGCGCTCGACAAGCTCGGAACTCTTCCAGACGCTCGGTTTGCCGCGCGTCCAGGTGAGCGCATCATCGGGCGCGGCGACGAGCGCGGCAAAGATGTTGCCCGAGGCTTTCTGACACATGCGGCAATGGCAGAGATGCGAATTATCATGCATGGCAGTTGCGTGATAGCGCACGGCACCGCACTGGCAGCCGCCGCTCACCTTCATCTCGATGCGTTTCAATTTGTCTTCTCCTTCAAAGGCCTAACGCTTTTTAGGTTTTCATCTTTGGATCGTCCAGCAGAACGACGGATCCGATCACGCCTTCTCAAGAAAGCGCGGACAGGCGGATACCAGTCTTTCCCACACGCGATCACTTTTGTTCAAGACGCGCAGGAGCAGGGACGCTAATGTGCTGATATGCATAATGTTTCGCAGAAAGAGGCCGCTGACGCCATGCCGCTTGCCAAGGTGGAATCGACCCGCTTCTGGCGAGACGGTCGCTTTCGCGGCATGGAATGTCTAAGCGCAAGCTTCGTGACGCATGAATATGCGCCGCATGCGCACGACACGTTCAGCATCGGGGCGATTGAGAGCGGCAGCCAGATCGCTACACTGCGCGGCAGGCGGGAAGAAACCGGGCCGGGCGATCTCTATCTCATCAATCCTGGCATAGTGCATGACGGCGCTCCGGGCGGCGAAGGCTATCGCTACCGAATGATCTACCCGGACACGAAGCTCTTCGTCGACATTCTGGAAGATGTCACCGGCAAAGCCTTCAACGCGACGCCATCTTTCGCCCGTTCGTTGTTGCGCGATCCTCAGCTTGCCAACGCCTTCCACAAGGCGCACCGCACACTCGAGAGCGGCGCCGGCGCGCTGGAATCCGATGAAGGCATGTTCTCGGTGCTGGCGGCGCTCTTTGCGCGCTACGGCAGCACGATCATTCTTCCCGTCGATACGAAGGAGCGTAGCGCCGTCGCGCGCGCCCGCGATTATCTCATGGAGAATTTCGACAGCGATATCGGATTGGAGGAGTTGGCCAAGGTTGCGGGGCTGAGCCGCGCGCACCTGATCCGCGCTTTCCGTAGGGAGTATCATATTACGCCCCATGCCTTTCTGACCGACCGGCGCGTCATCGTTGCCCGCCGATTGCTCAGGGAGGGCCGCATGCCGGCCGACGTCGCCATGGAATGCGGTTTCGCCGATCAGGCGCATTTCACGCGCCACTTCAAATCGCGCACCGGCGTCACCCCGGGCCAGTTCCGCGTTGGCTAGCGCATTTCCAGGAAAACTGCGCAGCGATTTTACGTCCGGAATGCGCTGGGAAATAAGAATATAGAGCATTTTCGCTTTTCCGCGAATAGTGAAAACGCTTTGCGGATTCCGGATGGAACTCTAGTCACTTTCGTTCAATACAGCGCCGGCTGCCGTCGGCTACCTCTCCGTCATTGTTGAAGTAGGGGTTGCCAATGTTGCAGCAAAGCCAGCCGGCCGGCGAATTCAAAGCCGGGATGCGTGCCATTTTTCCGCTGATCGTCGCCGTCCTGCCGATCGGCCTCGTGTTTGGCGCGGTTTCGGCGACCAAGGGGCTTTCGCCGCTGGAGACCACACTGATGAGCGCGCTCGTCTTCGCCGGTGGATCGCAATTCGTGGCGATGGATATCTGGACACATCCCGCAAGCTGGATTGGCGCCGGCTTCGCGGCCCTGCTCGTCAATGTCAGGCACTTGCTGATGAGCGCCTCGATCGGCACGAAGATGCAGTCTTTCTCAGGCATCAAACGCTATCTCGCCATGCTGTTTCTCGCCGACGAGATTTGGGCCATGGCGGAATTCCGCGCCGGCACGTTGCGGCTCACACCCGCCTGGTATGCGGGCATTGTCACGCCCTTCTACTTGGCCTGGGTCGGCTCGTCGCTTGCGGGTGCTCTGCTTGGCGCCTTTCTCGGCAACCCCGCCGTCATCGGTCTCGACTTTGCCTTTCCGGCCGTCTTCATCGTGCTGGTCATGGGCTTCTGGAAAGG
Source organism: Rhizobium centroccidentale (assembly GCF_030182565.1). Classification (NCBI taxonomy): domain Bacteria; kingdom Pseudomonadati; phylum Pseudomonadota; class Alphaproteobacteria; order Hyphomicrobiales; family Rhizobiaceae; genus Rhizobium; species Rhizobium centroccidentale. The sequence goes on along the minus strand of NZ_JAQJCG010000008.1, from coordinate 98,576 downwards.
ATCGGAAACCGGCGCGGTGCTTGCCGCAAGCGGAATTGCAGCCGTTGCTGTCCATCAGTTCGTGCCCGGTGTCTGGCATATTGCGGCCGGCGCGCTGGCGGGACTGGCAATGGCATTCTGGAAAGGCAGGGCGCGGGAGCAGGCGGCATGACGCTCGATCTCAACACTCTGCTCGCCATCCTCGCCATGGCTGCCGCAACGATCTTCACCCGTGTTGGCGGTCTCGTCCTGATTCACTACGTCAGGATTGACGAGCGCCGGCGAACCGCAATCGAAGCTATTCCACCGGCCGTGCTGATGGCTGTCATTGCCCCGACGGCTTTTACTACCGGCTGGGCGGAGACGCTCGCCTGCGCGGCCACCGCCATCGCCTCCCGCCGCTTGCCGATGCTGACAAGCGTTGTTGTCGGCGTTGCGACGGTGGCTTTGCTGCGGGCTGCGGGACTCTGAAGTCCTTTCCGGGAAAAGTGCGAAGCGGTTCTCCGTCCCAGCAGAACATTGACCCGGCAAGCTTCGTGTCAATGTTCCTCATACTGCGTGAAAGACGGGTCGGCGAGGTCGGCAAATCGGGTGAATTCCGACTGGAAGGCCAGCTTCACCGTGCCGGTCGGTCCGTGACGTTGCTTGGCGATGATGACATCGGCCGTGCCCTTCACGCGATCGAACAGCGCTTCCCATTCCGCATATTTCGGGTCGTTCGGGTCGCGCGGCTCCTGGTTCTTCACATAATATTCCTCGCGGAACACGAAGAGCACCACGTCGGCGTCCTGCTCGATGGAGCCAGATTCGCGCAGGTCCGAAAGCTGCGGCCGCTTGTCGTCGCGGCTTTCGACCGCGCGCGAGAGCTGGGAGAGCGCGATGATCGGCACGTTCAATTCTTTGCCGAGCGCCTTCAAGCCGGTGGTGATCTGGGTGATTTCCTGGACGCGGTTCTCGTTCGATTTGCCGGAGCCGGTCATCAGCTGCACGTAGTCGACCACCAGAACGTCGAGGCCGCGTTGACGTTTCAAGCGTCGGGCACGCGCGGAAAGCTGGGCGATGGAGATGCCGCCGGTCTGGTCGATATAGAGTGGCACCTTCTGCATCATCATAGAGCAGGCAACGAGCTTTTCGAAATCGGCGTCATTGATATCGCCGCGTCGGATCTTCGACGAGGAGACTTCCGTCTGCTCGGAGATGATACGCGTGGCGAGCTGTTCGGACGACATTTCCAGCGAGTAGAAGCCGACGACGCCGCCGTTCTTCGCCTTCATCGAGCCATCCGCTTGGACTTCGCCCTCGTAAGCAGCGGCGATATTATAGGCGATGTTGGTCGCAAGCGAGGTCTTACCCATGCCGGGGCGGCCGGCAAGGACGATCAAGTCGGAGCGCTGCAGGCCGCCCATCTTGCTGTCAAGCGAGTGGATGCCCGTGGAGATGCCGGAGAGGCCGCCGTCACGCTCCTTGGCAACGGCCGCCATGTCGATCGCCAGTGCGACAGCATCATTGAACGACTGAAAGCCGCCGTCGTAGCGGCCATTCTCGGCAAGCTCGAACAGCCGGCGTTCGGTATCCTCGATCTGCGTTTGCGGCGGCATGTCGAGCGGCGCGTCATAGGCGATGTTGACCATGTCCTCGCCGATGGTGATCAGCGCGCGGCGGAGCGCCAGATCATAGATGGCGCGGCCATAGTCTTCCGCATTGATGATCGACACGGCTTCGACGGCAAGGCGCGCAAGATACTGCGCGACCGTCATGTCGCCGACCTTCTCATCCGCCGGCACGAAGCTCTTGATCGTCACCGGATTGGCTGTTTTGCCCATGCGGATGATGTCGCCGGCGACCTCGAAGATCTTGCGATGCAGCGGTTCGTAAAGATGGATCGGCTTCAGGAAGTCTGAGACGCGGTAATAAGCATCGTTATTGACGAGGATGGCACCGAGCAGAGCCTGTTCCGCCTCAATATTGTTGGGCGCTTCGCGATAATGCTGGTCGGCGGGAGCAATGGCGGCGAGCTTGCGCGCAGCTTCGTTCATTTTCCATCTCTTCATGCTTTAGGGTGTCGTCTGGTTTGCGATGTTCCGATGTCATGGTCAACCGTGCAAACGGATGGCCATACCGACCTATCAACGTTGTTCCACTCGTCCACAGGGACAAGTTTCCGCCACGTAAAAAATCTCTTGTGGCCACTTTGCAACGCAAAGACCGACACACGAATCACTTATGCAAATTATCCGTGGGGAACATTTTAGCCGGGTCTTTCGCTGCACGCATCAACTGTTGCAGCTATCCTGCTTGAAAAGCTGGGAAAATCCGGGTATTCCCCTTAAATTAGGGTAGGATGCTTATAGTATAAAGTTGCAATAATGCCAGGTGCGCCATCAAGACAAGAACTCTTCGACGACCTTTCCGCGTTCAATCGCAAGCTGAGGGCAGCGTTTGACGCCCTCGTTCGCGAACACGGCATGACCCTTTCCCGTGCAAGGGTTTTTCGCAAGCTCTCGCGCCGGGACGGAATAAACCAGAGGGAGCTCGCCGACGAACTGGAGCTGGAAACGCCGACGCTCGTGCGCATCCTCGATGCGATGGAGGCGCAGAATTTCATCGAACGTCGTGCCGCCGTATCCGATCGTCGCGCCAAACAGATCTTCATGACGGAATCCGGAAAAGTCGTCGCCGCCGAGGTCGAAGCTCTTGCCACCGGTGTGCGCGCGGATATCTTGGAAGGAATTTCGGACGAGGATGTCGGCATGGCGCTCAAGGTTATTCGCGCAATGACTGCCAATCTTCAGAATATTGGCAAATCATGAGGTAATGCATGAGCGGGGAACCGGGCCCGGTCGCCAATGCGCAAGCCAACGCCGTCCCGCCCGCTCCACCGCCTATGCCGGGCTGGAAAGTGCCGCTCTATATTGCGGCATCCGTCATGTTCTTTCTGACACAGGGCCTCGGTCTCAATCTCGCCTTCGCCAATCTGACCCAGATCCAGGGAACCATCGCGGCGACCACCACCGAATCGGCGTGGCTGTCTGCCGCTTATATGGCGCCCAATGTGAGCCTCGCCATCGCGCTGGTGAAGATCCGCCTTCAATATGGCGTGCGAAATTTCGCCGAGGTCAGCATTCTCGGCTTCGTGCTCGCCTCGCTGCTCAACCTCTTCGTCTCCGACCTGCATTCTGCGATCGTCGTCCGTTTCGTGAGCGGGATTGCTGCTGCGCCGCTCTCGACGCTAGGCTTCCTTTATATGCTGGAGGCCTTCGAGCCGGCGAAGAAGATGACGATCGGCGTCAGCCTGGCGATGATGAACACGCTGCTTGCTGCGCCCATCACCCGCCTCGTGTCGCCTTCGCTGCTGGATTATGGCGAATGGCGCGGCCTCTATACGCTGGAGATGGCATTGGCGCTGCTCGTCATGCCGATCATCTATCTGCTGCCGCTGACGCCGCCGCCGCGCGTCAAGGTCATCGTGCTGGGCGATATCTTCAGCTATCTTCTCGTGGCGATCGGTTTCGGCTGTCTGGCCGTCGCCCTGTCCGTCGGGCGCCTCTATTGGTGGCTGGAGGTACCATGGCTCGGGGTTGTGCTGGCGATTGCCGTCGCGTCCCTGACCGTTGCCATCGTCGTCGAACTGAGGCGGTCGACGCCTTTGATCGACGTTCGCTGGCTGCTTCGGCCGGAAATTCTGCATCTGACGGCGATCCTGCTGGTCTTCCGCATCATTGCCGCCGAGCAGACCTCCGTCATCATGACCTTTTATCAGAATGCCGTCGGGCTGCTCTACGATCAGCTCTCCATTCTGTACTGGATCATCCTGGCCTTCTCCATCATCGGGGGCCTCATCTGCACCGTGTTCATGAGTTATGGCTTCAGCTGGCAGATCCAGTTCGTCGCGCTCATCCTGATGGGCGCGGGCTCGCTGATGGATTCGCAGGTGACGAACCTGACCCGCCCCGAGCAGATGTATCTCAGCCAGGCGCTGGTGGCAGCGGGCGCTGCTCTCTTTCTGCCGCCATCCATGTCCGTAGGCTTCAAGGAGGCTATATCGAAGGGGCCGCCCTATCTGGTGACCTTCTTCGTCGTCTTCACCTTCACGCAAAGCATCGGCGGCCTTGTCGGCTCGGCCTTCTACGGCACGCTGATCACCATTCGCGAGAAGTTCCATTCGGCCGTTCTGACGGAGCGCGTGCTGCTGATGGATCCGCATGTGGCCGCACGCGTCAGCCAGCTTTCATCCTCCTATGGCAAGGTGATCGGGGATAGCGCGCTTCTGAAGGGGGAGGGGCTGGCGCTGCTCGGCGCACAGGTCAGCCGTGAGGCCAACATGCTTGCCTATGGAGATGCCTTCTTCACTGCCGCCGTAATCGCCTTCCTTTCGCTTGCCGGCCTAACCATTCATGTTCTCTTTCGCGTCGTCAGGGCTCGCCTGGCCGGCGATCGGGTAGAGGTCGCGACATCCAACCCATGAGGATATGAAATAGCTCCATGTCGAGGCTCGTTCGCTCCCCAATCGAAGTCATCGCCGTTCTCGCCGGCATCGGCGGCGTCATGCTGGTGCTCTATGCCTGGCATCTGCCGCCGTTCAAGACCGCGGTCGAGACCACGGACGACGCCTATGTCAAAGGCTATGTCACGACCATCAGCCCGCAGGTTAGCGGCTATATCACCGATGTGCCGATCAAGGACTACAAGCTCGTCAAGGAGGGCGATGTGCTCGCCCAGATCGATAACCGCATCTACAAGCAGAAGGTGGCGCAGGCACACGCCACGCTGGACGGACAAAAGGCCGCGCTTGCCAATTCGCAGCAGCAGGAACAGGCCGCCAAGGCCGGCATCGTCTCCAGCCAGGCGCAGATCGACAGCGCCAATGCAGCGCTGAAGCGTGCCCAGCTTGCCTTCGACCGCGTCACGACACTGGTTTCGAGAGGCGTCTCGACCACGAGCGATTCCGAACAGGCGCAGGCGACGCTGCAGCAGGCTCAGGCCTCGCTCAACCAGGCGAAAGCCGGTCTCGATGTCTCTCAGCAGAACCTGACGACGATTATCGTCAACCGCGCCTCGCTCGAGGCCGGCGTCAGCGGTGCCGAAGCGGCCGTGCAGCTTGCCGATATCGATCTGGACAATACGACCATCAGGGCGCCGCAGGATGGCCGCCTCGGGGAGGTCGGCGTACGCCTCGGCCAATATGTGACGCCTGGCACGCAACTGATGAACCTGGTGCCGAAAGACGTTTGGGTCATTGCCAATTTCAAGGAAACGCAGCTCGACGGGATGAAGCTCGATCAGCCCGCCACGATCTCCGTCGATGCGCTGGGGCATCGCGAGATCAAGGGGCGCATCCAGCGCTTTTCCCCGGCAGCAGGTTCCGAATTCGCCGTCATCAGGCCCGACAATGCCACAGGCAATTTCACGAAGGTCGCTCAGCGTATTGGCGTCAGGATCAAGATCGAGGATGGGCAGCCTCTGGCGGATCAGTTGGCACCCGGCATGTCCGTCGTCGTTTCGATCGATAAGGATTCGGCTCCATTGCCGGAGCCGAGGGCCGGCGACTGAAAATCACGCTTTGTCCTGCGCAAGGCAGCATAGCGCGCTCCATCCTCACCCCGAAGCGCCAAGCCTCGAAGGACGAGGAAGGCTCGTGCATTCCAACCAGCAAAAAAGCCTGGGCCGCAAGACCCAGGCTTTTTCATTCACATTACTGCGAAAACTTGAGGATCAAGCTTCTTCTTCGCCGTCGCGGTCAGCTTCCGGATCGAAGAAATCTTCCGGACGCAGCGCGTCTTCGTCAATGCCGTAGATGGCGTCGGCGGAGGTGAGGGTTTCGCCCTTGGCCTGACGTTCGGCTTCTTCGGCGGAACGGGCAACGTTGAGCTGAACGTGGATTTCGACTTCGGCATGAAGTGCGATGGCAACGTCGTGCAGGCCGATGGACTTGATCGGCGTGTTCAGGTGAACCTGGCTGCGGCCGATGTTGAAGCCTTCGGCAGCGAGGATTTCGACGACGTCACGTGCAGCGACCGAACCGTAGAGCTGTCCGGTTTCGCCAGCCGAGCGAACGACGATGAAGGACTTGCCGCCGAGAACGTCGGCAACCTTCTGGGCTTCGCTCTTGCGCTCAAGGTTGCGGGCTTCGAGCGTGGCGCGCTCGGCTTCGAAACGAGCCTTGTTGGCGGCGTTGGCGCGCAGCGCCTTGCCGAGCGGCAGCAGGTAGTTACGGGCAAAGCCGTCGCGAACCTTGACGGTTTCACCCATCTGGCCGAGCTTGGAGATGCGTTCGAGGAGAATGACTTCCATTTTCGTTGTTCCTTTCGATATCAGATTTTCGTGTCTTGTTTGGGTGTGTCGGCATTCTTGTTCGGGGTGAGCGATATCGCCTTACGGGTATCGTAAAGACCGAGAACAAGAACGATGAAGAGCGGCAGCGTCACAAAGAAGCATACCAGGTAGCAGATGATCAGAACCGGCAGACGCCAGTCCTTGCCCCGCGTCCGGTAGTGCAGCGAAGCAAAGCCGGAAACGATGAAGCCCGCGCCGAAGGCGCCAAGCACGGCGGCGGCGATGAGGCCGAGAACGCCACCGAAGAAGATAGCGACGATCGCCACGAGAAAGACGAAGATCGCATTGCGGTTCATGCGCAACGCCGAGGGAATGTCCTCGCGCGGACGCTGGCTGCGGCCAGAGGCGACAACAATACGCGTTGCAAAATAATAGGCTGCAAATACAGCAGAGACCCAGCACATGCCCCATACGAAGGGGACTGCGTAAAGCAGGATAGTCTTCAACTTTTCGATCGATGCAGCATCTAACGCCTGTTGCTGCTGATCATTCAGAAGTTCCAGATTGAAAGCGATCGTCTTGCCAATAAGATCTGGACCGTAGCCCATGAGAACGCCAGCGGCGACGATTGCGATGGAGGCAACTGCACAGAGATGCAGCATGATGTCCGAGAGCGGATACCACGCCATTAGATGATCCGGGCCACCAAGCTCAGATGCTGGGCGCGCCAGACTTGCAAGATGGCTGAGCCAAGCTGGGACGGCGGCGAGAACGATTGCGGTCAGTGCAAATGGCAGCGGACCGATAACGATGCCGAAAATACCGGCAGCAACAACTGCGGTTGCGACAGCGATATTTCCCCAGCCGAGACCCACGATCAAAATAGGAAGAGCTGAAGCACTGATGAACACGATAGCGAGAAATGGCTGACGTAGCGCGCCATACACGAGTAGGGCGGCGGTCAGACCGGCGAGCGCGCCGATGCCAAGCTCTTTTGCGTTCAACTTTTTCACGTCGCTGTCCTGCTTCGTATCGAGCAGTTAGAGGATGCCTTCGCCACTCGGGCGTGAAAGCTTATCCCCAACATGGGGTTTCAAGGTTCCGATCCGCGCCCATCGCGAAAGGGAGAAGGGAAGGCATCGCTGCCTTCCCTCTAATTCAGTCGGCGTCAGCTTATATTAAGCGACGACGTAGGGCAGCAGGCCGAGGAAACGGGCGCGCTTGATCGCCTGAGCGAGTTCGCGCTGCTTCTTCTGGGAAACGGCCGTGATGCGGGACGGAACGATCTTGCCGCGCTCGGAAATGTAGCGCTGCAGGAGACGAACGTCCTTGTAGTCGATGCGCGGCGCATTGGCGCCCGAGAACGGGCAGGTCTTGCGGCGGCGATGGAACGGACGGCGGACCGGTGCGGAGGAAACTTCAGACATTCTCAAATCTCCTTATACGCGGTCTTCGCGCGGACGGCGCGGACGGTCTTCGCGGTCACCACGATCCGGGCGCGGACCACGATCGCCGAAGCTGCGCTCGGGGCGGTCGCCATCGCGGCGCGGACGGTCGTCACGGTCGCGCTTCTGCATCATGGCAGACGGGCCATCTTCGTGCTTCTCGACAGCGATCGTCATGTAACGCAGGACGTCTTCGCTGATGCGCATCTGGCGTTCCATTTCCTGGATCGCAGCGGCCGGAGCATCGATGTCCATCAGGGCGTAGTGAGCCTTGCGGTTCTTCTTGATGCGGTAGGTGAGGGACTTGAGGCCCCAGTTCTCGATACGCCCGACTTTACCGCCGTGAGCTTCGATGACACCCTTGTACTGTTCTACGAGGGCGTCGACCTGCTGAGCGGAAATATCCTGCCGGGCAAGGAATACATGTTCGTAAAGAGCCATGGATAGCTTTGCCTTTCTTGCGTTGGTCTGAACCCGATATTCGGCGGCTAAGCCTCAACGACTGCTCCTGAGAGGGTAAACCCAAGCAAGAAAAGCGTTTCCGAGACGGTCGAGAGCGGAGACACGGGAGGCTGGAACGCTTCCGTTCCGAACGATTCCCCTTGCGGAAAACCGGCCCTCCGTTCAGCCACCAGCCAGAAGACCGGGTTGCGAACAGGGCGGCTTATACGGATTTTTCTCCGAAAGGCAAGGGTACGAGCGAAATTATGCCGTTTTGCCCGAGAGCGGCCTTGATGCTCGGGCCAAATCGCGAACTCCCGTCCGCCGCAGCGTTGCACCCGCCACACTCTCACATATGATGGGATGCGAATTGCAGCAACAGGGATGGTTCATGCGCATCTTTCTCGTTCGGCACGGCGAATCCCTCGGCAATATAGACGATCGGTCCTATCGGCAGTTCGGCGATCATAATGTGCCCTTGACGGAATGGGGCTATCGGCAGGTGCTGGAGGCGGGTGAGGCGATATCAGCCTATCTGAAGGCATTGCCATCAGCCGAATTACGCAAGCTGAGCGTCTGGTACTCGCCCTTCCTGAGGACGCGGCAGAGCAAGGATGCCTTGCTGGAGGTTCTGCCTGCCGAACTCATCGGGGATACCAGAGAGGATTATCTGCTGCGCGAGCAGGATTTCGGCCTCTTCACCGAAATCTACGATCACGCCGAACAGAAGCGGAAATTCCCTGATGAGTTCGAGAAATGGGCCAGGCTGCGCAACAACAACGGCAAATTCTACGCGCGTCCGCCGGATGGCGAAAGCCGCGCCGATGTCGCCCAGCGCGTCCGCCTGTTCCTGCAGACCGTCATGCACGACGCCGAAAACGGCAGAAACAATGTCATCATCGTCGGCCACGGCGTCACCAACAGGGCTTTCGAGATGAACTTCCTGCACCACCCGGTCGATTGGTTCGAGCGCTCCGACAATCCGGGAAATGCCGATGTCACTTTGATCGAAGGACGCAGTTCGGACGGCTATCGGTCGATCCTGCTTCACAAGTCTGCGGACCGTGTGCAAGGACAGGACGAGTTGCGCGGGGCCCATGGTTCCGAATTGGCGATTGCGCCGAAGGCGGAGTAATAGAGTATCTGTCGTGCAGGTTCGGCCCGGTACACCTTATGATGTTGAGGCGCCCTGAAACAGGGCGCTTTTCCAGCCTCACATCGGCATCGGATACTTGCGATGCACCTGCTCGATCTCGGCCAATGCCTCTTCCGGCAGTGTCACATAAGCGGCCGCCACATCGGTCTCGAGCTGCGCCATCGTCGTCGCGCCGATGATAACCGAGGTCATGAAGGGCTTGGTGAGGCAGTAGGCCAGCGCCAGTTTCGACGGGTCGATATCGTATTTGGCAGCGATTTCGAGATAGGCCTTTACCGGTGGCTCCTGCAGCGGCTGCAGGCGGCCACCGATATCGAGATTGATCGAGCCGCGCGAGCCGGCCGGACGGGCGCCGCCGACATATTTGCCGGTGAGGATACCGCCGGCGAGCGGCGAATAGGCGAGCAGCCCAACATCTTCGTGATGCGACAGTTCAGCCAGATCGAGGTCGAAATGGCGGTAGAGGAGGTTGTATTCGTTCTGGGTGGTGGCGACGCGCGGCAGGCCCTTCTGCTCGGCAATCGTCAGATATTTCTGGATGCCCCAGGTCGTCTCGTTCGAGAGGCCGACGGCGCGGATCTTGCCGGCTTTCACCAATTCACCCATCGTTTCCAGGATCTCGGTGATCTCGGCTATGACTTTCTCGCGATCCTGGTTGAAGGGGTTATAACGCCAGTTCTGTCGGAAATGGAAATGGCCGCGGCTCGGCCAGTGAACCTGATAGAGGTCGATATAGTCAGTCTTCAATCGCTTCAGGCTGGCGTCAACAGCTGCATTGATATTGGCGGCGTCCGGACCTTGCCCGCCGCGCAGATATTCGCGGCCCGGGCCGGCGACCTTGGTGGCGAGCACGACATCCTTGCGCTTGCCGCTCTTCTCGAACCAGGTGCCGATATATTCCTCGGTGCGGCCTTGCGTCTCCGGCCCCACAGGCGTTGTCGGATACATTTCGGCGGTATCGAAGAAATTAATGCCCTTCTGGACAGCATAATCCATCTGTTCATGGGCTTCGCCTTCGCTATTCTGTGTGCCCCAGGTCATCGTGCCCAGGCAGATCTGCGAAACGGAAATATCGGTGCGGCCTAATCTCTTATATTTCATGGGAAAACCTTGGGGATGGGAGAAGGTCAAAATGAATGAGGTCGCGCAAATTTAGGCCCGATCTGAGCGAGCGCAAGAAAAAAATCATTGCGCTTCGCAGGCGCAAAAGCCTGTGGCCGCGGGTCTTGCACTATTGACTCCGCTGGAAACAATGTCATTGGGAAGCAAAACGACCCCCAAAAGGACGCTTTATAATGACAGTTGCTTTCACATTTCCCGGCCAGGGCAGCCAAGCCGTCGGCATGGGCAAGGACCTTGCCGACAATTTCGCCGAGGCGCGTGCCGTCTTCGAGGAAGTCGATGAAGCGCTCGGTGAAAAGCTTTCCGACGTCATCTTCAACGGCCCGGAAGACAAGCTGACGCTGACGGCCAATGCGCAGCCTGCGCTGATGGCAGTGTCGATGGCAGTTATCCGTGTACTGCAGGCGCGTGGCCTCGATCTGAAGAGCAAGGTCGCCTATGTCGCCGGTCATTCGCTCGGCGAATATTCCGCTCTCTGTGCCGCCGGCACCTTTTCGCTTGCCGACACGGCGCGGCTTCTCCGTATCCGCGGCAACGCCATGCAGGCGGCCGTGCCCGTCGGCGTCGGCGCGATGGCTGCGATCATCGGCCTCGAACATGCCGATGTCATCGCGGTTTGCGAAGAAGCTTCCACGCTTGGCGCCTGCCAGATCGCCAATGACAATGGCGGCGGCCAGATCGTCATATCCGGCGAGAAGGCTCCGGTCGAAAAGGCTGCCGAGCTTGCGACCGCCAAGGGCGCCAAGCGCGCCATCCTGCTGCCCGTCTCCGCGCCTTTCCATTCCGCATTGATGGCGCCTGCTGCGGACGCCATGCGGGAAGCGCTTGCCGGCGTCGCCAAGACCAACCCGGTCGTGCCTGTTATCGCCAATGTGAAGGCGGCTCCGGTTACCGATGCTGATGAGATTGCGCGATTGCTCGTCGAGCAGGTTACCGGACAGGTGCGCTGGCGCGAGACGGTGGAATGGTTTGCCGCCAACAATGTGACGACATTGTATGAAATTGGCGCCGGCAAGGTGCTGACGGGTCTTGCCCGTCGCATCGACAAGACGGTCAACGGCATCGCCGTCAACAATGCTGCGGATATCGACACGGCGCTCGCCGCATTGCTCGGCTGATATATTCAAGGAACGAGGGACACACATGCTTGATTTGACCGGCCGGAAGGCCCTGGTAACCGGTGCATCCGGTGGCATCGGCGAAGAAATTGCCCGGCTCCTGCACAAGCAGGGCGCCATCGTCGGCCTGCACGGCACGCGCGTCGAAAAGCTCGAGACGCTGGCCTCCGAACTCGGCGATCGCGTCAAGATCTTCCCGGCCAACCTGTCTGACCGCGACGAAGTCAAGGCTCTCGGCGCCAAGGCGGAAGAGGAACTCGGCGGCGTCGATATTCTTGTCAACAATGCCGGCATCACCAAGGACGGCCTCTTCGTGCGCATGAGCGACGAGGACTGGGACGCCGTGCTGGAAGTCAATCTGACCGCCGTCTTCCGCCTGACGCGGGAACTCACCCATCCGATGATGCGCCGCCGCTATGGCCGCATCATCAACATCACCTCCGTCGTCGGTGTGACAGGCAATCCGGGTCAGGCGAACTATTGCGCCTCCAAGGCCGGCATGATCGGCTTCACCAAGTCGCTGGCGCAGGAAATCGCGACGCGTAACGTTACGGTCAACTGCGTTGCTCCCGGCTTCATCGAAAGCGCGATGACGGGCAAGCTGAACGACAAGCAGAAGGAAGCCATCATGGGGGCGATCCCCATGAAGCGCATGGGCACGGGTCAGGAAGTTGCTTCCGCCGTCGCTTATCTCGCTTCCTCGGAGGCGAGCTATGTCACGGGCCAGACGATCCATGTCAACGGCGGCATGGCGATGATCTAAAGGAATTGCTGTTGGGGGGAACTTTCCCGCCAATAGCATGTTGAGCAACCCGGAGCCGGCTATTTTCTGGCTTTGCGACGGACTTAAACCGTGTTAAGCGGGCCATGACTGTGAACAGTCGTCCGGAAAATTCAGGCGGACTGGGCCACATTCAAGGCGCTGGACCGGATCTCAATGCCGGGTTGAACGGGTTTGCCAGCGGCGTCGGAACAGATGCTGCAGGTTTGAATTAGGGTAGGGATGTCACAAGGCATTCTCATCAGGATATAAGGTCGAGGAAACCGACATGAGCGATATCGCAGAACGCGTAAAGAAAATTGTTGTTGATCATCTTGGCGTTGACGCCGACAAGGTTGTTGAAAGCGCAAGCTTTATCGACGATCTGGGTGCGGACTCGCTCGACACCGTCGAACTGGTCATGGCCTTCGAAGAAGAATTCGGCGTTGAAATCCCGGACGACGCTGCCGACTCGATCCTGACGGTCGGCGACGCGGTAAAGTTCATTGAGAAGGCCCAGGCCTAATCTTTCGCGCTTTTTGACGGGGCGGGCTGAAGAGTCCGCCCTATTTCGTCCGGCGCAGCCGGCGGAAACCTATTTATACGCATATCATCATAAAAAGACGGGGGTCTGCGGGCGATGAGACGTGTCGTTATCACGGGTACCGGCATGGTATCACCTTTGGGCTGTGGCACGGAGGTGTCCTGGACGCGTTTGCTCGCTGGACACAACGGTGCACGCCTCGTGACTGAATTCGAGGTCGAAGACCTCGCGGCAAAGATTGCCTGCCGTATTCCTGTCGGCGACGGTACCGACGGCACGTTCAATGCTGACGATTGGATGGAGCCGAAGGAACAGCGCAAGGTCGATCCCTTCATCATCTACGGCATGGCGGCCGCCGATATGGCGCTGGCCGATGCCCACTGGCACCCGGAAACGGACGAGGATCAGATTGCCACGGGCGTCATGATCGGCTCGGGCATTGGCGGCCTCGAAGGCATCGTCGAAGCCGGCTATACGCTGCGCGACAAGGGGCCGCGCCGTATCTCGCCCTTCTTTATCCCCGGACGCCTCATCAATCTCGTTTCCGGTCAGGTCTCGATCCGCCACAAGCTGCGCGGCCCGAACCATGCGGTCGTCACCGCATGCTCCACCGGTGCGCATGCGATCGGCGATGCCGCCCGCCTGATCATGCTCGGCGATGCCGATGTCATGGTAGCAGGCGGTGCCGAAGCTCCGGTCTGCCGCATTTCGCTTGCGGGCTTTGCTGCGTGCAAGGCGCTGTCGACGGACTTCAACGATACGCCGCAGAAGGCCTCGCGCCCCTATGACCGCGACCGTGACGGCTTCGTCATGGGCGAGGGCGCCGGTGTCGTCGTTCTCGAAGAACTGGAGCACGCCAAGGCGCGCGGTGCCAAGATCTACGCCGAAGTCGTCGGCTACGGCCTCTCGGGCGACGCGCATCATATCACGGCTCCGTCCGAAGACGGCGAAGGCGCTTTCCGCTGTATGACATCGGCTCTGAAGCGCGCCGGCCTGACGCCTGATGATGTCGACTACATCAATGCCCATGGCACATCGACCATGGCCGATACGATCGAACTCGGCGCTGTCGAGCGGCTGGTCGGCAATGCCGCCTCACGGATTTCCATGTCGTCCACCAAGTCGGCGACGGGCCATCTTCTTGGGGCTGCCGGCGCTATCGAAGCGATCTTTGCCACGCTCGCCATTCGCGACAATGTCGCCCCGCCGACGCTCAATCTGGACAACCCGGAGCGCGAGACCGCCATCGATCTCGTTCCGCACAAGGCCCGCAAGCGCGAAATCAACGTCGCGCTGTCGAACTCCTTCGGCTTCGGCGGCACGAATGCGTCGCTTGTCCTGCGCCGTTATGAGGCTTAATAACAACGCGTAACTGTTGGGGTGAGGGTGCCTTGTGGCAATCTCGCCCGCATCCTTGATTGTTGCTGCGCCTTCGTCTTTCTCGGGAATGTGGTGCGGGAACGCCTGATCGGTCGAAGTCGGAGCCTGGAGTTCCGCCTTATCTTCTGAACCTGCTTTTTGCCGCATTGCTTGGCCAAAGAGCAGGCAATCACAAAAAGGAAGGGATTGCCGGTGAGCGATACGAACCAGAGCAACGGAACTCCGAATGGGCAGAAAGGGCCGATTATCCCGAAATCGGCGAATGAAGCCCTGCGTCCGGAGCGTGTTCCGGATCCGCCGAAGCGTTCGCGCAAAGCCCGCAGCCAAATGGTCATCTTCCTGAACTTTCTGATGACGCTTGCGGTTTTCGTCGCCGTTGTCGCCGTCGGCGGAGCCTATTATGCGTTTTCGATCTATCAGGGTCCCGGTCCTCTGACGACCAACACCAATTTCATCGTGCGCAATGGTGCTGGCCTTAGCGAGATCGCCAACCGTCTGGAATCCAATAACATCATCACGGATCAGCGCATCTTCCGCTGGCTGACGGCCAGCTATCTGCATGATGGTGAAACCCTTCGCGCCGGCGAATACGAGATCAAGGCCGGCGCTTCCATGAAGGACATCATGGAGTTGCTGAAGTCCGGCAAGTCGATCCTTTATTCGGTGACTTTGCCGGAAGGGCTTACGGTGCGGCAGATGTTCAACAAGCTGCAGGCCGATGTCGTGCTGGAGGGCGATCTGCCGTCGGCTCTGCCGCCGGAAGGCAGCCTGAGGCCGGACACCTATAAGTTCACACGCGGTACCAAGCGCACCGAAATCATTCAGCAGATGGCAGCGGCACAGGCCAAGCTGGTCGATCAGATCTGGGAAAAGCGCGATTCGAGCGTTCAGCTGGCGAACAAGCAGGATTTCATCACGCTGGCTTCCATCGTGGAGAAGGAAACCGGCCTGGCGGACGAGCGCGCCCATGTCGCTTCCGTCTTCCTGAACCGGTTGGGCAAGGGCATGCGCCTGCAGTCCGACCCAACGGTCATCTACGGCCTCTTCGGTGGTGAAGGAAAACCGTCCGATCGCCCCATCTATCAGTCCGACCTGAAGAAGGACACGCCTTATAATACCTATCTCATCAAGGGCTTGCCGCCGACGCCGATCGCAAATCCGGGCAAGGACGCTCTGGAGGCGGTCGCCAACCCCTGGAAGACGCAGGACCTGTATTTCGTGGCGGATGGCACCGGCGGACATGTCTTTGCCGCGACGCTGGACGAGCACAATGCCAATGTCAAACGCTGGCGCAAGCTGGTTGCCGAGAAGGGCGAAGACCCCAGTGCCATTGCCGTGGATGGTCAGCCGGACGATGCTGCCATAGCCCCCGGTTCGGGCGCGCAGCAGAAGAAGAAGACCAACTAATCCTCACCGCGCCGAGGTCAGCATAGAGAGCCCGGCGCGGATTCACTTTACATTGATCCGTAATCCGAAGATTTTCGATGGATTGGGGATAGGAACTATCGGAGGCTTGCATGGCGTTGCAGTCCATGACCGGCTTTGCCCGGCGTGAGGGAACGAGTGGTCGTGGCCGCTGGGCATGGGAGCTGCGTTCCGTGAACGGCAAGGGATTGGACGTTCGTCTGCGCCTGCCGCCAGGCCTGGAGCGCCTAGAGACTGATGTCCGCAAGTCGATCGCGGATCGGCTCACGCGAGGCAACCTGCAGGTCAGCCTATCTCTTTCCATCGAAGAGAGTCGCGTTGAGGTCGTCGTGAATCAGGATGCGCTGGCGGCCGTCTTGGCGCTACGCGATCAGCTAGTCGGCATCGTCGATCCCGCGCCGCTGCGGCTGGAAAGCCTGATGGCCGTGCGCGGTCTCGTGGAGTTCAAAGAGACCGAGGAAGACGAAGAGGTGGTTGCCGCGCGCGACGCCGATATCATGGCGGGCCTTGAGGCGGCGCTCGGTGATCTCCGCGATATGCGCCAGCGGGAAGGCGATGCACTCGGCAAGGTTCTGCTTGGTCATGTCGCGACGATCGAGACGCTGACATCGACGGTCGAGCGTGATCCCTCCCGTTCGCCGCAAGAAATTGCCGCGAGACTGGCGGCGCAGGTTTCGATGCTTCTGGACGGCTCGTCCGGCCTCGACCGCGACCGGCTGCATGCAGAAGCTGCCCTTCTCGCCACCAAGGCCGATCTGCGCGAGGAAATTGATCGTCTGAAAGCGCATGTGGCGGCTGCGCGCGATCTGATATCCAAGGGCGGCCCCGTCGGCCGCAAGCTCGATTTTCTTGCACAGGAATTTAACCGGGAATCGAATACCATCTGTTCGAAATCGAATGCAGCGGCCGTGACTGCCGCCGGCATCGAGCTGAAAGTGGTAATCGACCAGTTCCGCGAACAGGTCCAGAATTTGGAGTAGGCCATGAAGCCGGCGACATCCACATCCATTCCGATCGCCCGTCGGGGACTGATGCTTGCCATCTCCTCGCCCTCAGGCGCCGGCAAGTCGACGATCGCGCGCACATTGCTCGATAAGGACAAGCAAGTCAGCCTGTCGGTGAGTGTTACCACCCGGCAGCGTCGCCCGAGCGAGATCGAAGGCGTGCACTATCATTTCGTCTCGCAGCGCGAATTCGAGCGTCTACGCGATTCCGACTCCTTGCTCGAATGGGCCGAAGTGCACGGGAATTTCTACGGCACGCCGCGCGAGCCCGTTGAGACCGCGATGGCGGAAGGCCGCGACATGCTCTTCGACATCGATTGGCAGGGCGCCCAGCAGCTGCAGGAGAAGATGCCGGCTGATGTCGTTTCCATCTTCGTGCTGCCGCCGACCATGACAGAGCTGCAGTCGCGCCTGCATCGCCGCGCAGAGGATTCCGAAGAGGTCATCGCTATGCGTCTCGCCAACTCCCGGGCCGAGATCGCTCACTGGCGCGAATATGACTATGTCATCGTCAATGACGATCTGAAC
This sequence comes from Rhizobium centroccidentale, assembly GCF_030182565.1. Lineage (NCBI taxonomy): Bacteria > Pseudomonadati > Pseudomonadota > Alphaproteobacteria > Hyphomicrobiales > Rhizobiaceae > Rhizobium > Rhizobium centroccidentale. The sequence continues at coordinate 81,401 of NZ_JAQJCG010000008.1, read as the reverse complement.
GTTGCTTTCGATGCCGTTCAGTCGATCGTCAAGGCCGAGCGCCTGCGCCGTGACCGTCGGCACGGCATGTTCGATTTCGTTCGGGACTTGCTGGAAGAGACGCCGAAGCTGTAAAGCGGGTTATAAGCAATTCGCCAGCCGGCAGAATTCTTCCACCGAAAGCGTTTCGGCGCGGCGCTGCGGGTCGATATCGGCCTTCAGCAAAAGCGCTTCGCCGCCAAGCGGCTTCAAGCTCTGGCGCAGCATCTTGCGGCGCTGGCCGAAGGCGGCCTGGGTCACCTTCTCCAGCTTGTCGACGGCGCAGGGAATAGGGTTTTCCTTCGGCGTCAGATGCACCACGGTTGAGGTCACCTTCGGCGGGGGCGTGAAGGCCTGCGGAGATATGTCGAACGCCATGTGAGCCAATGTCCGCCAGCCGCAGAGCACGCCAAGTCGGCCATAATGATCGTCACCCTCCTGCGCGACGATCCGCTGGCCGACTTCCTTCTGGAACATCAGCGTCAGGGATTGCCAGAAGGGCGGCCACCGCGGCGGCAGAAGCCAGTTCACCAGCAGCTGCGTCCCGACATTATAAGGCAGATTGGCGATGATCTTGACCGGTCCTTGCGGGGCAAGGGCGGCGAAATCCGTCTTCAGCGCATCGCCTTCGATCACCTCGAGCCGGCCCGGATAGTGATCGGCGATTTCCGCCAGCGCCGGCAGGCAGCGCGCATCACGTTCGACCGCGATGACCTTGGCCGCCCCGAGCGCCAGGATGGCGCGCGTAAGACCGCCCGGTCCAGGGCCAACTTCGAAGACGGTGACGCCCTCGAGTGATCCGGCTGTGCGCGCGACCTTCTGGGTGAGATTGAGGTCGAGAAGGAAGTTCTGTCCAAGCGCTTTGCGCGCGTCGAGGCCATGGCGCTGGATTACATCGCGAAGGGGCGGCAAGCCATCGAGAGCGGCCATCAGGGATTGTTTCCGGTCTTGCTGCTGATTTTGCTGGCCAGCTTGAGCGCAGCGACAAGGCTGTCTTCCTTGGCAACACCCTTGCCGGCGATGCCGAAAGCCGTGCCGTGATCCGGAGACGTGCGGACAAAGGGTAAGCCAAGTGTGACATTGACGGAATCGTCGAAGCCGAGCGCCTTGGCCGGGATCAAGGCCTGATCGTGATACATGCAGATTGCGACATCGTAACGTCGGCGAGCGTCGTCATGGAACATGGTGTCGGCGGGCAGGGGGCCGAATGCGTCGATGCCCTCGGAGCGGAGCCTGTCGATCCCCGGCCGGACGATTTCGTCGTCCTCCTTGCCGAGCGCGCCATTCTCTCCGGCATGCGGATTGAGGCCGGCAACCGCAAGGCGCGGCTTGGAGATACCGAAACGGACGCGGAGGTCGTGATCGGTGATCCGGCAGGTTTCGACGATCAGATCGGAGGTCAATGATTCAGGCACCTCCCTCAGCGGAATATGGATGGTGACTGGGATCGCGCGAAGCTTCGGACCGGCAAGCAGCATGACCGGCATGACCGGCTTTCCAGTGGCGCGCGTTGCAAGGTCGGCCAGGAATTCCGTATGGCCGGGAAAGCCGAAACCGGCGTCATAGAGCACCGATTTGGCGATCGGATTGGTGACGACTGCGGATGTCTGGCCGCTCATGCTGAGGGAAACGGCCTTTTCGATGGCGGCAATCGTGCCTTTTGCGGTCGCTACATGCGGCTCGCCGGCGATGACATCCATGCCAGCTTCGATGGGCAGGATCGGCAGCGCATCGGGAAAGATATCGCACGCATTCGCCGGATCGGCGGCCGCAAGCGGTACGGTCAGGCCGAGCTGAGAAGCCCGTGCCGCAAGCATGGCGGCATCGCCGAGAAACAGGAAGGGGGGCAGATCCAGCTCGCCGCGGCGAAGCCAGGCGGCGAGCGTGATATCGGGGCCTATGCCAGCCGGATCCCCCTGTGTGAGCGCAAGGGGGAAGGAAGCGCGCGGTGGCATCGTCAATCAGCGATAGACGATCTGCGCCTTGGAACGCAGTTCATCCATGTATTTCTTGTCATTGGCGCTCACACCCGTTGCCTTGTCCTTGCCGATATCCTCGGCACGGAATACGGCAGCGGCGGCAACGTCGTCATTGACCTGGCGCTGCGAGCAAATGGCAACATATTCGACGCCACGATCGGTCACGATTGGAGCGGTGGTGTTGCCGGATGCTTTTTCCAGCAGCGGCTTCCACATTTCCGGTACTTCCGGTGCAAGGACGCGGCCAAGGTCCTGGACGGAGACGTCACGCATGGTCGCGGCGAAGACCTTTGCCTGGTCGCAGCCCGGGAACTTCGACCGCGACGCTTCGGCTTCTGCCTTGCGCTGGTTTAGAATGGCGTTCCGCTTCGCAGCCGGTACGACGAAGACGATCTGCTTCAGGAAATACTCGGTCGTAACGGGCTTTGTCTTGTTTTCCGTCATGCGGGTCACGAGATCGTCGTTCGACATCCGGCTTTTTGCGCCGAAGCGTGCATTGACGACCCGCGGCCAACTCATGGATACGGCGATATAAGACTTGAAATGATCAACGCCAACGCCGGCCTTTTCCAGAATCTGGCTGAGCTGCGCCGGTGTCATCTTGTTGCTGGAGGCGAAGCGCCCGAAGGCGGCATCGACGTCCGTCGTCGAAACGGACATGCGCAGGCGGGAGATCTCCGCGCGCTTCAGCGTTTCGTCGACAAGCTGCTCCTTGGCGAGCTTGTTCAGATCGCCCTTCTGGCGCTGCAACTTGAGAAAGGCGACGCGCTTGGCAATATCGCCGGATGTGATCACCTGGCTATTGACGAGGACCTTCACTTCGCTTGCTGCGAAAGCAACATCGCTGCTCGGCACGGCGAAGCTTGCCATAACCAAGACCGCGGCTCCGAACAACAGAGCGCGCATCGGTGTCTTTCCAGAAAACATCAATTACCCCTTCCCAAAGGTATTTCCCGCCAGCATTGCGCCGTTTTGCTATGCCTGTCGCGCAATACGGCAACTTTGCGCCACATGTCTACATCAAGCGCGATGAATTGCAAAATCCTTGCGGCGAAACAATGACACGACAGCGCCGCGCGTCACATGTGACTCGCAAAGGTCGTTGCAGTATTTTAAATCTGCCGCGTAATTCCTTAAATCGATCCAGATTTAAGGAATTACGCGGTAGGCAGCGGCCAACCGCATGCATGCAAAAGAGCCGGCGATGAAGCCGGCTCTCTGCAGTTTCGATTCAGATCAGAACGTTGCGTCCTGGACGCTGCCAAGGTTGACGTCGCCAAGCGTACGGAAGGTCAGGCGAGCGCCGATCGACCAATTGCTTGCCGAGCTGGCTGTCGAATCCTTCTTGTCGAGGAATGACACGGTAAAGATCGTGCATTCGTCCTCGTAGGAAAGACCGACGCCCTGGCGAGTGATCTCACTGCTGTTGAGATCATAGCTGACCGTGCCGAAGACGGACCAGTATTCCTTGAACTTGATCTGCGCGCGCGACTGGATTTCGTCCTGATTGCTGGTGAAACCATATTGCGGCTGGGCCGCAATATGCGTGTAGATCAAGGATGTCTGGAACACATCGTTCGAGAAGCCGACGGATGTATCGCCACGCTTGAAAGCAAAATCCTTTTGATCGAAGCGATAGGATGTCGCGAGCGAGATACCTTGGGGTGTCGTCAGACCGAACATGGTAACGTAGTCAGAACGGGTGGTTTCAAGTCCCGAATCCGAACCGACTCCGGCCAGATCGTCCGTCGCAAACGAGTTGCGTCCAGCGAGCTGATAGGACTGTCCGAAAATATGCTGCAGTTTGTAACCGCTGTCGAAGCTGGCCGTGTACCGCCACCCGACGTTCGCGCGTGTACCACCCTCGATGCGATCGAAGCCCGAGAACTTGTCACGATCGAAGAGATTGGTGGCGTCGAAAACGAAGCTCTGTGCATCTTCATTCGGCAACCGACCGGCAAGCTGCTCGTCCGGCCGCACATAGATCTGCGCGATCGGCTCGAACACGTGCGTGCTGTTGTTTGTCGTGATCAGGAACGGGTATTTGGCTTCGAGCCCAGCCGTGACCATGCCACGGGCGGCATAATCGCTGGTGTCGTAATTGCCTGGATAGCTGAACGATGCGCCGAAGGAGTTGGGCGAATTCATGTCCAGACCATAGACGTCACCGCGCGCCGCCGCCAACGGCGTCAGCACAAGGCCTTCATCGGTCGTAAAGGTACGCTGCCACTGCAGTTCGGTGCTCAAGCGCGTATAGTCGCCGGAGAGGCCGAGGAAGCGGTCGTTCAAGTTGGCGTCGCCAAGATTGCCTACGTTGTCGAGTGCGGATGTCTTCTCGCGCGACAGGTGCGTGAAGTTCATCGTTGCCGAGAGCTCGCCGCCGTAAACCGACTTCGGGTCGACATAGTGATAGTCGATGCTCGGATAGACATATGCCTGCTGCTTCTGCGCCGTAGCGTTATTGTCTGTGTCCTGCACGTTATAGTAGAAGGCGCGCATATCGAAGAAATTGCGCTTTCCGATGCCTGTCAGATAGGCCTGGTTGGTATGGGTGCTCTGGTTGAGACCATCCAGGCCATAGGTGCGCGAGAAGTTATTATCGCTCTGCGCCATGACATCCCAGCCGAACGTCCAGCGAGGATTGATCCTGAAATCCGCCTTGGAGCTGATCATGCCGCGCGTCTTGTGCTCGGCATCGGTCGTACCGGCCGTGAAGGCGTCCGGATTCATCTGGCTGATGCCGGCGACACGCAGCGTGTGGGTTCCGTTCTCGAAGCGCTGGCGGAATTCACCCTCGAGCAACAATCCCTGATTGCTAAAACCCGTGGCGGTGACTGTCGCGTCCATGCTCGGCGAGATGACGTAGTAGTACGGAACCCTTACGCCAACGCCGAGACGCTGCGAAACGCTCACGGACGGAAACAGGAAGCCGGACTTGCGCTTGACCGTATTGTCGGGAACCGTGACCCACGGAACATAGGCGATCGGCAGGCCGAACAGCTCGAAGCGGGCATGCTCCAGACGGATCGTGTGCGTCACGCCATTCTGAACGACGCGCTGGGCCTTGACCTGCCACAGCGGCGCACGGCCCTGTTCCGAGCAGGCCATGCAAGCCGTATAGACGCCCTTCGTGAGAATCAGCTGATTGCCGCCGACCCGTTCGCCCTTTTCGGCGACCATGCGGGTGTTGTCAGGCATCTCGATGCGAAGGGCGTTGACGAAGCCGTCGGAGAAGCTGTCGGTGACGTCCATTTTGTCACCGTACATGCGATTGCCGTCCGGGGTGATCAGCTCGACATTGCCGAGAGCCGTCATCCGCCCGGACTTCTGATTATATTCGACCTTCTGGGCGACCATCCTGTAGCCGCCATAGTTGATCTGGACCGCACCGCTCGCGGTGACGATCTGTGTATCCTTGTTGTAGACCAGTTCGTTGGACGAAAGGACTAGCTTTGCGCCTTCCGGCACCTTCACCTTGATAGGAGAGGTTGCAGCGCCGGCGCCGCCATTGTTGCTGTTGGCATTATTATTATTGACCTGGGCGTAAGCGACGACCGGGCTCAAAATATATGCACACGCGGCCGTGCCCGTAACGAGGGCAGCCACATACTTTCTGATACTCTTGCGGTTGCCTGCCGCCACTTAGCCGTCCTCCTGATGAAGCAGGATCGTTGCTCCGAATGCCAATGCGACGATCACGGGTATCCATGCCGCCACGTAGGGAGGAACCACTCCGCTGCTCCCGAATGCCTTTACAAGCACGGTGACAACATAAAGCACGAAGCCGGAGAGGATTCCACCCAGAATCACAGAGCGCGATTGATTGAATCTACTGAATTTTAGGGACACGGTTGCCGCAATCAGAGTCATTGCCACAAGAAGGAATGGCTGTGACAGCAGCGAATGAAACTGTGTCTCAAGTGCGTTGGTCGAGATGCCGAAGGAGCGTGCGACCTTTATTCGATTAGAAAGATCATAAAAAGCAATGGTTTCCGGTTGCGCCAAACGTTGTGAGACGAAATCCTGTTTCAGATTCGTACGGACCTGTATCGAATTTTTGTGATCCGGAATTTCGCCCGGCCGCCGTTCGACGACATTGTTAAGAAGCCAGTAACCATCTTCCAACTTTGCCGACTCCGCATCCTGTCGCAGGACGATATTTCCCTGTGAATCGAAGTGGATAAACACGACGCCCGTCAGTGTCGTACCGTTGTTCAGAATGGCCTTTGCACCAATGATCGTGTCGTCTTTTCCGTTGGACTGGCGCAGCCACGGGATCGAAAGTGTATTGCGATAGGACGGGTCGCCGCGCAGATCGGCTTCGATCGCTTCGGCATGTCGCTGGCCCCATGCCGCTATCGGATTGAGGGCAAGCATGGTCAGAAGCCCGACGCTGAAAGCGCCCATCAGGAAGGGCGTCATGAACTGCCAGACGGAGATACCGGCCGCGCGCGCGATAACCAGCTCGCGTCGGCGATTGAGCGCGATCAGTACGGTCATGCCCACGAAGAGCGCGATGAACGGTACCGTCTGCTGCAGGATGAATGGCAGTCTGACCGCCGTCATCAGCAAGCCGACGGAGACGGTATATCCGGGCAGACCGGCAAGCCGTCCGGCGGTCTCGCTGAAATCGACGAGATAAACGATCGAGAGGACGCCAAGGAAGAACCAGAACGTCGTCACGATGTAACGCGTGAAGAAGTAGCGCCCGAGCGTGCCGAATATCATGCACCGCCCCCGTTCGAGCTGCCTGGTGCAGTCGGCATGCGGTCCTGAACTCTTTGCCGCCAGTTACTGAGGCGGTTACGGATCGAGACGGGCATCGTCATCTTCCGGTTCCGCAGCAAGAGGATGATCGCGATAAGCGCCGCGATGATATTGATCCCGTAGAGAACGCCGATGAATTTGGCTGAATGGTCGATCTGGTTGGCAGCGTAGAAATCTGCCCAGCGCAACGCGAAGGATAGGGTCAGCGCCGACACCATCGGATGCAGCCGTGCCTCACGATGTGATCGCGCGTCACCGGCGATCACCAACGATATCAGCGCAAAGATTGCCGGCAGCGCCCAGTCGTTGAGGCGGCGATGCAATTCGGCGCGGTAATCGCCAGCTCTTTGTTTGTAGTCCGGATCGTTCGTATCCGGATTGAACAGGAAACCAAGGCTGCGGTCGCTGGCACGGGCATTTGCTTGGCCGCGGCTTTGCGTCATATCCGACAGGTCGAAGGAATAGGAATCGAACTTGATGACCGAAACGCTGCCATCGGGCGTTTTGCGGTGCACCTCGCCATCCTTCATCAGCAGCGACGTGCCGCTCGGATCGACGGCACCTTCCTTCGCATAATAGATGAGATCAAAGGCCGGGTCGCGGGAATCGACCACGAACAACCCCTTCAGGATTCGTCCCGACAGGCGCTGCGAGATCTGCACATAGAGCCCATCCTCGATGCGCCGGAAGTTCTTCTCTTCGATCACGGTGGACAGAAGATCTGCATATGCCTCGGCCACCATCTGGCGGGCGGCGACACGCGCTCTCGGCTCGACGACATTGTCGACGAAAAAGGAGAATACGCTGATCGCAATGGCGAGAATCATGATCGGGCGGATGATGATGCTGCGCTTCGCGCCGGCAGCCTCCATGACCGTGAGCTCGGAATCGCTGTTCATCGCCGTCAGGGTCTGCGTGATGCCGATGACGAGTGCGAAGGGCAGAACGATCGGAATGATCGTCGGCAGGATGAGCGTCGCGAGCTTTGCGAACGATCCCATCGACTGGCCGCTATCGGTCACGAGATTGATGCGTTGCAGGACCTGGGTGGTCCAAATAATGGCGAGCACCGGCAGCAGCGCTACCAGGAACATCATACCGACACGCCGTACGATATATGTCTCGAATAACTTCATGCCGGCCCTTAAACGCAACAGCTGCCGAACGAGCCGACAGAGATTCACCCTCCTCTACGCTGTTTACGTTTTTTTGGCGACAACCAACTCGAAAAAAATTCGTTAATTTCCGGAGATTCTTCTGTCGTGTGTCGTTTGGGATAAAGCGAGCAGCGCGGCGAATACGACAAGCGACGAAAGCCAGCCGAGGACGGCATCGGAGAGATAGTGTGCGCCAAAGGCTACTCTAAGTGCCGGAATCAGCAGCGAAACTGCCGCGATCGGCAGGGCAGCCGCCGATCGGAACGGCTGCGGAATGATGAGGATCAGACAGAATAGCCAGCCAGCCGCTGCCGCTTCGCCCGAGATGAAGGAACAGTTGCTGACACATTTGCCGGCGAAGGATCCGGCATGCACGAAATCGAGCGTGCCGCCGAAGAGATCGGTCTGCCGTGGCCGGGGGCGCCCGGAGAAGCCTTTCAGCCATAGATTGACGATCAGCACAGGGCCTAGGAGCAGAGAGCCCAGTGCAACCTTGAGATTGCGGGCTCTGAGCGCGTTGAAGGTCGCGCCATGATCCTGCCAGCATCTGAGAAGCATCCAGAGCAGCAGAAAGGCGACGACATAGGGGAGTTGAAAGAAGATTTCCCTCAACAGGCGCATGTGCTGATCGCTGCTATAAGGAAAAGTGCCGCAGATCTGATCGGGCCTGGTGCTTCCAAGGCATTGCTGCGGTTGGAAGAACATGTTTGCGACGCCGAGATCGATCTGTGGAAAAAGGGAAAACAGACCCAGCAAAGCCCACCAGAGACAGAAGAGAGCGATGAAGGCATCACCTGCCGTGCGCGGTCGTAGAATCTCTGGAAAGCGATCTTCGCGATTGAGGCTGTTGAAATCTATGATCAAGGCGGCTTTCCGACAAGAATTGTGCCGCCGAGGCGGCTAAAACACCATCGCGTGCAGCCTACTCGCACTAAATGACAGGGATTTGAAGCCGCTGACCGCCATTATCGCCATATATAAGGAATGCTGCGCCAAACGCTTGTATTCCTTAGTCAGACCTTGAATGATGGTTGTGCAAAGTTCTCTCACTACGACGCATATTATCGGAGCAGAAATGTCTGTGAAATTCGAGATTTCCTTCGCCAAGTCGGCTCGTCTCAGCGGCGGTCTGGCCATTCTCCTGAAAGGCACGGACAGTGAGCTGCCGGCTGGTGCCGAGAGCGCCGATCCGGCGAATGTTTTCGCCAAGGCGGCGCCGGTATCCGGCTTCAAGAGCAAAGCGTTGAGCAGTTTGGATATCATCGCCCCCGAGGCCTCGCCCGTCGACCGGATCATCGTCATCGGTGCCGGTAAGGCCAAGGGCCTGACCGCGCACGACTGGCTGAAGCTCGGCGGGACCGCAGCTGCAAAAATCCGCAATACGGAGAAGGTGGCGATCTTCATCGATGCGCCTGCCGTCGAGGTTGGCGCCAAGCAAGCAGCCGATTTTGCCTTGGGCATGCTGTTGCGCGCCTATAGTTTCGATACCTACAAGACGAAGAAGGGCGATGAGGACGAGAAGGGTGCCTCCCGCAAGGCGGTGAAGGTGACGATCGTCACCCAGGAAGCGGCAGCTGCCAAGAAGCTATATGCGACCTCCGAAGCCGTGGCTGGCGGCGTGATTCTCGCGCGCGATCTCGTCAACGAGCCGCCGAATGTTCTCGGGCCTGTCGAATTTGCGGCGAAGGCCAAGGAATTGGAGAAGCTCGGTGTCGAGATCGAGATCCTGACAGAGCGCGAAATGCGCCGGCTCGGCATGGCGGCTTTGCTGGGCGTCGCGCAAGGTTCGGCCCGGCCGCCGCGGCTGGTGGTCATGCAATGGAAGGGCGGCAAGGCGAAGGACAAGCCGGTCGCCTTCATCGGCAAGGGCGTCGTCTTCGACACCGGCGGCATTTCCATCAAGCCGGCTGCCGGCATGGAGGAGATGAAAGGTGACATGGGCGGTGCGGCAGCCGTCACCGGCCTCATGCATACGCTTGCCGCACGCGAAGCCAAGGTAAACGCCATCGGCGTCATCGGTCTTGTGGAAAACATGCCCGACGGCAATGCACAGCGCCCGGGCGATATCGTCACCTCCATGTCCGGCCAGACGATCGAGATCATCAATACGGATGCCGAGGGCCGGCTCGTTCTCTGCGATGCGCTCTGGTACACCAATGACCGCTTCAAGCCTCAGCTCATGATCAACCTGGCGACGCTGACCGGAGCAATCCTTGTCGCGCTCGGCAACCTGCAGGCTGGCCTGTTCTGCAATGACGACAAGTTGGCAGGCGAACTGACGGCGGCAGGTCTTGCGACCGATGAGCGACTGTGGCGCATGCCGCTTGGCAAAGACTACGACAAGATGATCGACAGCAAGTTCGCCGATATGAAGAATACCGGCGGCCGCCATGCCGGCTCGATCACCGCTGCCCAGTTCCTGAAGCGCTTCGTCGGCGACACGCCCTGGGCCCATCTCGATATCGCCGGCACGGCGATGGGTTCGGTTCAGGACGAGATCAACCAGTCCTGGGGTTCCGGGTTCGGCGTGCGCCTGCTCGATGAACTGGTCCGAGCCAATTACGAATCGTGACCGGCCGGATTTGCAAGATAGAGCCTTTCCGCTTTTCTTCGAATCGCGAAAACGCTCTATCCTTTTGGTGACGCAATTCCGAACGGAAAACCGCTTCGCACTTTTCCTGGAATTGCTTTAGAAGAGGCGCCATGACCGACGTTCTCTTCTATCATCTGACGGAATCGAAACTTGAAGACGCCCTGCCGCCGCTGATCGACAAGAGTGTCGAACGTGGCTGGCAGGTCGCCGTGCAGATGCGTGAGCCGGCACGGCGCGATCTCCTCGATAGCCATCTATGGACCTATCGCGAGGACAGCTTTTTGCCGCATGGCACCGATGAAGGGGAAATGGCTGACCAACAGCCGGTGCTGCTGACCATTTCCTCTGACAATATCAATAACGCCACGGTGCGTTTCTTCATCGACGGCGCCGAGGCAACGGATGTCGGAGCTTATCAGCGCGTCGTGCTGATGTTCGACGGCTATGATCAGGAACAGTTGGAAAGCGCGCGCGCCCAATGGAAACGCCTGAAGGGCGAGGGGCATAATCTCACCTATTGGCAGCAGACGCAGGACGGCCGGTGGGAGAAGAAGGCCTGACCTTTCCCCCGTCGTGAAGAGCAGCTTTACGCGCCTTCCGACAGGATCTTCTGGATGAAATCCTTCTTCGCCGCCGTATAGGACGCGCGATCATTGGCATATTTTGCCGCCAGTTCGATCTTCAGTGCCTCATAGGCATGCGCAAGATCCGGTTCCCTACGCAACCGGTCGCGAAAGATCAGGAAGTTGCGCCAGGTCGGGCCGCCATATTCGACCACATGCACGAGGTGCGTGCGCGTATCCCCTTGAATGTCACGGCCGAAAATATGGTCGTCCGGTACGATATTGCTGCCGGCATAGACGTAGCCGATGGAGGCCATCGGCTCGACACAGGCAAGCCCATCCTCGAACCGCCGCACGCCGACGGCGATATCTATGATCGGCTTGGCTTTTATCGTTGGGATCGAGGTGCTGCCGAAATGCTGGACATCGACGGCAAGGTCTCCGAGAGCCTTGCGAATGGCAGCTTCCTCCAGCAAATAGGCTTCGTGCCAGCTCTGGTTCGGGTCGGCGAGTTTGACGGATTTGTTGCCGACGCCGAGGCCAAAAGATTGTTCATGCTCCGATGCCATAGGCATCTCTCCAGTGAAGACGATGCGCCACGCTAGCACGCCGCGGGCGGCATTGTCTTCACCGGGAAAGCCTCATCAATCGTAAAATGCTTCAACGAATTTGCGCTTGCCCAGCATGAAGGCATCGGCGACGTGGCGCAGCGGCGAAAGATCGACATCGGATGTCCCTGCTTTGACGATCTCGGCAAAGCGGCGATAGAGCGAGGGATATTCGGCCTCGGGCGCCGAGAATGTGAGCTCGCCATTGACGGAAAGCTTGGAGCCGCCTTCGGCAAGAAGCATCTGGCCGGCATCCGTCTCGGCGACGATATCCCAGCTCTGCTTGCCCGTCTGGCGCCAGTCGAATTCGGCGCGGACAGGAAGGCCGGTTCCGCTCTTGAAGTGCAGGTCGGCGGCGATCGGCGAATCGCGGTTTTCAGGGAATTCGAGTGTCGCGCCGGTCAGGAAGAGCGGTGGCAGGATGTGGGTGACGATCGACAGCGCATTGATGCCCGGATCGAAGACGCCGAGCCCGCCGGCCTGCCATATCCATTCCTGGTTCGGATGCCAGTGGCGAACATCCTCCTTCCAGATCACGTGAGCACTGCGGATATTGGTGCTGGCGAGGAAGCTCTTTGCCGCCTCCACTGCCGGGGCATAGCGCGAGTGCCAGCTGGCAAAGAGAGATACGCCCTTGGCCTTGGCGAGGTTTTCGAGGTCGGCGACTTCGCTCAGCGTCGCACCCGGCGGCTTTTCCATGAAAACGTGCTTGCCGGCTAAGAGTGCCTTGTAGGCGGCTTCATAACGATATTGCGGCGGCATGCAGAGAGAAACGGCATCGATGTCAGGCACGGCATCCAGCATGGCTTCGATCGTGGTGAAGGCCGGAATTCCGTCAACGGTGCCGTGACGGCTTGCGGTGGCGATCAGTTTGAAATCCGCGTTGTTCGCGATGGACGGAAGATGCTGGTCGCGGACGATCTTGCCGACACCGACGATAGCGAGGTTGATGGGGGACATGGATGTCTCTCGATTAGTATGATTATTGAAGCGATCTTTATCAGAATGCCTGATGTGGGCAAGGGCGGCAAATCGCAAATGCAGGCATCGGGTCTAATCTTAGACCATTGTACCCATGCGTCATCATGCTTGGAAAACGGGTACCGGCTCTTGATTCACAGCCTGAAATCGGCACTCTTCCGCTGTGCAGCCAAAAGATCCGGGAAGAATCGCTGCGGGGGGAAATCATGAAAACATTGCTCGGCTTCAGCCGAATCGTTGACTATGTAACTGAGATCATTGGAAAATCAGTCTCATGGCTTATCCTGGTTGCCGTCTTGGTCAGCGCCGGAAACGCGATTGTCCGTAAGATTTTCAACACTTCATCCAACGCCTGGCTTGAAGCGCAATGGTATCTGTTCGGTGCCGCCTTCATGCTCGCCGCCGCCTATACGCTGCGCCAAAACGAGCATATCCGCATCGACATCGTCTATGGCTCGCTGCCGCGCCGCGTGCAGCACTGGATTGATCTCCTCGGCCACTGCCTGTTCCTGATGCCCTTCGTGCTGTTGATGGTCTACGATCTCGTGCCCTATGTCCGCACCTCCTTCCTGTCGGGAGAGGTTTCCTCGAGCGCCGGCGGCCTGATCATCTGGCCGGGCAAGGCGCTGCTGCTGGCGGGCTTCTTTCTGCTGGCGCTGCAGGGGATCTCGGAGATCATCAAGAAGATCGCAGTCATGCGCGGCGATATGGATGATCCGACACCCTATGTGCCGACGCATGCGCCGCTCGATGTCGAAACCCCGGCCGGGGAGGCGCGCTGATGATCGAATTCATTGCCGTGAACATGGCGCCGATCATGTTCGCCTCGCTCATTATTTTCCTGCTTCTGGGTTATCCGGTCGCCTTTGCGCTTGCTGCGAATGGGCTGCTGTTCTTCTGGATCGGCGTCGAGCTCGCCCCCTATTCGGGAGGCACCATCAATCTCTCATGGCCGCTCCTCAATGCTCTTCCCGATCGGTTTTGGGGGGTGATGTCGAACGATACGTTGCTGGCGATCCCGTTCTTCACCTTCATGGGTATCGTGCTGGAGCGATCCGGCATGGCCGAAGATCTGCTCGACACGATCGGCCAGCTGTTCGGGCCGATCCGTGGCGGTCTTGCCTATGCGGTGATTTTCGTCGGTGCGTTGCTGGCGGCTACCACTGGTGTCGTTGCGGCCTCGGTTATCGCCATGGGTCTGATCTCCCTGCCGATCATGCTGCGCTATGGCTATGACAGGCGGGTCGCCTCCGGCGTCATCGCCGCCTCGGGCACGCTGGCGCAGATCATCCCGCCGTCGCTCGTCCTGATCGTGCTTGCCGACCAGCTCGGCCGTTCCGTCGGCGACATGTATGCCGGCGCTCTTATTCCCGGCCTGGTGCTGACCGGTCTCTACATGCTCTACGTGCTGATCATGTCGATCGTGAAGCCGAACTCCATGCCGGCCTTGCCGAAGGAGGCTCGCTCGCTCGGCTCCGGCGTTACCTCTTTGCTCGTCGCCCTGCTGATCTGCGCCGGCGTGGCCTATGCCGCCCACATCTATCTGACCCCGACCTATGGCGGGGATGCGGATATTCTCGGTGCCACCGTCGGCGTTGCCTTCATCTATGCCATTGCAGTCCTGGACAAGGGGCTGAAGTTCAACGTGATGTCCCGGCTGGCGCAGCAAGTCATCATCGTCCTCATCCCGCCATTGGCGCTGATCTTCCTCGTTCTAGGCACGATCTTTCTCGGCATCGCGACGCCGACGGAGGGTGGCGCCATGGGGGCAGTGGGTGCGCTGGCGATGGCCGCTGCCAAAGGCCGGCTGAACATGGAGGTCATCCGCTCGGCTCTGACCTCCACGACAAGGCTTTCGGCTTTCGTACTGTTCATCCTGATCGGCTCGCGCGTCTTTTCGCTGACCTTCTATGGCGTCAACGGCCATGTCTGGGTCGAGCATCTGCTGGTGTCGCTGCCCGGCGGCGAGGTCGGCTTCCTGATCGCTGTCAACCTCCTCGTCTTTGTGCTGGCCTTCTTCCTCGACTTCTTCGAGCTTGCCTTCATCATCGTGCCGCTGCTGGCGCCTGCGGCCGACAAGCTCGGCATCGACCTCATCTGGTTCGGTGTCCTGCTCGGCGTCAACATGCAGACGAGCTTCATGCACCCGCCCTTCGGTTTCGCGCTGTTCTATCTCCGCTCGGTCGCTGCCCGCGTGCCCTATCTCGACAGGGTGACGGGCAAGCAGATCGCGCCCGTCACGACGGGCCAGATCTATTGGGGATCCGTGCCCTTCGTCGGCATCCAGATCCTGATGGTGGCATTGACGATCATGTTCCCGCAGATGGTCATGCACTACAAGGGAGCGGGAACGGGTATCGATCCCAACACGATCAAGATCGACGTCCCCGGCTTCGGCGTACCCGGCCAGGACAATGGCGGCGGCCTCGGTCTGCCGGGTCTGCAGCTTCCAGGCGGCAATCCCCTTGACGGCAAGCCGGCGGATCAGGGCGGCGGCAATCAGCCGAAGCCGCCAGCCAACGATCTCAGCCAACCTCCGTCTTTTAATTGATGCACACGGCGCGCATCGGCCTGCTTGTCGACCCAACACAACGAAAAACCCCGGAGCGTGAACTGACCCCGCTCCGAGGTTTCCTCTTTTGGGATCGGCTATTCGATCAAATCTTCCCAGAGCGCTGCAGCGTCATCATGTAGACGTCGTAGCTGTATTCGGCGACCTGGGTATAGAGATAGTGCTGGCCGCGGAAGCCCTTGATCGATTCCCAAATCTTCTTGAAGGTCGGGTTGTTGGCTTCCATCTCGGCATAGACCTCGTTGGCTTTGTCGAAGCAGGCATTCATGATCTCGGTGCTGAAGGGCCTAAGCTTCGCCCCTTCGGCAACGACCCGCTTGATGGCGGCCGGGTTCAGGTAATCGTATTTCTGCAGCATGTTCGCGTCCGTCGCCTGCGCGGCCGTGCGCAGCAGCGATTGATAGGCCTTCGGCAAGCCTTCATAGGCGGCCTTGTTGAACATGACATGCACCGTCGGGCCGCCTTCCCACCAGCCGGGATAATAGTAATAGGGTGCAACCTTGTAGAAGCCGAGCTTCTCGTCGTCATAGGGGCCGACCCATTCGGCCGCATCAATCGTACCTTTTTCAAGCGCCGGATAGATATCGCCGCCGGCGATCTGCTGCGGCACGACGCCGAGGCGTTCGACCACCTTGCCGGCAAAGCCGCCGATGCGCATCTTCAGGCCCTTGAGATCGGCAACCGTGTTGATTTCCTTGCGGAACCAGCCGCCCATCTGCACGCCGGTATTACCGGCCGGGAAGCCGATCAGCCCCTGCGTCGCCAGGAATTCGTTGAACATGTCGATGCCGCCGCCGTGATATTGCCAGGCATTCATGCCGCGGGCGTTGAGCGCGAAAGGAACGGCAGCTCCCAAGGCCCAGACCGGATCCTTGCCCCAATAATAATAGGCGACCGAATGGCAGGCCTCGACGGTTCCGGCCGAGGTCGCGTCGGCCGCCTGCAGACCGGGCACGATTTCGCCGGCCGCAAACACCTGGATGTTGAAATTGCCGTCTGTGGCTTCAGACACATATTTCGACAGCACTTCGCCGCCGCCATAGATCGTATCGAGCGATTTCGGAAACGACGATGTCAGGCGCCAATTGATCTTCGGATTGCTCTGGGCAATGGCCGGAGCAGCAAGCGTTGCGGCAGCTGCCACCGAACCAGCACCGGCGACGCCGGCCTTGCGCAGAAATGAACGACGATCCATCTATTACTCCCCCCGGATACGAGCGGGCGGGCTCGCCCGCTCTTCGTGATCACGGCTGCAGCTAATCACGCCCCTCGACGCGTTTCAAGCGTATCGGAAGCTCGTGCAACCATTGATTTTTGCTCGAATCCGGAAGAGGGGCGGCCTAGAGGTTTTTGCCTTTCACGATCGTTTCCCGCAGGAAGCTGTAGCCCAGCGCGGTACGTGTCGCGCGTTCCGTCGAAGCGCCGTCGCCGCCATGGCCACCCGAGCCGAATTCGTGGAACAGCGGGTGATGGCCGAGCGCTTCCAACTGGGCCCCAAACCGCCGGGCATGCGAGGGATGAACCCGGTCGTCATTGCTCGAGCTTTCGATGTAGATCGACGGATAAGTGATCTCGGAGGTGGGCTTGACATTGTGCAGGGGCGAATAGGTCAGCAGGTAATCGCGGTCCGCCGGATTGTCGGGATCGCCATATTCGTCGATCCAGGCTTTTCCAGCCGGGAAGACATGGAAGCGGGTCATGTCCAAGACAGGCACCTGGCACCAAATCGCGCCGAAATCCTGCGGATAGCGTGTCGTCATGACGCCGGTCAGCAAACCTCCATTGCTGCCGCCATTGCCGGCAATGCGCGATGGCTTGGTGTAGCCGCGGGCGACGAGATCGCGGGCAATAGCCGCAAAGTCCGCGAACGCTTTGTGGCGCCCGTGCCCTTTGGCGGCACGGTGCCAGTTCGGCCCGAATTCGCCGCCGCCGCGAATATAGGCCATGACATAGGCGTTGCCTTGCTCCAGCCAGCGGCCAATGACGCCGGAATAATAGGGGCCAAGTGAGACGTCGAAGCCGCCATAGCCATACATCAGCACCGGCAACTCGCCCTTGGTCCAGTTCTTCGGCAGCACGATATGATAGGGTACCTTCGTGCCGTCTTCGGAAGTGGCTTCCAGCAGGATGGAACTCATGCCTTCGCTGTCGAAATAGGTCGGCGAACTGGCAATGTGCTTGAGTTCAAGCGGAGTCTGCCGATCGCCAAGATCCAACCTGTAGGAGGAGGGCGGCTGCAGAAAGCCGGCGCCATAGACCTGCAGCGTATCGTCGCCGAGATGCAGATCGGAATAAAGCGGTGCGACCGACACCGTCTGAACATCCGCAGGCAGCGCGATTTCGCGGATTTCGGCATCGGTCCTGGTCAGATCGAGAACGAAGAGATGCGGTTGCATATTGTCCGAGACGATGAAGACGCACCATTCGCGCAGCAGCAGGAATTGCGAAACCGACTGCCGCTCATTGGGCGAAAACAGGATGCGTCTTTCATCAGCATCGGTCTCGCCGGCCTCCCGCGGTAGGGGCTGCAGGGCCAGGCTGCCGGCTGGAAGCCGTTCGTCGGTCTTGGCAAGCCAGATCAGATGGGAATGGTTGAACCTGAACTCGGCATCCTTCGGCAGGTCGATCCGTCGCAGCGAACCGTCCCCGTTCTCGATGAAGTGGCTGGCGCTGCCGATTTCATGACCCGCGCTGAAGATCCGGATCGGCTTGGCCTCACCTTCCGCTGCAAGACCGGCAAGCTGCGGATCGAAGATCGAACAGGAGCCATAGATGTCGCTGTCATCGGCGGCATAGAGCACCGGCGCATCCGCCGGCGACTGTCCGCGTTTCAGGCGGCGGCCGACGCGCGGCCAGCCGGAACGCGTCGAGGATTCGCGGTCGATGGAGCCGAAATAGGCGATTTCGTCGCGGCCGAGCCAGGTCGCGTGACTGCGCACGGCCGGCGTGTCGAAGCCGCCTTCGACGATGCTCTTCGTCTCGCAATCGAATTCGAGCATGCGAATGGGATCGGAGCCGCCATCGGAAAGGCAAAGCAGCACCCGCGTCGGCTCCCAGGGGCAGGTGATGGCGCCGCGCCAGAGCCATTTCCTGCCCTCTTTTGCGCAGAAGGCGTCGAGATCGAAGATCGGTTCCCAGGGAGCATCGGGCAGAGGGGCAAGATCGGCCGGTAGCCGATACCAGCGACCGAGCGGATGATCGGCGCTGCGATGAAAATCGAACAGCCAGTTGCTGCGCCGGGTGGTAGTGATCAGCCGATCCTCGCGTTCGATCATCTCCTTGATCGCGTTGCGATCCGCCTCGAATTCCGGCGTCTTCAGCAGCCGCTCGGAGTCCGCATCCATTTTGGCGACGAATTGCAAGGTTTGCGGATCGTCGTCGCGTTCAAGGTGGAGGTGCATGGCGGCTCCGGATTCTATTGCTGATAGTGATGAGGCATCAGCAAATCAAAATAAGGGCGCAGAAGCAACCGTGCATCCGCGCCCTTATTGTCCATGGATTTTTCGGTATTGACCCGCCTTAGCGGACCATCTTGGTATCAGCCTGTGCGACCAGATTGGTCGCCGGGGCCGGTTCGCGCTTGTATTTCAGCGTGACGACCTTGTAGCCCTCATTTTCCAGCCGGCGCAGGAGAACAGGCAGCATTCTGACAGTGCGCTGATGGATGTCGTGCATCAGAACGATGCCGCGGCCGCGCTGATGGAGCTGCTTCATGGTGCGATCGACCACCGAGGCGGGCGTCGAGGTGAAGTAATCCTTGCTGTCGATATCCACGTCCATGACGATCATGTCGCGGGCCGCGATGGCGGAGCGCAGGCGCTTGGAGTCGGCAAGATAGGGGAAGCGAAAGAAGGGAACATCTGTGCCGATCGCTTTGGTGACAGCATCCTTGCCGCGGGCGATCTCGGTCATCGCCGCATCGAAGGTCATCTTGTCGAGATCGGGATGGCGGAAGGTGTGGCTGCCGATCGCATCGCCATGCGCAAGCACCTCGCGTGCCGTCGCCGGATGAGCCTGCGCCATTTCGCCGACCATCATGAAGGCGGCCTTGACGCCGAATTTGTCGAGCGTAGCGAGAATGCGCTCCGTCTTACCGGGAGCCGGGCCATCGTCGAAGGTCAGGATGACCTCCTTGTCGGCGAGCCTGATATCCTTGAGCGAAGAGACTTCCAGCGTGCGGCCGGCAAGATTGTGCGGGCCGCTCATACCTGTCAAATCATCCCGGGTTTCGAGATCGGCGACGAGCCATTTCTTCGGCTCCATCTCGATGGGATCATTGGCCTTCAGAGGCTTGTGACGCGGCTCTTCGGCGGCATAGCTGCTCTTGAGCGACGCTTCATTGCCTGGTTTCGTGGCGCATCCTCCAAGAGCCAGAGACACGGCGAGACCAGCCAGCAACACACGGTAGTTCATCAGAATCGCTCAACAATATGTCTATGAAAGTTGAGCGCATTTTCTGCAGTTATGGTTAATGATCGGTTAGGAGCGGCCGCGAATTCCTTAACCAGTTGTCAGTTTCAGCCGGCCATCGCGCTTTCATATTCCGATGAAAGTTCCAGCCACTGCTCCTCGGCCGCGGCGAGCTTTTCAGCAGCATCAGAGCGCTGCTTTGCCTTTTCCGCAGCCTTTGCCGGCGTCTTCTCGTAGAGGGCGGGATCCGCAAGTTCTGCATCAAGAGTCTGAATCAGTTTCTCAAGCTTGCCGGTCAAGGATTCGATTTCGTTGATCTTCTTCTTGAGCGGCGCCAGCGAAGCACGACGGTCGGCATTAAGCTTGCGTTGATCCGCCTTTGAAACGGAATCGTCGCCCGCACTCGCCTTGGCTTTGTCGTCCTTGGCTTTCGGGCTGGCGACAACGAGGCTGCGGTATTCTTCCAAGTCGCCGTCGAAGGTCGTGACGGTGCCATCGCGCACCAGCCAGAGCCGGTCGACGGTGGCTTCGATCAGATGGCGGTCGTGCGAGATCAGTATGACGGCGCCGGAATAATCGTTCAGCGCCTGGATCAGCGCATTGCGGCTGTCGATATCGAGATGGTTCGTCGGTTCGTCGAGGATCAGCAGATTCGGTGCGTCGAAGGCGGCAAGGCCCATCAGAAGGCGTGCCTTCTCGCCGCCGGAGAGATCCTTGACCTGCGTGTCCATCTTCTCCGTCGCCAAGCCCATCTGCGCAACGCGGGCTCGTACCTTGGCTTCCGGCGTTTCGAGCATGCGGCGGCGTACATGTTCTACAGCCGTCTGGTTGGGGACGAGATCGTCGAGCTGATGCTGGGCGAAGAAGCCGATCTTCAGGTTCGGCGCTAGCCTGACTTCGCCGCTCTCCGCGCCCAGCCGGCCCGAAATGAACTTCGCGAAGGTCGATTTGCCGTTGCCGTTGGAGCCGAGCAGCGCGATGCGGTCGTCGGCGTCGATACGCAGGTTCAGCCGTTTCAGGATCGGCTTTTCCGGCTCATAGCCGACGGCACCACCGCTGATCGCGATGATCGGTGAGGCGGGCTGCTTCTCCGGCTCCGGAAAGCTGAAGCCCATCACATGATCTTCGATGACAGCCGCGACCGTTCCCATCCGCTCCAGCGCCTTGACGCGCGACTGTGCCTGCCGCGCCTTCGAGGCCTTGGCCTTGAAGCGGTCGATGAAGCTCTGCAGATGCTTGCGCGCCGCGTCGTTCTTCGCCTTCGCCTTCATCTGCAACTCGTCGGCTTCAGCCTTCTGCCGCTCGAACTGATCGTAGGAGCCGCGATAGAAGGTAAGCTTCTTGTGGTCGAGATGCACGATGGAGTTGACGGCCGTGTTCAAAAGATCGCGGTCGTGCGAGATGATGATGACCGTGTGCGGATAGCGGCGGATGTAGTCCTCCAGCCAGAGCGTGCCTTCAAGGTCGAGATAGTTCGTCGGTTCGTCGAGCAGCAACAGATCCGGCTCGGAAAACAAGACAGCCGCGAGCGCGACGCGCATGCGCCAGCCGCCGGAGAAGGAGGAGGCAGGGCGCTTTTGCGCCTCGTGGTCGAAACCGAGGCCGGCAAGGATGCTGGCGGCGCGTGCTTCGGCCGAATGTGCGTCGATATCGGCAAGCCGCGTCTGGATGTCGGCGATGCGGTGCGGATCGGTCGCGGTTTCAGCTTCCGCGAGCAGAGCGGAGCGCTCCTTGTCCGCTGCGAGGACGATATCGATCAGGGGCTCCTCGGTGCCGGGGGCCTCCTGCGCGACCTGGCCGATGCGGGCATTGCGAGGGATCGAGACAGAGCCGCTTTCGGCTGCGAGATCGCCGGTGATGATCCTGAACAGCGTGGATTTGCCAGCACCGTTCTTGCCGACGAGGCCAGCCTTCGTGCCCGCCGGAAGCGTCACGCTGGCATGATCGATGAGAAGGCGGCCGGCAATGCGGGCGGAAAGGTCTGAAATCGAAATCATGGCGCGGTTTTGGCCGAACTCGGCGCCGAAGGCAAGAGTGGGAAGGCGCTTAGGTGCCGGCCTTTTGCGAGGATTTCGAGAGGTTGGCGCAGTTGCGCAGCCGCTCCATCAATTCCGTCTCATAGAGCATGAGGTTGCTCAGCGAGGCATTGAGACTGTCGAGTGCAGCATCGGCATGAGGGGTCGCGTCGATCTTCCGAGCAAAATGCTGCTTCTTCATCAGTCCCTTGGCAAGCTGATCTGCGACTTCGCGCAGCATTTCGGCCGCATCGCTTTCCGATTTGCGCGCCACCAGCCCGCAATGGCTGACGAGGCGATACTTCAGGCCGATCTCGTCGAGCCCGCTTTGCGAGGGAAGGGGGCCAAGCGCCTCGATTTCTTCGGCAAGACGGCGATCCTGCCCATAAAGCGCCTCGTAAAAGAGCTGATAATTTCGCGGCAGGTTCTTTATCTTCAGCCGCGTCATGAAGCGGCCGATGATCTCAAGCTCGGTTTCCGTTTCATCATCATCGATGGAATATGCCGAAACGCTTGTCTGCGAGTTCTTCATGCCTGCCTTTGACCGTGAGCTGATATATCTCGTCAATTTGCAGGTTCGCAGGTTAAGGGAACATGAACAAAATGCCTTATTCACGCTGTGTCGCAACAAAATGAGGCAGGTGCTCAACGCTTTGGCGAAAGCGGAAAATAGCCGTTCGCTTCTCGCTCACATCCAGCGTGTCCCTTCACCGCGCAGGAAGTTCAGCAGGTCCAGCACCAGCGACGGTTTGCCCATGGATGTAAGGATGGTATGGCATTGGCCGCGGTGATGAGTGTGGTGATTGAACATATGGGACACCGCCGCATGGAGGGGAACGGTAATGGCGCCCGGCCGCAGGATCGAGGTATAGGTGATGTCGACAGCAAGCGCATCGGCATCGAGCGTTTCCAGCCAGGTGATGATATTTCGGTCTTCCGCCTCCCGTAGGCTGTAGAGTCCTTCAAGCGTGTCATGCAGGACGGTATCGAGTGACGCCGGCACCCCGCCGGTGCCGTTAAAACGGTGCATCCACAGCCGGTCCGCTATCAGCAGATGGTTCAGCGTTCCGTGGAGCGAGCCGAAGAAGGCGCCGCGGTTTTCATTGAATTCGGCAGCACTGAGTTCGGCGGCGGCATTGTAGACCTGAACATTGGCCCAACGATTATAGTCGGCAAGCATCCTGAAATGTTTGAGCATATGCGTCTCCTCTTATAGTGGCGGTGATGTTATCGCGAAGTTCGGTGGCGGGCAGCTGCTTCGTCGCCCAGCGGATCGCGAATCGACCGCTCCGACTGTGACAGCGGCGTGAAATTGGCCGATCCCCCTTGTTTTCGGGCCTTGGGGCAGGTAAAGACCGCCCACTTTTCTCTGATTACAAGGAATGGACCCATGGCGATTGAACGTACTTTCTCGATGATCAAGCCGGATGCGACGAAGCGCAACCTGACCGGCGCCATCACCAAGGTTTTTGAAGATAACGGCCTGCGCGTCATCGCCTCCAAGCGCGTCTGGATGAGCAAGCGCGAAGCAGAAGGCTTCTACGCCGTTCACAAGGAACGTCCGTTCTTCGGCGAACTCGTCGAAGGCATGACCTCCGGCCCGACCATCGTTCAGGTTCTGGAAGGCGAAAACGCCATCCTGAAGAACCGCGAGATCATGGGTGCAACCAACCCGGCCAACGCTGCCGAAGGCACGATCCGCAAGACCTTCGCTCTGTCGATCGGCGAAAACTCCGTTCACGGCTCGGACGCTCCGGAAACGGCTGCTGTCGAAATCGCTTACTGGTTCTCCGAAACCGAAATCGTCGGCTGAATCAGCCTTTCAGCTTCTGCGCTGAACGATTTGAATTGACTCATGAAAGCCGGGACTTCGCATCCCGGCTTTTTTCATGCTGGGCACGATAGACTCCCTCTCCCCGCCCGCGGGGAGAGGGCTGGGGTGAGGGGCAGCAGACTATCGGCTGGATGGAAGATCGTGATCTGTTCCGCGTGGGAAGAGCAGCTGTTCACGCACCTTTATTGCCTCCAGCGAACGGCCCCTCACCCTAACCCTCTCCCCGCGGGTGGGGGAGGGGACTATTCCGCACCCTTCATGCCGGACATGAGGCATCATGCCCGTAATCGGCGCTGCCATCGCCCTTGAAGACATCTGGATTGGCGGTATAGACCGGGCCGACGACCAGCGGCTTCGTCGGCAGCACCGTCTGGTCGAGATCGGATTTGACCTCGGTCTTGATCGTCTGGATCGTCTTGTCGCTGGCATCGATCAGCTTGATCGAGACGGAGTAAGGGCGGTCCTTGCGGACGCAATGGAGATCCGGGCTTTCCAGCGTTATCTTGTCCCAGAACGTATAGATCTTCTGGTTGACGACAAGCGGATCGCCGCCGGCCGGATTTTCAAATTCCGCGATCGCCTTTGTTCCTTCAGGGATCGGGGCGATCTTCTTGAGTGTGATCATGTAGCTAGCGCTCGCCACCCGATAGTTGAAGACGAAGAGGCGACCGGTAAGCTGGGTCGGTCCCTCATCGTCTTTCCGCTGGCAGCCGGCCAGTCCTAGGCCGGCGATGATCGCGACACTTATCGTTGTCAGCACAATCCTTCTTATTGTCATGGCGCAGTCTCCTCCTTCTTGCGCCGGTAGTGCCGGCTGGCTTTGGCCCGGTTGCCGCAAACCGCCATGTCGCACCAGGCGCGGCTCCTGTTCTTGCTGCGGTCGATAAAAAGCCAGCCGCAGTTGCGGCATATTTTCATTCGTTCCTGATCGGGCATGGCGATGAGGCGCAAGGTCGAATGGACTGTCGCGGCATCGAGCCCATCGGATGAGGCGCGCTTCAGGACCCCAGCCAATGCCGCAAGCAGATCGGCGAGCAGCAGATCCGCAGCCTCTCCGAGAACACGCGCCCGGAAATAACGATCGATCAATTCGCGGAGGGCGATGAAATCGGCGCGATTTTCCCGCTTCACCGGCAGGATATCGCCGAAGAGCGCCCGCTCCGCGCAGAAATTGGCTGCCGCCTTCGGAAAGCTATCCATCTGCCCTGCCGCCTCGAAACGGTCGATCCGGCGCTCGTCGTCATGGCGCAGGATCACGCTGTTGGCAACGTCGAGCGCAAGCGCGCCACCGGAGAAGCGATGTGGGGTCCAGGTAAAGCTCATGACGAAAATTATAACTGGTAAAATTCATTTTGCCAGTTACTATTTATCTGTTCTTCGGAGGAGTCGAATGGCCTATCTTCTGCAGCAATTGGCGAATGCCGTTCCGCTCGCTGCACTTTATGCGACGCTGGCCTTCGGCTATTCCATTGCCTTCGGGGTCATGAAGCGGGCCGATATCACCTATGGCGCGCTGTTCGCCTTTGCCGGCCAGATGCTCGTGCTCTTCACCGATGTCGGCTACACCAAGATGTATCTTGTCCTGCCGGCCGCCTTCGCCTTCGGTGCCGTCATCGCCGTCGGTTACACGATCGGCACCAGCTTTCTCGTCGGCCACGCGATCATGCTGCCGCTGTCGCGCAAATCGCCAAATACCGTGATCGTCGCAGCACTCGGCATGATGATCATCCTGATGGAAACGGCGCGGCTTGCCTCGAATACGCGCGGCATCTGGTTGCCGCCCTTCCTGAACGGCGCAATCGTCTTCTGGGATAGCGGCGGTTTCCGTGTGACGCTGACGGAAATTCAGCTGCTCAACACGGCGTTGATGATCCTTGTCATCCTCTCAGGCGCCTATGTGCTGAAATTCACCGGATGGGGCCGCATCTGGCGGGCAGTGACGGACGATTCCCTTGCCGCCGAGCTTTGCGGGGCGAGCGCCAACCGTGTCTTTCTGCTGGCCTATGTAGCGTCAGCCCTGGTGGCAACCATCTGCGGCCTGCTCGCCACCTCCTATTACGGAACGATGGATTTCGGGGCAGGGCTGATGTTCGGGCTGAAGGTCCTGATGATCGCGGCGGTCGGCGGCTACTCCGATCCACTGAAATCGGCGGGCGGGGCAGCACTTCTTGGACTGACGGAGACGATGTGGGGTGCTTACGGCCCCTTCCTGTGGCGTGATTTCGTCATCTTCTCGCTGCTCGTCCTGCTGCTGGTCCTGAGCCGTCGCGAAAGAGTGGTGCCCTGAAGCTTACGTGTCACCGGCCCACTTGGCCCGCGCGGCATCGTCGGCATCCCTGGCCGAAACCCAGCCGCCTTCTTCGCCATTCTTGCCATGCTCCTTTTTCCAGAAGGGGGCAGAGGTCTTCAGAAAATCCATGACAAAATTGGCGCCGTCGAAGGCGGCCTGCCGATGCGGTGCCGCGGCAATGACGAGCACGATGTTCTCGCCCGGCGGAATCTTGCCGTAGCGATGGATGGCGGTCAGGCCGAGAAGTTCGAAACGCTCGATGGCGAGTCTGGCGATGCGGGTGATCTCCGCCTCCGCCATACCGGGGTAGTGCTCGAGTTCGAGGGCGCCCAATGTGCCGCCTTCGTCACGGCAAAGCCCCGAGAAGGTGACGACTGCGCCGATATCGTGCCGCCCGGAGGTTAGTTGGCCGATCTCCGCCTGGAGATCGAAATCCTCCCGCTGGACTTTGACGAATGGTGAAATCATCGCAATTCCTTGATCGGCTTCGCAAATATGCTGAGGTGCCTCTCGACCCTTCGCCAAGGCATCCTGAGCCTGCCGAAGGGGCGTTCGTCGCTGCAATCGATTCACTGGATCGATTGCTCGGGCGTTGCCCGACCGCTTCTCACCCCCCTGTCATCGGCGGGAAGAGGCCGATTTCACGCGCTCCGACGATCGGCTCATCGTGCTCGGCGTGCTCCATATTGATCGCGACACGGATCGCCTGCGGGAATTGAAGTGCGGCCTCGTATTCCTCGCCCAAGCCCTTCAAATGACTCAGGAGATCGCCGACGGTGACGACATCGGCGGGAAGGGAAATCTCTTCCTCGGCCTTGCCGATCCGCTCGCGCACCCAGGCGAAATAGACGAGTTTCGTCATCACTCTTCATCCACGACATGCTTCAGCCCGGCCCGGAAATAATCATAGCCGGTATAGATGGTCAAAAGCGCTGCGACCCAGAGCAGGACGATGCCCATCTCCGTCGTATAGGGTAGCACCTTGTCGCCTGCCGGCCCAGCCAGAAGGAAGGCGATAGCGACGAGCTGGGCGGTCGTCTTCCATTTCGCGATGCGCGTCACGGGGACGCTGACTTTCAGCGCCGCCAGATATTCGCGCAGGCCCGAAACCAGGATTTCGCGGCAGAGGATGATGATGGCGGCCCAGAGCGACCAGCCGGCGATAGTGCCGTCGGCGGCGACCAGAAGCAGGATGGCCGAGACTAGCAACTTGTCGGCGATCGGATCGAGCATCCGGCCGATATTGGAGGTCTGGTTCCAGATGCGTGCGAGATAGCCGTCGAGGAAATCGGTGATCGAGGCGACGACGAAGATCCAGAGCGCGACCCAGCGCGCGAAATCCGAACCCTCCAGCTTGCCCTCGACGAAGAAGCATAGAACGATCAGGGGTACGCAGATAATGCGGCCGTAGGTGAGCAGATTGGGGATGCTGTAAGCGCGCGAAGCCATGGAAATCGTTTCGTTTCTGTTGTCTCGACCGAACCGGCCTGGGCACTGTTGATCCCATCCCGCTGAAGTCGTTTGATGGAGTGTGATCCCAAAAACCGCTCCGCACTTTTTGGTGGTCACACCCTAGATGATGGTTTGGTCAGTTTATCGTCAATATTGTTTCTGTTTTTTCACCGCTATTGCGTGGAATTTGCGACGAGCCTTCCCTATTTCGCGGCGTCCTCGTGGAAATGGTTATAGACCTGACGCGCCACCGCTTCGGAAATGCCCTCGACTGCCATCAGATCGGAAAGGGCGGCACGCGACACGGCCTTCGCGGTGCCGAAATGCTGGAGAAGCGCGCGCTTGCGCGAAGGGCCGATGCCGCCGATCTCGTCCAGCGGATTCCTAACCATTTCCTTCTTGCGCCGGGCGCGGTGAGAACCGATGGCGAAGCGGTGGGCTTCATCGCGTAGGCGCTGGATGAAATAGAGCACGGGATCGCGCGGCGGCAGCGAGAAGCTTTCGCGCGATGGCGCAAAGAAACGCTCGCGCCCGGCCTCGCGGTCGACACCCTTGGCGACGCCGATGGCGATGACGCTGTCGGTGATTCCGAGCTCCTCGAGAATGGCGCGCACGGCCGTCATCTGCCCCTCGCCACCGTCGATGAGGATGACGTCGGGCCAGGCAGGGAACGCGCGATCGGCGGCCTCGACGCTGGTGTCGGTCTCACCGTTGCGGTCGGGCTTGCCTTCCTCCTTCAGTAGACGAGAGAAGCGGCGGGTCATGACTTCGCGCATCATGCCGAAGTCGTCGCCTGGCGTGATGTCGGTCGATTTGATGTTGAACTTGCGGTACTGGCCTTTGACGAAGCCTTCCGGCCCGGCCACCACCATGCCGCCGACCGCATTCGTGCCCATGATATGGGAGTTGTCGTAGATCTCGATGCGCTGCGGCACGTAGGGAAGTTTGAAGGTTTCCTTGAAGCCCTCGAGCAGCCGCGATTGCGAGGCGGTTTCCGCCAGCTTGCGGCCATGCGCCTCGCGGGCGTTGGCGATGACATGGTCGACCAGATCGCGCTTTTCGCCGCGCTGCGGCACGAGGATCGTAACCTTTTGACCGGCCTTCTCGCCGAGGGCCGCCGCCAGCAGCTCGATTTCCTCAACCGTCTCCGACAGCAGGATCTGCCGCGGCACGGGCTTGTCGTCATAAAACTGCGCCAGGAAGGCGTTCAGCACTTCGGCGCCGGAGAGCGATGGATCGGCCTTCGGGAAATAGGCGCGGTTGCCCCAGTTCTGGCCGGTTCGGAAGAAGAAGACCTGGATGCAGGAAATGCCGCCCTCGTGGTGGATGGCGAAGACATCAGCTTCCTCGACGCCGGCCGGGTTGATGCCCTGATGGCTCTGCACATGCGAGAGCGCAGCCAAACGGTCGCGGAAAATGGCGGCGCGCTCGAAATCCAGATCCTCGGCGGCGGCGTTCATCGCCTCGGCCATATGCGCCTTGACGTTCTGGCTCTTGCCGGAAAGGAAGTCCTTCGCCTCCTGCACCAGCTCTCCATAGCCTGCGTCGCTGATTTCGTGCGTGCAGGGGCCGGAACAGCGCTTGATCTGATAGAGCAGACAGGGCCGCGTGCGCGTCTCGAAGACGCTGTCGGTGCAGGTGCGGATCAGGAAGGCACGTTGCAGCGAATTGATGGTGCGTCCAACGGCGCCCGCCGAAGCGAAGGGGCCAAAATATTCGCCCTTGCGGGCGCGGGCGCCGCGATGCTTGAAGATCGCCGGCGCGCGATGATCGCCTGTGATCAGAATATAGGGAAAGGATTTGTCGTCCCGCAGCAGCACGTTAAAGCGCGGGCGCAAGCGCTTGATGAGATTCGCTTCCAGCAGAAGCGCTTCCGTTTCCGTGCGCGTGGTGACGAATTCCATATTGGCGGTTTCGCGCACCATGCGAGCGATGCGGTTTGAATGCACCTTGCCAAGCGCATAGTTGGAAACGCGCTTCTTCAGATTTCGCGCCTTGCCGACGTAAAGCACGTCGCCGGCCTCGTTGAACATGCGATAGACGCCAGGATTGTTGGGCAGCCGCTTGACGAATTCGGCGATCAGTTCGGCGCCGCGGAGTCCGGTCTCGTTCCTGCCGCCTTCGTTCCAATCGACGGGCGCAACAGGGGAGGCGGCGGCATCGCCTTCCACCTCGATGTCGTCTTCGATATCCTCTGATTCGTCGTAGAGAACGCCGCCATCGGGCAGCTTTCTTCCATTCATTCTGCACTCTCCGACACATCTGGCGTTTCCCAGGCAAGGTGCTGGCCGCCATCGAGCGCTATCATTTGGCCCGTGATCGAGGGCGTGTCAAAAAGAAAGCGGATGGTCCGACCGAATTCTTCGAGCCCCGGTGCCGCCTTTAATATGAGGCCGTCGATCTGCGCTTGAAAGTCCTCTTCCGTCTGCCGCACGCTGCGCACTGTCGGGCCCGGGCCGATTGCATTGACGCGGATACGCGGCGCAAAGCTCTGGGCCATCGTCTGAGTCGCCGTCCAGAGGGCGGCCTTCGACAGTGTATAGGAATAGAAGCGCGGATTGAGCGCCCAGACCCGTTGATCGACCATGTTGACGATCAGGCCCGGATGCGGTTCGGTAAGCTGCCGGACGAAATCGGCAGCCAGAATCGAAGGCGCCCGCACATGGATTGCGAAATGCGCCTCGAAGGCTTCTGCGTCAAAATGATCGGCGAAATCACCGAGGAAGGCAGAGGCATTATTGACCAAAAGATCGAGTGGGCCGAGGGCGTCCGCCGCCCTTTCGACAAGGGTTGAAGTCTCGCCCAAATCCTGCAGATCCGCCTTGATCGCAATAGCTCTCCGGCCCATTTGCCGCAGTTTCGCCGCAATTTTCTCAGCCTCGGTGAGGGACTGATTGGCATGCAACGCCACGGCGAAGCCATTAGCCGACAAATCCTCGGCAATTGCCAGGCCTATTCTTTTGGAGGCGCCGGTTATCAACGCCGTGCGTAGTTTTTCCTGGCTCAAGAGATCGCCTTTTGCTCATTGTTACCCAATCGATGCTCATATAGGGCTTCGATACACCATATGAAAAGATGCATGAGCGAATGGAGCGCCTTGGGGTTTCTTATGTAAAACTTGCGATATATTTAGTTTAAAATAGGTATACACGGTTTAATTAATGATTAGGGTTAACAATTCCTCTGTTGCGATGAAGCAACATCGAAATTCAGCCACGTCTGTGCCACAATGATATCATATTTTGGCTCTTCCATTTCCTCATTTGCATTCCAATTTCAACCTCGATCCGGGAGGGATATGTTTTAATTGCTCGTGGCGCTTCGAAGTCAAGGACAGTAAGCGGGGCACACGGGACTGAAAGGAGAAAAGTATGCGTACTCTTATCACGACCCTCATGGTCTCCGCTTTCGCTCTCGGCGGCTACACCGCAGCTCAGGCTGCTGACGCTGTTGAGCAGATTCCGCAGCCGCCCGTCGCTCAGGAAGCAGCTCCGGCCGTCAACAACTGGTCCGGCTTCTACATCGGTGGTGCAGGCGACTGGAACAAGGGTCACTTCACCCGCAATGGCAACGGCTATGGCTTCGGCGGCCAGGCCTTCACCGGCTACAACTGGCAGCAGGGCCAGATCGTATACGGCATTGAAGCAGACCTCGGCTACGCAGGCATTGACAGCACCCGCAACGGTCTGACCGCCAAGAACGGCGTCAACGGCTCGGTTCGTGGCCGCCTCGGTTATGACTTCAATCCGTTCATGCTGTACGGCACGGCCGGTCTGGCACTCGGCCAGAACAAGCTCGAAGATGCTACCTCGTCCGACAGCAAGACGGCTGTTGGCTACACGGTCGGTGCAGGCGCTGAAACCTTCATCACCAACAACATCACCGCTCGCCTCGAGTACCGTTACACGGATTACGGCAAGAAGAACTTCGACCTCGACTCCGGTCGCTTCTCTCGCGGCTACGACGAGCAGAGCGTCAAGGTCGGTATCGGCGTCAAGTTCTAATCGCTTGATGGCATAGAATGAAGAAAAAGCCGGGGTGAAAACCTCGGCTTTTTCGTTTGCCCGATATCAGTTGCCGATGTGACGCGAGACGTCGCAGAACCGCTTCAGACTTGCGGCTTCATCGCCGGAAAATCGGGGAAATGCTTCTCGAACTTGCGTGCCCAGTCCGTCAATCCCGCATAGTCCGCTTCCCATTGCCCTTCGAAGCGGAGCTGCAGATAGCCGACGAGAGAGGCAAGCGCGAAATGGCCTGCATGCAGCTTCTTGCCGATCTTCGGCGGTTCGGCGTCGAGATGGGTGAGGGCGCGGCTGACCTTCGTCCACTGCCGGTCGATCCACGGCTGATGCTGCTTTTCCATCTCGCGAAAGCGACGCTCGTAGACGATCGACAGCAGGCACTCGTTGGTGCCGTCGATCAGCGCTTCCAGAACTTCGATCTCCGTCCGCTTGCCCTTCTTCGAAGGATAGAGCCCGCCTTCGCGCCGGTCGAAATAATGCATGATGGCGCGGCTGTCGAAAATCGCCTCGCCATCGCTGGTCAGCAAGGTCGGGATCTTGCCAAGCGGGTTGTTGTCGATCAGCAGCGTTGGACCGGCATTCGTGTCGACATGGATCTCCTCAAGCTTGATGCCGAGATGGCGTGCCGCCATGCGCACCTTGCTTGAGAAGGGGGAGGTGGGCGAGCAAAGAAGTCTCATGAAATCACCTGTGGAATATGGATGTGAAAAGTCTCAATGTTCGCCGCGCAGCCAGAAGGCGCGCTGCGAGGCGAAACGGTCCTGCGCCAGGATATCCTTCAAGGCCGGCAGCAGCGCGTGCAGCTCGTCCTTCAGCGTGAAGGGCGGGTTGACGATGATGAGGCCGGAGCCGGTAAGCCCGGTGAAGCCGCGGTCGCTTTTGACGCTCAGCTCGGCGCAGAGCATCTTTGGAATTTCCAGCGCCTGTAGCGCCTCGTGGAAAGGCTTGATAGGCGCATCCTTCTTGATCGGATACCAGAGGCAATAAGTGCCGCCGGGGAACCGGCGCCAGGCCTTCGCCAGGCCGTCGACCAGCCGTTCATATTCGCCTTCCTCTTCGAAAGGCGGGTCGACAAGCACGATGCCGCGCTTCTCCTTCGGCGGCAGATGCGCGCCGAGCGCCAGCCAGCCGTCCAGCTCGGTAACACGGGCATGATGATCGCCCTCGAAGAGCCGGTGCAGCCGCTGAAAATCGTCTGGATGCAGCTCCATCGCAGAAAGCCGGTCCTGCGGGCGAAACAGCATGCGGGCGAGCTTCGGCGAGCCGGGATAGAGCCTGAGGCCGCCTTCGGGGTTCAATTCCCGGATGGCGGCAAGATAGGGCTCTAGCAGGTCGGCGACCTGCGGCACGAGTTCCGCCTCCAGCACCCTGCCGATACCGTCACGCCACTCGCCGGTCTTCTGCGCTTCCTCGGAGGAAAGATCGTAGAGTCCGATGCCGGCATGGGTGTCGAGAACGCGAAACGCCTTGTCCTTGTTCTGCATGTAGCGGACGAGGCGCGCGAGGATTGCGTGTTTCAAGACATCGGCAAAATTGCCCGCGTGGTAGATGTGCCGATAGTTCATTGTCGGTGAAGTCCGCATGAATTGTTGAGATGGGCCGGATTGTCTCTAGTGGCCGGACATCGCTTGAAATATACAAACATCATGAACATTGCGACCCCTATCCAAGCCAAATCGCGCATCGGCCACACGGCCTGTCCGCATGACTGTCCCTCCACCTGCGCGCTGGAGGTCGATCTGACTGAGGACGGCAAGATCGGCCGGGTTCGCGGTGCCAACGACCATTCCTATACCTCCGGCGTCATCTGCGCCAAGGTCGCCCGCTATGCCGAAAGGCTTTACCATCCCGATCGCTTGATGAAGCCGCTGCGCCGCGCCGGCGCCAAGGGCGAGGGGCGCTGGCAGGAGCTTTCCTGGGACGACGCGCTCGATGAAATCGCCGAAGCCTTCGTCAAGGCCGAAGCCAGGGACGGCAGCGAGGCGATCTGGCCCTATTTCTATGCCGGCACCATGGGCTGGGTGCAGCGCGATTCCATCGAGCGGCTTCGCCATGCCAAGCGCTATTCCGGCTTCTTCTCGTCGATCTGCACCAATCCGGCCTGGACCGGCTTCACGATGGCGACCGGCGTGCTGCGCGGCCCAGATCCGCGCGAGATGGGCCGCACCGACTGCGTCGTCATCTGGGGCACGAATGCCGTGGCGACCCAAGTCAACGTCATGACCCATGCGGTGAAATCCCGCAAGGAGCGCGGCGCCAAGATCGTCGTCGTCGATATCTACGACAATCCGACCATGAAGCAGGCCGACATGGCCTTGATCGTCAAGCCGGGCACGGATGCGGCGCTTGCCTGCGCCGTCATGCACATAGCCTTCCGCGACGGCTATGCCGACCGCGACTACATGGCCAAATATGCCGACGATCCCGCCGGCCTGGAAGAGCATCTGAAGTCGAAGACCCCGGCATGGGCTGCCGCCATCACCGGCCTTTCGGTCGATGAGATCGAAGCCTTCGCCAAGCTCGTGGGAACGACGAAGAAGACTTACTTCCGCCTCGGCTACGGCTTCACCCGCCAGCGCAATGGCGCAATCGCCATGCACGCGGCAGCGTCGATCGCCACAGTTCTCGGTTCCTGGCAATATGAGGGTGGCGGTGCCTTTCATTCGAACAGCGATATCTTTCGCATGGATGCGAGCGAACTGACCGGCCGCGCCATGAAGGATATGGATATCCGCATGATCGATCAGTCGCAGATCGGCCGCGCTTTGACCGGCGATGCCGTGGCGCTGCGTCATCGCGGCCCGGTGACCGCCATGCTGATCCAGAACACCAATCCGGTGAATATCGCGCCGGAGCAGCGGCTGGTGAAGCGCGGCTTTGCCCGCTCCGACCTCTTCGTGGCGGTACACGAGCAGTTCATGACCGATACGGCCGACATGGCCGATATCGTCATCCCGGCCACCATGTTCGTCGAACATGACGACATCTATCGCGCCGGCGGCCAGAACCACATTCTTCTCGGCCCGAAGCTCGTGGAGCCGCCGCCGACGGTACGCAGCAATCTCTTCGTGATCGAGGAGCTTGCCAAGCGCCTCGGCGTTGCGGATCGCCCCGGTTTTGGCTTCTCCGCTCGGGAGATGATCGACCGGGTTCTGTCGAGGAGCGGCCTGCCGGACTACGATTATTTCGTCGAGCACAAATGGTTCGACCGTCAGCCGGATTTCGAGGAGGCCCATTTCATCAAAGGCTTCGCTCATCCCGACGGTAAGTTCCGGTTCCGTCCCGATTGGACGAACCAGCCGGCGCCGAACCGCCCGCCAGCATCCGTCGGTCTGCTCGGCCCTCATATCGAGCTCCCGGAGTTTCCGGATCAGGTCGATGTTATCGAGGTGGCCGACCCCGAGCATCCGTTCCGGCTCGCTACTTCGCCATCGCGCAATTTCCTGAATTCGAGTTTCGCGGAAACGAAGACATCGCGGCAGAAGGAAGGGCGCCCCGAGGTGATGATCAATCCGGCCGATGCCGAGCGGCTTGATATTGCTCATGGCGAACTCGTTCGCATCGGCAATACACGCGGTGATATCCGCCTCCACGCGCGCGTAACGACGGAGGTGAAGCCGGGCGTGCTGATCGCCGAGGGACTGTGGCCGAACAAGGCTCACGTCGATGGTGAGGGCATCAATGTGCTCACCGGCGCTGATCCGGTCGCACCCTATGGCGGCGCGGCTGTCCACGATAACAAGGTATGGCTTCGCAAGGACGTGGCATGAGTAAATTCGAAAACGCGAAAGCCGAAATCGTCAGCGAAAAGACGCTGGCGGATCAATGGACTCGGCTGAGCACATTCGAGGTCGACTACACGGATTCGCGGGGTGAAAAGCATCGCCTGAAGCGCGAGGTCTATCATCGCACGCCGGCCGCCTGCATGCTGCTTTATGATCCCAGCCATGAAACGGTGGTGCTTGTTCGGCAACACCGTCTGCCGTCGCAGCTTGTCGGCCTGCCGGAGAGAATGATCGAGGTGCCCGCCGGCCTGCTCGACGGCGATGATCCGGAAGCGGCGATCCGCCGCGAAGCCATGGAAGAGACAGGTTTTCGCGTACGCGACGTCCGTTTCCTCTTCAAGTCGATGACGTCGCCCGGTTCCTCGACCGAGGTCATCTATTTCTTCGCCGCCGTGATCGATACGTCCGATCGTGTCGCCAATGGCGGCGGGCTTGCGGAGGAGCATGAGGATATCGAGGTGCTGGAAGTTCGCCTGTCCGATGCGATTGTCATGATGGAGAAGGGCGACATCTACGATGCCAAGACGATCATGCTGCTGCAATGGGCAGCTTTGAATGTCGCCAGCTTGAGATAGACCACCGGGTGAGCGGGAGCTTTGTGAAAACTCTGCTCGCCATTCATCACAATGTCATGAATCGAGCTTACCGGGGCGTGCTGGCCGGAAACATTCGAATGTTTCCGAGCCTCCTTCGATCATGGACGCTGTTTCAGGAGAAAGCCGATGTGGCTCAGCAATTTCACGCTCGTTCTTCCCAATGAGGTCGTCGAAAAGGGCGCGGTGCGCATCGAGGACGGGGTGATTGCCGAGATCCGCTCGGAGCCGGTGGAACAGCCGACTTTCGACGGCGGTGGCCGTTTGCTGATGCCGGGCTTCGTCGACCTGCATTGTGACATGGTGGAGCGCGAGATCGCGCCGCGGCCGAATGCGATGATGCCGATCGATTTCGGCATTCACGAGCTGGACAAGAAGCTGGCGGCGGCTGGCGTCACCACGGCCTTTGCGGCGCTCTCTTTTGCGACCGAAAGCGTCTACGGCCACGTTCGCTCGCTCGAAACCACCTCGGCTGTCATTCGCGGCATCGGCAGCCTGCGCGACGAGCTCCTGATCGACCACCGTGTCCATGCACGCTACGAAATCACCAATCTCGGCGCGGCACCGACCCTGGAGCGGCTGCTGGAGGAGGGCTCCGTCGACATGGTTTCCCTGACCGACCATACACCGGGGCAGGGGCAGTATAACGACATCGAAAGCTATATCCGCAGCATGTCGGAGCGCCGCTCCATGTCGCGGGAGGCCGCCGAGGAAGTCGTCGCACAGCGCATCGCGCAGCGCGAGGACCCTAAGATCGAGCGCAAGCTTCGTGACGTGGTTGAACTTGCGTTGAAGCACAAGCTGTCGCTCGCCTCGCATGATGACGACAGCCCCGAGAAGGTGGCAGCGATGCACGATCTCGGCGTGACGATCAGCGAATTTCCGGTGACGGGGCCAGCTGCGGAAGAAGCCTGCCGCCGCGGTCTCTGGACCTTGATGGGTGCGCCGAACGCGCTGCGCGGCCAGTCCATGTCCGGCAATCTCAGCGCCCTGGATGCAGCTCGGTCCGGTCTGCTTGGCATCATCGCCGCCGATTATCACCCCGCAGCCTTCGTGCCGGCCATCTTCAAGATTGCGGATGTTGTTACTGGCGGTCTGCCGGCTGCCGTTGCGACGGCAACCTCCAACGCCGCGCGTTCGGCGGGTCTGATGGATCGAGGTGAGATTGCTGTCGGCCAGCTTGCCGATCTGGTGGCAGTCGAGCCCGGTTCGGTTCACCGCATTCGCGCAACCTTCCGCAGCGGCCGCATCGTCTATAGCGACGGCACGCTGCACCCGCTGATGGCGATTGCGGCTTGAGAAAGATTGTGAGGGTGAGACACTGGCTCCCCCTCATCCGCCCTTCGGGCACCTTCTCCCCGAGGGGAGAAGGAGGGTCGCTATAAACGCCGATCCCGGCAAAAAGCACTTTGCCGGGAAGACTAGACTTCCGCTTCAAAGGAAGTTGCATAACCCCAAACGCGATGGCTTTGCTGAAAGGGGAGCACCTGAAGCGCTTCTCCCTTCTCCCCTTGGGGAGAAGGTGCCCGAAGGGCGGATGAGGGGGCGTTTAGCCACAGAATTCCTTATTTAACCTGCATCCCCAAGCAGTGACAAAATCTGCCGTCCATCGACAGCGGGTGTTTTACCGAGGCTCACGGCCTTGCCGCCTTCCATCCTGACCTTGCCTTCCGCCACCAGCCGCAGCGATTGCGGATAAATCTGATGTTCGACCGTAAGCACGCGGGCGGCAAGGCTGTCGGCGGTATCGTCGGTCAAGACAGGCACGGCAGCCTGGCCGACGACCGGGCCTTCATCCATGCCTTCCGTGACGAAATGCACGGTGCAGCCGGCAATGCGCATGCCGGCATCGATCGCACGCTGATGCGTGTGCAGGCCAGGAAAAAGCGGCAGCAGCGACGGATGAATGTTGATGATCCGGCCCTCGTAAGCCTGGATGAAGCGGCCCGAGAGTAGCCGCATATAGCCGGCGAGGCAGATGATATCGGGCGAGAGGGCTTCCAGTTGTGCAAGGATCGCCTCTTCATGGGCTTCCTTGCTGGCAAATTCCTTCCGCACGAAAGCGAAGGTCGCAATGCCCTCAGCCGCAGCCTTTGCGAGGCCACCCGCATCAGCCTTGTCGGAGATGACGCC
The DNA here is from genome assembly GCF_030182565.1 of Rhizobium centroccidentale. Classification (NCBI taxonomy): domain Bacteria; kingdom Pseudomonadati; phylum Pseudomonadota; class Alphaproteobacteria; order Hyphomicrobiales; family Rhizobiaceae; genus Rhizobium; species Rhizobium centroccidentale. The sequence goes on along the minus strand of NZ_JAQJCG010000008.1, from coordinate 43,629 downwards.
GACGATCTCGGCAGGGTAGTCCGTTGCCTTGGTGGCTTTCAGAAGGGCCAGCATGTTGGAGCCGCCGCCCGAGATGAAGACGACGACGCGTTTGCGCGGCGTGGTCATAGAGCGAGCGTGCCCTTATAGACAGTGCCGGGAGCGCCTTCTTCGCGAGCGACCATGCGGCCGAGCGTAACGACTGCTTCGCCTTCAGCCTCAAGCACGGCTTTCACGGCTTCGACATTCTCTTGAGCAACGACGACGATCATGCCGATGCCGCAGTTGAAGGTGCGCAGCATTTCCTTGGCCTCGACGCCGCCTGTCTTGGCAAGCCACGAGAAGACCGGCGGCACCTTGACGGCGGCCAGATCGATTTCGGCGGCGAAATGCTTCGGCAGTACGCGCGGAATATTCTCCGGAAAGCCGCCGCCGGTGATGTGGGCGAGGGCCTTAAGGGCATGGGTTTCGCGGATGGCTTTCAGCAGCGGCTTCACATAGATGCGCGTCGGCGTCAGCAATGCTTCGCCAAGCGCCTTGCCTTCGGCGAAGGGAGCCGGTGCATCCCAGCCGAGCCCGGAAAGCTCGACGATCTTGCGCACCAGCGAAAAGCCGTTGGAATGAACGCCTGACGAGGCGAGCCCGAGAATGATGTCGCCTTCGGCGATATCGCCCGACGGCAGCAGCTGGCCACGCTCGGCCGCACCGACGGCAAAGCCCGCCAGATCGTAATCGCCATGGGAGTACATGCCCGGCATCTCAGCCGTTTCGCCGCCGATCAGCGCACAGCCTGCATCGCGGCAGCCGGCAGCAATGCCGCCGACGATCGCGGCTCCCTGGTCCGGGTCGAGCTTGCCGGTGGCGAAGTAGTCGAGGAAGAACAGCGGCTCGGCACCCTGGACGACCAGATCGTTGACGCACATGGCAACGAGGTCGATGCCGACGGTGTCATGATAGTTGGCGTCGATCGCGATCTTGAGCTTGGTGCCGACGCCGTCATTGGCGGCAACCAGCACCGGATCGGTGAAGCCGGCAGCCTTGAGGTCGAACAGGCCGCCGAAGCCGCCGATCTCGCCATCCGCACCCGGCCGGCGCGTCGAACGGACGGCAGGCTTGATCTTTTCGACCAGCAGGTTGCCGGCATCGATATCGACACCCGCGTCGCTATAGGTCAGACCGTTTTTTCCAGACTGGCTCATGCTTCCGCCTCCGATGGCCGCCCGTCCATTATGACAGGGCTTTGATCGGGTCGCCATTGCATGATAGGGGCCTTTATGCAAGGCGCAAGCGCCGCAAACCCTTCGATTTTCCCCGCTTCCCATTGCCCGAGGCGGATTTCCAGTCTCAGGCTTGACCATAATTGCGGCATCATCCTATGTCCTAAGCACACGGCAAGCGAGCGCGAAGTAACGGGGAAGACGATGGAGCAAAAGGTCAGCGGGGCGAGCCTCAAGCGTCAAGTCACCTTCTGGGTGATCGTGCTCGTCACTTTCATCGCCTTTATCTATATCTTCAGTACAATCCTGCTGCCGTTCATCGCCGGCATGGCGGTCGCCTATTTCCTCGATCCGGTCGCCGACCGGCTGGAGCGGATCGGCCTCAGCCGCCTGATGGCGACGGTGGTGATCCTCGTCTCTTTCGTGCTGATCTTCGCGCTGGCACTGACGATCTTCATTCCGATCATCGTTAATCAGTTCAACGATTTCATCCAGCACATTCCGACCTATGTGCAGCAGATTCAGCAGCTGATCGCCAAGGCGCAGACGATGGTGCTGCCGGATTGGATCCGCAATCAGCTCGGCGCGATCAAGGACAATTTCTCCAGCATCATGTCCGAGGGTCTGAGTTTTGTCGGCGGCCTGTTCGCGCAGCTCTGGAGCTCCGGCAAGGCGCTGGTCAACATTCTCTCGCTGATGGTCGTCACACCCGTCGTCGCCTTCTATATGCTGCTCGACTGGGATCGGATGGTCGCCAAGGTGGACGACTGGATCCCGCGCGATCATGTCGCCACCGTTCGCCAGATCGCCCGCGAGATTGACCAGGCGATCGCCGGCTTTATCCGGGGACAGGGTTCGCTATGCATTATCCTCGGCGTCTATTACGGTGTCGGTCTCTCGCTGGTCGGCCTGAACTTCGGCCTGCTGATCGGCCTTTTCGCCGGCATGATCAGCTTCATTCCCTATGTCGGCTCGATGGTCGGTCTCGTTCTGGCCGTCGGCGTCGCGCTCGTTCAGTTCTGGCCGGACTATCTCTGGGTCGGCCTGACGCTCGTCGTCTTCTTCACTGGTCAGTTCCTGGAAGGCAATGTGCTGCAGCCGAAGCTCGTCGGCGAAAGCGTCGGCCTGCATCCGGTCTGGCTGATGTTCGCCCTTTTTGCCTTCGGCGCGCTTTTCGGCTTCGTCGGACTGCTGATAGCCGTTCCTGCCGCTGCCGCCTGCGGCGTTCTTGTCCGCTTCGCCCTTTCGCGCTACCTTCAGAGTGATCTCTATTACGGACGCTCGGAAGCGGGCAAGGCGCGCAGAGCCAAGGCCGGCAAGACCGAGAATAGCTAGACATGACCGACGCAAAGAACGCTGATCTAAGGCGCAAGGCCGCCGAGCAGCTGCCCTTGGCCTTTACGCATGACCCCGCAAACGGACGCGACGATCTGCTCGTCGCCGATCCCTTGAGCGCGGCGGTGAGGATCGTCGACGCGTGGCCGCACTGGCCGTCGCCGGTCGTCATCCTGGCGGGGCCCGTCGGTTCGGGCAAATCGCATCTCGCCAGCATCTGGACCGAGCGGTGCGGCGCCGTCCACATTCATCCTGTCGCCGGCTCCGATGCCGCGGTCGCAGCGGCGAATGGCCCCGTCATCTTCGAAGACGTGGATCGCCTCGGCTTTGACGATACCGAACTCTTTCATGTCATCAACAGCGTTCGCGAAAACGGCACCAGTCTCTTAATGACGAGCAGGCTCTGGCCGATGTCATGGCCGGTGACGCTGCCCGACCTGCGCTCCCGCCTGAAGGCTGCGACGGTGGTCGAGATCGGCGAACCGGACGAGGAGTTGCTGTCGCAGGTGATCGTCAAGCTCTTCGCCGACCGCCAGCTTTATATCGATGACAAACTCGTCCTTTATATCGTCAATCGCATGGAGCGTTCCCTGAACGCGGCGCAGCTGATCGTCGACAGGCTGGACCGGCTGGCTTTGGCTCGAGGAACAAGGATAACGCGCCTGTTGGCCGCCGAGGTCTTGAACGAGCTGGGTGGTTCCGGCCAGACGGATTGAGCTGGCTGCGACTGTCACAGTTCCGTCGTCAAACTGATATAGGTGGCACAAGATTGGAAAGAGGGTAGGTGGAACATGGACTCGGCACTCACGGAACATCAGGACGCCAACCAGGAAAATCCAGAGGCCGCACCTCCGGTCAGCGAATTGATGACCAGCCCCGAGCGCTTCATCAACCGCGAATTCTCCTGGCTGCAGTTCAACCGCCGCGTCCTTGAAGAGACGTTGAACACCGCTCATCCGCTGCTGGAACGCGTCCGCTTCCTCTCGATTTCCGCCGCCAACCTCGATGAGTTCTTCATGGTGCGCGTCGCCGGCCTGGAAGGCCAGGTCCGCCAGAAGATCCTCGTGCGCACGCCAGACGGCAAGACGCCGGCCGAGCAGCTCGACGATATCCTCCGCGAGATTGACAATCTGCAGATGGAGCAGCAAGCCTCCCTTGCCGTCCTGCAGCAATATCTCGCCAAGGAAGATATTCTGATCGTCCGCCCGGCTGCCCTTTCCGACGCCGACCGTCAGTGGCTTCATACCGAGTTCGAGCAGGCGATCTTCCCGGTCCTGACGCCGCTTTCCATCGACCCGGCCCATCCGTTCCCGTTCATTCCGAACCTCGGTTTCTCGATCGCGCTGCAGCTGAAGAGCATGAACGGTCGCGAGCCGATGACGGCGCTGCTGCGACTGCCGCCGGCGCTGGACCGTTTCGTCCGCCTACCGGATGCCAGCAACGTCATCCGCTACATCACGCTCGAGGATGTGGTGAACATCTTCATCCACCGGCTCTATCCCGGCTACGAGGTGCAGGGCTCTGGTACCTTCCGCATCATTCGCGACAGCGATATCGAAGTCGAGGAAGAGGCCGAAGATCTGGTGCGCTTCTTCGAAACGGCGCTGAAGCGTCGCCGCCGCGGGTCCGTGATCCGCATCGAAACCGATTCCGAAATGCCGCTGGAGCTTCGCCAGTTCGTGGTGGAGTCGCTGAACGTCCCGGGAAACCGCATCGCGGTTCTGCCGGGCCTGCTCGCGCTCAACACGCTGTCGGAAATCTGCAAGGCGCCGCGCGACGATTTGCGCTTCGAGCCCTACAATGCGCGATTTCCTGAGCGCGTCCGCGAACATGCCGGCGATTGCTTCGCCGCGATCCGCGAAAAGGACATGGTCGTCCACCATCCCTATGAATCCTTCGACGTGGTGGTCCAGTTCCTTCTCCAGGCTGCTCGGGATCCTGACGTTCTGGCGATAAAGCAGACGCTTTACCGCACGTCGAACGATAGCCCGATCGTCCGCGCGCTGATCGATGCAGCCGATCTCGGCAAATCGGTTACGGCGCTGGTGGAGCTGAAGGCTCGATTCGACGAAGAAGCCAACATCCGCTGGGCGCGCGATCTGGAGCGCGCCGGCGTGCAGGTCGTCTTCGGCTTCATCGAGCTCAAGACCCATTCGAAGATGTCCATGGTTGTGCGTCGCGAAGACGGCAAGCTTCGCACCTATTGCCATCTCGGTACCGGCAACTACCATCCGGTCACCGCCAAGATTTACACGGACCTTTCCTACTTCACCTGCGATCCGACGATCGCCCATGACATGGCGAACATCTTTAACTTCATTACCGGTTACGGTGAGCCGGAACAGGGCATGAAGATCGCGGTTTCGCCCTATACGCTGCGTCCTCGCATCCTTCAGCATATCGAAGGCGAGATCGAACATGCCAAGAACGGCCGTCCGGGCGCGATCTGGATGAAGATGAATTCGCTCGTCGATCCCGATATCATCGACGCGCTGTATCGTGCCAGCAATGCCGGCGTCGATATCGAGCTTGTCGTGCGCGGCATTTGCTGCCTGCGTCCCCAGATCCCCGGGCTTTCGGAAAGGATCCGCGTCAAGTCCATCGTCGGTCGCTTCCTCGAGCACAGCCGCATTTTCTGCTTCGGCGACGGTCACGGCCTGCCGTCGGACAAGGCGCTGGTCTATATCGGCTCTGCCGATATGATGCCGCGCAATCTCGATCGCCGCGTCGAAACGCTCGTGCCGCTCACCAACAAGACCGTGCATGAACAGGTGCTTTCACAGATCATGCTGGGCAATATCATTGACAATCAGCAAAGCTACGAGATATTGCCGGACGGGACTTCACGGCGCATGGAAGTGCGTCAGGGAAAAGAGCCATTCAATGCACAGCAGTATTTCATGACCAATCCCAGCCTGTCCGGCCGTGGTGAAGCCTTGAAATCCAGCGCACCGAAACTCATCGCTGGGCTGCTGTCGGGCCGCAACAAATAAATTGGACCTGCATGGTTGAATCAGAAGCCCAGGGGCGTCTTCCGGGCATCGCCCCTGTCTCCGTTGTCGATATCGGGTCGAATTCGGTCCGTCTCGTCGTCTATGAAGGCCATTCGCGGTCGCCGACCATCCTCTTCAACGAAAAAGTGCTATGCGGCCTGGGCAAGGGCATAGCACTGACGGGAAAGATGGACGAAGAAAGCGTGGCGCGGGCGCTTGCCGCGCTGCATCGCTTCAAGGCACTCTCCGATCAGGCGCGTGCCGCCACCATCTACGTTTTGGCAACGGCCGCGGCGCGTGAAGCCAGCAACGGTCCGCAGTTCATCCATCAGGCAGAAGCCATCCTCCAGCGCAAGGTGCGGGTACTTTCGGGCGAAGAAGAGGCGCGCTTTTCCGCGCTCGGCATCATCAGCGGTTTTTTCCACCCCGATGGCATCGCCGGCGACCTCGGCGGCGGCTCGCTGGAGCTGATCGACATCAAGGATCGGGAGATCGGCAAAGGCATAACGCTGCCGCTCGGCGGCCTGCGCCTGTCGGAATATGCCGGCGGCTCGATCGAGAAGGCGCGCAGCTTCGCGCGCAAGCACGTCAAGACGGCCAAGCTATTGAGCAAGGGCGAGGGCCGCACCTTCTATGCGGTCGGCGGCACATGGCGAAGCGTGGCCAAGCTGCACATGGAAATCCGCAAATATCCGCTGCACATGATGCAGGGCTATGAAGTACCGCTCGACGAAATGATCCGCTTTCTGGATCAGATCGTCGAATCGAAGGATTCGAAGGACCCGGCGCTGCAGGCGGTTTCCAAGCATCGTCGTTCGCTGCTGCCCTTCGGCGCGGTCGCGATGCGCGAAGTGCTGACCGCGATGAAGCCCTCTGTGATCTCCTTCTCCGCCCAGGGCGTGCGTGAAGGTTATCTCTATTCCCTGTTGACCGAGGCGGAGCGCAACAGCGATCCGCTGCTCACCGCCGCCGGTGAGCTTGCCATCCTGCGCGCGCGTTCGCCGGAACATGCCCGCGAGCTGGCGGAGTGGACGGGGCGGATGTTGCCGTTTTTCGGCATCACTGAGACCGACGAGGAAAGCCGCTATCGCCAGGCAGCCTGCCTTCTTGCCGATATCAGCTGGCGTGCCCATCCGGATTATCGCGGCCTGCAGGCGCTGAACATCATCGCCCACACGTCCTTCGTCGGTATCACTCATGCCGGCCGCGCCTTCATCGCGCTTGCCAATTACTATCGTTTCGAGGGCTTGAACGACGATGGAGCGACCGAGCCGCTGGCGACGATCGCAACGCCGCTCTACATCGAACGCGCCAAGCTGCTCGGCGGCCTGTTGCGCGTCGTCTACCTGTTTTCGGCCTCGATGCCCGGTATCGTGCGCAATCTGTCGTTCCGCCGCTCGACAAACCCGGATCTGGACCTCGAATTCGTCGTCCCGGCCGAATATCACGATTTTGCCGGCGAGCGGCTGGACGGACGCCTGCAGCAACTCGGCAAGCTGACGAACCGCCGACTGGCCTTCTGCTTCGAATGACAGACAACCTTCTCCCCGAGGGGAGAAGGTCGCGCACAGCGCGGGTTGAGGGGCTTTCGCCTAAGGCTCGAAAACTGCCTGTCAGAAAGCGTCCCCCTCATCCGCCCTTCGGGCACCTTCTCCCCGAGGGGAGAGGTGGTTTTTCCTACTTCGCGCTCAGGAAATCGCCGACTTCGAGCAGGCTGAATTCGTTGTCGTCAGCCTTGTCGACGGCGCGGCCTGCCGAGAAGGGCAGGTTGTTGTCGTTGCCGATGATGATGTGTGTGGCATCGACGCGGTCGACATTCTCGATGGTGACGAAGGGCATGTCGTAGAAGCCTTCGCCGCCGCCCTGGCGACGCTTGTGGTCCGGATCTTCGATGCGCAGCAGGTCGATATAGCCGATCTTGCGGACGGCCTTGCCGACATTGGCGTCGCTCAACTCGATCTTGTAGACGCGCTTCAGCTCGGCCGGAGCCTCGAAGCAATCCGGCTTCGGCTGCTTGGGATCGGCGCAGGCTTTGTCCTTCGTGCCGGCGCCGTTGTCGCGTTCGATGACCAGGGCCGTGGTTGCGTCGAGCATGTTGAAATCGCCGATCGAGACGCCCTTGTCGGCGAAGGGATAGAGCCAGCTGCGGCCGGTCCAGCTCTTCGAGGCGATGTCGAATTCGATGACCCGGATGGCCGTCTTGCCGTCGACGCTCTCCATCTGGCCGTCATCCTTGTAGATCGGGCCTTCCAGCAGGCCGTAGAGCTTCGAGCCGTCCTTCGACATGGCGAGGCCTTCGAAGCCGCCGGAGCGCTTCAGGTTGAAGACGGGCATCTTCTGTGTGGGGTTGCCGGGCAGCTGGATCAGCGGGTTGTCGGGCGACAGGACCGGCTTGCCCTCGAGCGTCGTTGCGAAGACGTCGGTCAGTTGGCCGTTCGTGTCGAATTTCAGCAGGTAAGGACCGAACTCGTCGCCGATCCAGAAGCCATCGGCAACAGGCTGGATCGATTCGATGTCGAAATCGGCGCCCGTCAGGTAACGCTTGTAGGCGCCTTCCATGACGATCGGGAAGGGGGCTTTCTTGTTCGGGTCGGACAGGAACAGGTTCTTGACGACCTCGACCTTGCCATTGTCCCAGTCGAATTTCAGCTGATGCAGGAAAAGCATCGCGTCGGAGGAGTTCTGTTTGGAGCCGAAGCCGTTGTCGGAGAGCGTCCAGAAGGTGCCATCGGGCATGGTCTTGATGCCAGAGAAGCCCTGGATCGGCTGGCCGGCGAAGGGCAGCTTCAGGTCGGTGACGCGGGCGCCGTCCTTGCCCGGCACGGTGCCGAGTGCGTCGGTGCGCTTGCGATCCGGCGTGGTGAACTTGCCTGACGTTTTCAGGAAGTCGGGCGCATCGGCGGGGGCGGCAGTGATGGTGTTGGCCGGCAGGATCGCCTGGCCGACGAGCTTTGCCTTGAATTGCTGCTCGTCTGCTTGCGCCGATGCGGCAAGCAGAATGAAGAGTGCCGTCGAGGCGGAAAGGATTCGGGTCATCATGTCACCTTGTGGTGGAGAGTGGTAAAAACAACTCCGCTTAACAGGCGACCCATGTCTGCGAATTAACGCTTAGGTGAAGATTTGGTGACTGTGGACAACCCATGGGCTGTGAAGCTCAGGCGTGCATCAGTGCTGAATTGCAGCCAACAATTCGTCTTGTTTAAGATCTGCCGCGAACGGTCTTCAACGCCTGCCGGTCCTGCGTGTGAAGGGCGATGACGCCAAGGTGCTGATCACGGCCGCGAACGGCATGTTCGCCGAGTTCTTCCTTGATGATCCCGTCGGGTAGCTCCATCCGTCTGGCAAGGTCGCTGGAAATCAGCACCTGTCGCTCCAGCGTTTTGCAGAGTGACTCCAGCCTTGCGGTCGTATTCACCGTGTCACCGAAATAGGCGATCTTGTGGTGGTCGACGCCGATTTCGGCCGTCACGACATTGCCGCCATGCAGAGCGGCTCTAAGACGCGGCACCCTCCCGTAGGATTTCAGCCAGGTCTCGGCGTTCTTTTCGATATCGTCGAGGATATTGAAGACGCAGCGCACGCAATTGGCATTCTTGACGCCCCGCTGGAGCGGCCAGGTGATGATGGCAGCATCGCCGATATAGTCGTCGATCGCGCCCTTGTGCCGCCGCACCGGCTCTGCCATGGCGCCGAACACCGCACCGAGGAATTCTTGCGTTTTCAAGTCGCCATATTCCTCAGCAAAGGCAGTGGAGCCGACGAGATCGACGAAAAGAAAGACGCGCTCCTCCTGCACCGGATTGCGGTAACGGCCGGTCAACAGGCTGGAGAAGACGTCGCGGCCGAGCAATTCCCGCACGCGCCCGATGAAAATGACGATGGCAGTCACCACCACGGCATAGATATAGACGTCTATCTTCAGCACCGTCAGGTCTTCCCATGATGCTTTGACGAGGCCTAGCAATTTCATGGAGCTGCCTGCGGTGGCATAGCCGACGCTCATCAGCAGGAAATCGACGACGAGAGCCGAAAGGATGAAGGCCGGCGTTGGCAGCCTATGCATCCAGTCACTCAGCCGCGGCAGGATCATGCGGCGCTCGAAGGCAAGCAGCGGCATGCCGCAGAACAGGGCGAAGATTCCGCCGATATATATCGGAGATTCCGGAAAGAATAGTTTGCCGTAAATGACGCCCGTCGAAGCGACGAACAGCGATATCAGGATCCAGTTGCGTATCGAATGGAAAATGCCCATTCACTTTTCCGCCGAGAAGCGACGTCTGTCATCGACGCGGGATTGCGCCGGCAAACTGGAACGTCATCGAATAGAACGATTACATCAGACGTTCATTCCACGAAATTTGCGGCGCAATCGTGATTGCAGCCGCGATATCGCTCGGCGAATCATACGCAATTACAAGGGATCCGGGAAGGAGAATGTCGCGGCTAGAGAGCGACGGTCTCGATCCGCTTGCCGACGAAGCGCAGGGCCACCTGGCCCTGGATCAGCTGCAGGGCCGTCTCGCCGAAGAGATCGCGCCGCCAGCCGGTCAAGGCCGCCACATCGGCCTTCTCTCCTTCCGCGGCGATCTTGTCGAGATCGTCGCTGTTGGCGATCACCTTCGGAGCAACGCCATGTTTTTCCGCAATAAGCTTCAAAAGGACCTTCAACAGTTCGGAAGCCGCTGCCGTGCCCTCGGGAGCCTGCTGATGGCGCGGCGGATGCGGCATTTCTGCCTTCGGCAGAGCCAGCGCCGCGTTGATCGCCTCAAGCACCGCCGTACCGGCGGCCGAGCGCTCCCAGCCCTTGGGGATGGTGCGCAGCCGCGCAAGCGCCTCGGTGTCCTTCGGTTGCTGCTGGGCGATTTCGTAGATCGCGTCATCCTTCAGTACGCGGGCGCGTGGGACGTTGCGGGCACGTGCCTCGCGCTCGCGCCAGGCTGCAACGTATTTCAACACCGCCAGCTCTTGCGGTTTGCGCAGCCGCATCTTCAGCCGCTGCCAGGCATCGTCCGGATGCAGGTCGTAGGTCTCGCGCGCCTCCAGGATCGCCATCTCCTCCTGCAGCCAGGAGGCGCGCCCTTCACGCTGCAATTGCTCCTTGAGCGAGAGATAAACGTCGCGCAGATGCGTCACGTCGGCAAGCGCATAGTCGAGTTGCTTTTCCGAGAGCGGCCGCCGGCTCCAGTCGGTGAAGCGCGACGACTTGTCGATATGGACGTTCTTGATGCGGCTGACGAGTTGGTCGTAGGAGACCGAATCGCCGAAGCCGCAGACCATCGCCGCAACTTGCGTATCGAAGATCGGATGCGGAATGAGATTGCCGCGATGGAAGATGATTTCGATGTCCTGGCGGGCAGCATGAAACACCTTCAGCACCGATGGGTTCGCCATCAGTTCGAAGAAGGGTGCCAGATCCAGCCCCTTGGCCAGCGGGTCCACCAGCACTTCGGTGGTGGGGCTTGCCATCTGTATCAAACACAGCTCCGGCCAGAAGGTCGTTTCTCGCAGGAATTCCGTATCGATGGTAATGAATTCCGACTTGGCCAGCTCTTGGCAGGCCGCCTCCAATTGGGCGGTAGTTTCGATCATATCAACACATTCAATGGTAAAATACTTCCTTAACTTCCTTCTCCTTTCAGCCCGATATGTCAATACTTTCGCGGACAAAGCCTTTGTCGCATTTCGCTTTTCACTGAAATTGCCGGAAACAGGGACGGCTTTGACCAAGGCAACCAGAAATCGAAGCGGCTCGCGACTGGCTAGGCCACCCGTACGTAACCTGTCATGCCCGTCTTCTGGTGTTCGATGATATGGCAATGCAGCAGCCAATCGCCGGGATTGTCGGCGACGAAGGCAAGCTGCACTTTCTCATCCGGCTGGATCAGATAGGTATCGGAGACGAAGGGCTGCACCTGCCGCGTCGAAGAGGAGATGACGGTAAAGCTCATTCCGTGCAGGTGGATGGGATGGCTATGCGGCGTCACGTTTTCCATGTCGATGACATAGCTCTTGCCGAGCTTTAATTCGGCCAGCGGCGCGGTCGGATCGGGCGTATCGCCCGGCCACGGCACCTTATTGATCGCCCAGAAACTGTAGCCGAGAGAGCCGCAAATACTGTTATCGGCGGTATTCTCCGCCGTCGAGCTCAGGATCAGCGGAATATGGGTGGCAGAACCGAGATCTGCCTTCCGCACGGGATTGTCTTCGAGCGGCGCCAGATCGCGCACGTCGCGCTTCAATGATGCGCCCACGGCGCGCAGCGTCGCCAGTACCTTCGGATTGGTGCCCTTGATGTCCTCGAGCTTGACGATCGCGCCTTCGCTGTCGGGTATGCGCACGGCAAGCTCCAGCCGCTGTCCCGGTCCGAGCTGCAGGAGATCAAGCGGAAAACGCCGCGGTACGGGATTGCCGTCGATCGCGATCACGGTCGCCTCGGCGCCGTCCATGCGGAAGGAATAGATGCGCGTAACGTCGGTAATGGCAATGCGCAGCCGCACCAGACCGCCGGAAGGTGCGTCATATTGCGGCTCCTGCTGCCAGTTGGCGGTCCGCACCGTGCCATAGGTGCCGGACTTGGCTGCATCGCGCGGCTTGAATTGCGCGATGAACTGGCCGTCGCTGCCAAGCCGCCAGTCGCGCAGATTGAGCACGACTTCCCAATCGAAGGCGGGATCCTTGGGATTTTCGACCACGATGACGCCGGTCATGCCGTGGCCCATCTGTTCCAAGGTGTTGCAATGCGGATGATACCAGAAGGTGCCGGCGTCCGGCGGCGTGAAGGTATAATCGAAATGATCGCCGGTGTAGACATACGGCTGGGTGAGGAACGGCACGCCGTCCATAGCGTTCGGAAGCCGGATGCCATGCCAATGAACGGTCGTCGGATCGTCTATGCCGTTGATGAGCCGGGCCGCGAAGGCTTCGCCCTTCCTCATGCGCACCACCGGCGGCATGCCGGCGTTGCCATAGGTGAGCACGTTCCGGGTCGTGCCGCCGTCGGTGAGATTGACCTCGAGCTTGGCCGTCTTCAGCGTGAGTGGCTCGGCTGCCGCTGCCTTGCCCGCAAACTTCCCCGCGATTCCGAGGCCGACGCCATAGGCGCCGGCAACGGCTGAAGCTTTGAGCAGATTGCGGCGGGTAAGGATCGGCATGTTATGCTCCGGGGGCGACGATATATGGATGCCTGTTTAAAGTTGACTGAAGCGTTCAGCAATAGCATCGAAGTAGCCAAACCGCCGCAGTGGCTACTTGCGGATGCTGTGTTGGATAGCGACTGAAAACAGCTTTAAGCTGACTTCCGGTGTTCGAGCCTTGACAAATCGGGCGTGCCATGCGCTTTTCCGCCCGATTTTCTCGTCGGCAGGCGAGGGGCTTGCATGTCCTTTCGCCGCGGCCCGCCAAGTCCAGGATATATACTATGCATCGCTATCGCAGCCACACATGCGCCGCCCTGCGCAAGTCCGACGTCGGTTCGACCGTCCGCATCTCCGGCTGGGTTCATCGCGTCCGAGATCATGGCGGCGTGCTGTTCATCGACCTGCGCGATCACTACGGCATCACCCAGGTCGTTGCCGACCCTGATTCTCCGGCCTTCAAGCTCGCCGAAACCGTTCGCGGCGAGTGGGTGATCCGCATCGACGGCCTCGTGAAGGCCCGTACGGAAGACACCGTCAACAAGAACATGCCGACCGGCGAGATCGAGCTTTACGCGCAGGAGATCGAAGTGCTCTCCGCTGCCAAGGAGCTGCCGCTTCCTGTTTTCGGCGAACCGGACTATCCGGAAGACGTTCGCCTGAAGTATCGCTTCCTCGATCTTCGCCGCGAAACGCTGCACAAGAACATCGTCAAGCGTACGCAGGTCATTTCCTCGATGCGCCGCCACATGGGCGAAGTCGGTTTCACCGAATACACGACCCCGATCCTGACGGCATCGTCGCCGGAAGGCGCGCGCGACTTCCTCGTGCCGAGCCGTATCCACCCCGGCACCTTCTACGCGCTGCCGCAGGCGCCGCAGCAGTACAAGCAGCTGCTGATGGTCGCCGGCTTCGACCGCTATTTCCAGATCGCGCCGTGCTTCCGCGATGAAGACCCGCGCGCCGATCGTCTGCCGGGCGAATTCTACCAGCTCGACCTCGAAATGAGCTTTGTGACGCAGGAAGACGTCTGGAACACGATGGGGCCGCTGATGACCCAGGTGTTCGAGGAGTTTGCCGAAGGCAAGCCGGTCACCAAGGAGTGGCCGCGCATCCCTTACGATGTTGCCATCCGCAAATACGGCTCCGACAAGCCGGACCTGCGTAACCCGATCGTCATGGAAGCCGTCACCGAGCATTTTGCCGGCTCGGGCTTCAAGGTCTTCGCCAACATGATCGCCTCCAACCCGAAGGTCGAAGTCTGGGCCATCCCGGCCAAGACCGGCGGTTCGCGCGCATTCTGCGACCGCATGAACGCCTGGGCGCAGAGCCAGGGCCAGCCGGGCCTCGGCTACATCTTCTGGCGCAAGGAAGGGGTTCCTGATCCATTTGTTTTCGATGCGGTTGCACATCCGCAGCATAAAAACGAAAGCAAAGAGGATTATTTTGAGCGTGTCGCAAAGGAATTGGGTGTCTGGTCGGAAAAGGCTGTTGGCGCAGGCCCGCTTGCCAAGAACATCGGCGAAGAGCGCACGGATGCGATCCGCACCCAGCTCGGCCTCGATGACGGCGACGCCTGCTTCTTCGTCGCCGGCGATCCCTCCAAGTTCTACAAGTTTGCCGGTGAAGCCCGCACCCGGGCCGGCGAAGAGCTGAATCTTGTCGATCGCGACCGTTTCGAGCTGTGCTGGATCGTCGACTTCCCGTTCTTCGAATGGAGCGAGGAAGAAAAGAAGGTCGATTTCGCCCACAACCCGTTCTCTATGCCGCAGGGCGGCCTCGAGGCGCTGCAGAACCAGGATCCCCTCACGATCAAGGCGTTCCAGTACGACGCCGTCTGCAACGGCTTCGAAATCGCCTCGGGTTCGATCCGTAACCAGTCGCCGGAAACCATGGTCGCCGCCTTCGAAAAGGTCGGCCTCAGCCAGACCGACGTCGAAGAGCGCTTCGGCGGTCTCTACCGCGCCTTCCAGTACGGTGCACCACCGCACGGTGGTGCCGCCTTTGGCATCGACCGTATCGTCATGCTTTTGGTCGGCGCTAAGAACCTGCGCGAGATCTCGCTGTTCCCGATGAACCAGCAGGCGCAGGATCTGCTGATGGGCGCTCCTTCGGCTGCCACGCCGACGCAGCTGCGCGAACTGGCGATCCGCCCGGTACCGCCGGTCAAGAAGGACTAAGTCCTTCAGGGCTTACCAAAATGCAAAAAACCGGCGACCGAAATCGCCGGTTTTTTTGCTTAATAGGCCGATGTCAGTCAGATCGCAGCGTAGATCGCCTTCGCCAGATCTATGGTGAACTGGCCCCACATACCCTCAAGGGTCGTATTGGTCAGGGCGACCACCGTCAGGCCCTTTTCGGCGTCGACGAACCAGCTGTGCCCATAGACGCCTCCCCATTTGATCGCGCCAGCCGAGAAGGGAACCTGCGCGACCAGGGGATCGAGGACAACGGACCAGCCGTAGCCGAACCCGAAACCGGCCTGCTGCGCCTGCATATGCCCGCCCGCCTGATCGGCCATCATGGTTTTCACTGTATCGGCCGATAGCAGCGGTGCACCGCCCTTCCTGATCGTGTCCAGAATGGCAAGGATGTCGCTTGCCGTTCCGGCCATGCCGGCGCCGCCGGAGTGATAGGACGCGGGATCGAATATCCTGTCGGGTGCAAAGCGGATCACGCCGTCGAAGATTGGAACGAGCGCCTCGTCGCCCATTCGCTGCGGCCCTGGAGTACCATTCACATAGGCAGCTGCCAGGCGGCTGCGGTCGCGCACGTAGAAGCCCGTGTCGGAAAGGCCGAGCGGCTTCGTGACAAGATCGGCAACCGCATCGCCGAGCGGGCCGCCGGTTTCCTTCTCGATGATGCCGCCAAGGACATCCATCGCCAGGGAATACTGCCAGTTTTCGCCGGGCGCGAAGAGAAGGGGCGCGCTGGCGAGGCGCGGGAGGTTGTCAGCCAATGATCGGCCTGGAGTGTCCAGCCCGTCGGATACGCCAGCCTTGTGATAGGGGCCGTCTTGCGCCTCGGCGAATGTGTAGCCCAGCCCGGAGGTGTGGGTGAGAAGATGCCGGATGCGGATAACGGCTTCACCACCATCCGGCAGACGCGGCCGGAAATCCGGCAGCCACTTGGTGATCGGATCGTCGAGCCCGATACGGCCTTGTTCGACGAGCCGCATGGCGGCAATGGTGACGATCGGCTTGGTGACGGAGGCAAGGCGGAAGATGGCATCTTCCCGCATTGCGACTTTGTTTTCCCGATCCGCCAGACCGGCGGCGCGGGCGTAGACCAATTCTCCATCCTGAGCGATCAGAACGACACTCCCGACCAGCCTCTTTTCGGCTAGGGCGGAATCGATTGCAGCATCGACGCCTTCAGCAAGGCTGCCGTCGCTGATGCGTGCGAAATTTTCCAGGGGAAGACTCATGGGGCAAAACCTTATATAATCACAATGACCATTCCTGAATAAACCAAGTCGGGAAATAATTCTAGAGTGACCATTGTGAAAAATATTGAAGAGAAGAACAATTCTTCACCGCGCAAGCGCGGACGCCCACCGGCCTTCGATCGCGAGACGGTTCTCGCTGCCGCCCGGGACACCTTCTGGAAGCACGGCTATGACGGTTCCTCCATCGCCGATCTGACGGCGGCGATGGGCATCACGCCGCAAAGCCTCTATGCGGCCTTCGGTTCGAAGGCCGACCTCTATCGCGAGACGCTTGATCAATATCGGCGCATGCCTCGTCCGGAACCCGGCAATCCCTTTCAGGACAAGCTGGATACCGTGACTGCCTTCGAGCGCTTTCTGACGAACTCCGCCAGGATATTCACGGCCCCGGAGCATCCAAAGGGGTGCATGATATCTACAGCGGTACTGAATTGTGCGGAGGAGAACGAGCCGATCGCCCATCATGTCGCATCGATGCGCCTGCAGACGCTTGATATCTTCACCGCCCGGATCGCGCGCGGTATCGAGGAGGGAGACATCCGGCCTGACGCCGACCCTCGCTCGCTGGCGCGTTTTCTCGGTGCGATCGTGCAGGGCATGTCCGTTCAGGCGCGCGATGGGGCGACGACGGAGGAGCTGCTTGCCCTGATGTCCCATGCGCTTAACGAGCTCAGAACGTATCAGCTTCCAAAAGCCTCCGGGCTTTGAGGCAAAGAAAAACCCGGCGACCGAGATCGCCGGGTTTTGAATGGTTCGACGAGCGGCCGCTCAGTCGTTCGAGGAAACCTTGAGGCCGATAACCTGCGGGATCGTCGTCGGTGCGCCCATGGCGGCGCCGATGATCATCGGCACCGGTACCGGCTTGCCGGGAGCGGCGGTGACCGTCAGGCTCTTCGGGTTGTCGAGATAAGTGCTGACCGCTGCGGAGACGGCATTCTGCAGCTCCGGAATGTTGAGCTGCGCCATCATGATCGGCGTCATTGCCTTCAGCGTGTCGGCGAGCTGCTTGCCCGTGACGCCCTGTTGCTTGCCGGCAAAATCGAGCGCACGTGCCGTAATCGACGCGTCGTCGAAGCGGATCTGGGCGCTGTTAAAGGTGAGCTGCTGCAGCAGGCCGAGCATGGCGAGGCCGGCGGACTGCTGTGCTTCCTGCTGGTTCGGATTGGAGCGAACCGTCTTCAGCGCATCCTGCAGCGACTTGGCGAAGGCAGGCGTGTAGCCGGAAATGCTGAAGGCGAGATTCAGCTTGCCGATATCCCTGAAGTCGAAGGAATATTCGCTGATGTTGATGGTGCCAGGCCCCATGTCCCAGCTGCCCTTCATGGAAACAGTGCCGTCGATCTGCTGCAGCTTCAGCGCGTCGATCGCTTCCTTGGTCTTCGCATCGTCGACCTTGCTGAGATCGGCCTTGATGCCATTGATCTTGGCGTCGAAGTCGAGGCCCGACTTGTCGTCGCGCTTCTTCATGTTGGCGTCGGCGCCCTCGATCGAGAACACTTCGGTATCGTCCTTGGTCACGGATACGGCGCCGGCATGGGCGCTCTTGTAATAGAGCAGCGAGCTCAGGTCGCCCTTGCTCGAGTCGGCCGGAATCTCGACGCCGGTCAGCTTGAGGTCGGTGGCGGAAACGGAGGCGCCGTCCTTGTTGAAATCAACATCCGCAAAATCGATTTCCTCGATCGTGTAGCCGCCATTGTTTTCCTCGACGCCATCGAGGGTGATGTCGCCGAGCGGAATGCTGTCTTCCATTCCGGCGGGCTTGAAGCTTGTGCCCTTCAGCGTCACCGTGCTTCCGTCGACATCAATGCCTGTGGCAGCAATCGAACCGCCCTGCTGGCCATAGACGTCGTTGATCTTCTTCAGCAGATCATTGCCGTCGAGCGCAAAGGCGGAGCTGGCGAAAGACAGGATGGCGGCACTGCACAGCATCAGCCGCGTGGTCCGATAGAAAGTCATGATGGCGTTCCTCGTTGAGCCGGTGGTATTGGCGGGGGCGTACAGATTGAGCGTGTACTGCGCTGACTTATATTGATCTTTCTCTGAAAATCCAACGACAATGAATGTAGAGCGCCAGTGCAGCAAAAATGTATCGATAGCCACCCCGCAATATGCTTGAAACGCCTTCATCCACAGGTGCTTTCCGCTGATTTCTTGCTGTGAATCGCCATCTCTTATAGTCAAGGGCCATGGGAAAAAATCTGACACCGCCGCCCGGTGACGGCGACGACAACATCCTTCCGGTCGATCTGAAGGCCGCGCTCGAGGAGCGCTACCTGGCCTATGCCTTGTCGACGATTACGCAACGCGCGCTTCCGGACGTCCGCGACGGGCTGAAGCCGGTACATCGCCGTATCGTTTATGCGATGAGCGAGATGGGGCTGCGCCCCAATGCCGCCTTCCGCAAATGCGCCAAGATCGTCGGCGAGGTGATGGGTAACTATCACCCACATGGCGACCAATCGATCTATGATGCACTGGCGCGCCTGGCGCAGGATTTCTCGCAGCGCTACACGCTGGTCAACGGCCAGGGCAATTTCGGCAATATCGACGGCGATAGCCCGGCTGCGATGCGTTACACCGAATCCAAGATGACGGCGGTTTCCGAGCTGCTGCTCGAGGGCATCGACCAGGATGCCGTGGATTTCCGCGACACCTATGACGAGTCGAATTCCGAGCCGATCGTTCTGCCTGGAGCTTTCCCCAATCTGCTCGCCAACGGCTCTTCTGGCATCGCCGTCGGGATGGCGACCTCTATCCCGCCGCACAATGCTCACGAGCTTTGCGATGCCGCCCTGCATCTGATCAAGGATCGCGATGCGACGGTCGAGAAGCTGGTGGAACTGTATATTCCAGGGCCGGACTTTCCGACCGGCGGCATCATCATCGATGATCGCCAGAGCATTATCGAAAGCTACAAGACCGGCCGTGGCGGCTTCCGTGTCCGATCGAAGTGGGAAATCGAGGATCTCGGTCGTGGCGGCTACCAGATCGTTATCACGGAAATTCCGTTTCAGGTGCAGAAGTCGCGGCTGATCGAAAAGATTGCCGAGTTGCTGCTGGCACGCAAGCTGCCGCTGCTCGAGGACATTCGTGACGAATCCGCCGAGGATATCCGGGTCGTTCTCGTGCCGAAAAGCCGCACAGTCGACGCGACGATCCTGATGGAATCGATGTTCAAGCTCACCGAGCTTGAGAGCCGGTTCCCGCTCAACATGAACGTCCTGTCCATGGGCCGCATCCCCAAGGTCATGGCCTTGAACGACGTGCTGAAAGAGTGGCTGGATCATCGCCGTGAAGTCCTGCTGCGCCGCTCGCGCTTCCGGCTGGCGGCCATCGAAAAGCGCCTCGAAATCCTCGGCGGCTTGCTGATTGCCTATCTCAACATCGATGAGGTCATCGCCATCATCCGCGAGGAGGATGAGCCGAAGCCTGTCATGATGGAGCGGTTCGGCCTCACGGACAATCAGGTCGAGGCGATCCTCAACATGCGGCTGCGCTCCTTGCGCAAGCTGGAAGAATTCGAAATCCGTAAGGAGTTTGACGGCCTGACGAAGGAGAAGGCCGACATCGAGGCACTGCTCGCTTCGGACGAGAAGCAGTGGCAGACGGTTGCCTGGGAAATCGGCGAGGTGAAGAAGAAGTTCGCCAAGGCGACCGAGATCGGTCGCCGCCGCACGCAGTTTGCCGAAGCGCCTGAAGCCGATGATGAGGCCATCCAGCAGGCGATGATCGAGAAGGAACCGATTACCGTCGTCGTCTCCGAAAAGGGTTGGATCCGCGCCCTCAAAGGCCATATTTCCGATACGTCCTCGCTGACCTTCAAGGAGGGCGACGCTCTCAAGGTTGCTTTCCCGGCGCAGACGACGGACAAGATCCTCATCATCACGACGGGCGGCAAGGCCTATACGCTCGGCGGCGACAAGCTGCCCGGCGGCCGCGGCCATGGCGAGCCGCTGCGCATTATGATCGACATGGAAAACGATCAGGATGTGCTGACCGCCTTCGTCCACGATCCGCAGCGCAAGCAGATGATCGCATCGACGGCAGGCAACGGCTTCATCGTTGCCGAGGCGGAACTTGTCGCCAATACCCGCAAGGGCAAGCAGATCATGAATGTCTCCTATCCCGACGAGACCAAGCTTCTCGTCCCGATATCAGGCGACCATGTTGCCGTGGTCGGCGAGAACCGCAAGATGGTCATCTTCCCGCTCGCGCAGGTGCCGGAAATGTCGCGCGGCAAGGGCGTGCGCTTGCAGAAATACAAGGACGGCGGCATCGCGGATGTCAGGTGCTTCGCGATCGCCGATGGCCTGACATGGGAAGACAGTGCCGGCCGCACTTTCACCAAGACCAAGGGCGAATTGGTGGAATGGCTGGGCGACCGCGCCGGCACCGGTCGTGCCGTGCCGAAAGGCTTCCCCAGGAGCGGCAGGTTTTCTGGGTGAGGAGCGGTCGGGCAAAGCCCGAGCAATCGGCCCAGTGGGGTCGATTGCAGCGACGAACGCCGGAGCTCTAGCGAAGGGCCGGGTGGTGCGTCGTCTCGACTGCGAAAGCCTGGACGGAACCTTGACGAGGGCGGATCGACGCCTGAGGCTTCAATCTGTGTAGGGAACGCAGACGTCTCGCAGGAAACGTGTCGCTCCCTCTTCATCGATTTCTCCGGCGGCCACTGCTATGACGAAGCTGTAAAGATTGGCGTCTGTCGTTTGAATACGGTAGCCGTTTTCCATAAGAAAAACTGCTGTCGCCACGATGGCGATGCGCTTGTTGCCATCAATGAAGGCGTGGTTTTTCGCCAACCCAAATAGATAAGCGGCCGCTAGTTCGATGATATCATCACTGCCGTACTGAGCTTTGTTAATCGGGCGTGCCAAAGCGGATTCGGGGGAGCCCTCGTCTCGTAGACCATAGGAGCCGCCGAACCTTTTGATCTGCATCTTATGCAATTGCTCAATGAGCGGCCTAGTCAGGAAGATAAAGGGCATTATTCTGCCAGCTTCTTGAGTGCCACTTTATATTGATCCATGAAGCGCTGCGCATGCTCCATCTGGCGTGCAAAATCCGCGTCAGCCGGCTGCATCAGCAATCCGCCATCTTTCAAACTGAGTTCCAACCTGTCACCGGCTCCGAGACCAAGCTGCCCCAGGACTTCTTTCGGAATGATAACGCCTTCGGAATTGCCGATCTTGCGGATGGTGACGTTCATATCTCAGCTCCAATGTAATAACCTAGTTATAACATCGGATGGGCGTTGCTTCAAGGCGCGAGAGTTTGCGCGATGATTACCGCTCTCGCCTTGACCCGCGCCTGCCAGAGCGAGTGACCTGCCAGTGCCAGGATCAGTATCGCGCCGCCGGCAAGCGTCATGTTGGCCGGCGCTTCCGAGAAGATCATCCAGACCCAGATCGGTGCGAGAATCGTTTCCAGCAGATAGAACATCGCCACCTCCGGTGCCGAAAGAAAGCGCGTGCCCGTCGCAAGGCACCAGAAGGAAAGCGGCATTAGCACGGCGCCGTCGAAAAGGATCCAGCCGGGATGGTCTATGGAAAAGCCCGAGGGCACCATATGATAGAGCCCGACTGCCGCCGGCATGACGGCCGCCAGCAAGGACGCAAAACCCATGTCCCGGCCCGAGGCGCGGCTGATCGTGATGGCACAGGCGATGGAAAGCGATGCGAGCACGGAAAGCGCGTCGCCAAGCAGATGCCCAGCCTCCATGCCGTCACCCACGATCAGGCCAACACCGAGGATCATGACAGCCATGGTAATGAAGGTGGAAAGGGCAGGGCGCTCTTTCAGGAAAATCCAGGATAGCAGCGCGGTGAACATCGGGTTGAGCGCGATGATGAAGACCACATTTGCCGCCTTGGTATAATAGACGGCGAGAAGGAAGGTGATGGTGGTCAGCCCATAGAAGAAGCCAACGGGAATTCCGAGCCAGCCCGGTAACACAGTCTTCAGCGAGCCAGTGACCCGGCGAATGACGAAAAGGGCGGCCAGCGCCACGACGATGGTCGCAAGGCTGCGGGCAGACAGTACCGACCAGACTTCGCCGCTGGAAAGTCGTATCAGCGGAATATCCATCGACAGCGCCAGACCGCCGAGCGTCGTCAGCAGCAGGCCCTTCTTATGGTCCGAGAGATGGGAAAACATTCAGCGGAAGGTATCTTTGTCGCCGTCGGCTGTGGGGTCGAAACGTTCCCAGCCGCGCGGCGTCAGATGTTCCTGCGGCTGAAAGCGGGTCTTGTAGTCCATCTTGCGCGAGCCCTTGACCCAATAGCCGAGATAGACGTGCGGCAATCCCAGCGCCTTCGTCCGCTTGATATGATCGAGGATCATGAAGGTGCCGAGTGATCGCTCGTCGAGATCGGGATTGAAGTAGGAATAGACCATGGACAGCCCGTCGCTCATCACATCGGTCAGAGCCGCAGCCAGCAGTTCGCCCTTCGGACGCTGCTCCAGCCCCGAACCCTCTTCGCGACGGCGATATTCGATGATGCGCGTGTTCACATGCGTGTCCTCGACCATGATCGCATAGTCGAGCACGGTCATGTCGGACATGCCGCCTTGCTGATGACGATAGTCGAGATAGCGGCGGAAGAGCGAATATTGCTCGCTGGAGGGCTGCGCCGGAAATTCGGTGGCGATGATATCGCTGTTTGCTGTCAGCACCCGTTTCATCGATCGGGTGGGCTCGAACTCTTGCGCCAGGATGCGGACCGATATGCACGCCCGGCACGATTCGCAGGCGGGACGATAGGCGATGTTCTGAGAACGCCTGAAGCCGCCCTGCGTCAGAATATCGTTCATCTCGGCGGCGCGAGGCCCCACAAGGTGCGTGAAGACCTTGCGTTCCATCTCGTGCGGCAAGTACGGGCAGGAAGCCGGTGCCGTCAGATAAAACTGCGGAGATGGCGTCGACTGCGTGTTCATCTGCCGTTGATTGACCTTTCTTTCGGCATCCGTTTCTACAAGCATGGCCCAAGTTTAGAAAACGTCAACTACGTCCTTTGCTAAAGATCGAAGTTTCCTAATGGACCATGCACAGAAATATCTCCCGCGCGCCCGGGGGACCGCGGGAAATTATGAGGTGCCCTATGCTTGTACGCTGTTTTATGCTGTTCGGGCGATGACCGTGCCAAGCAGCAGATCGTGCACGAGCCGGCTGCGGTCGGTGAAGAGACCCACCAGCAGGATGAGCGGCGTCAGGACGGAGTTCAGGATCCAGAACAGCGCCAGATGGACGATCGCCATTAGGAAATCCATTCGCCGGCCGTCAACACGAACCATGGTGAGGCCCATAGCGCGCATGCCGAGCGAAGCCTGGTAAGGACCGCCGAGTGTCCAGCCGAAATAGAGACCTGCAACGAGAACGAACAGCACCGGATAGAGAAAGAAGCCGAGCCCCAGTGTCAGGATCGAAACGAAAAACAGCAGCACGGCCGCAGGAATGCACAGCAGCGCGACGATGATGTAATCGACGATAAACGCAAAGATGCGCCGGCTCAGCACGCCACTATAGGCGCGCCAGTCGTCCGGTGCTGCATAGAGCGGGCTGTGGTTCAGGCTCATTGCTTTCCTCCTTGAGGAAACATTGGGGGAAACATTTGCCGAACATATGGTATCGGCTCCAGCAAATACAATAAGCTGATGGACCGAAGCTATTTCTTCGCCAGATGTCTCGCCACATCGACAGCGAAATAGGTGAGGATCCCGTCACAGCCGGCGCGCTTGAAGGCGAGCAGGGTTTCGAGCATTACCTTCTCCCCGTCGATCCAGCCATTGGCGGCGGCCGCCTTGATCATCGCGTATTCGCCGGAGACCTGGTAGGCAAAGGTCGGAAGGCCGAAGGCTTCCTTCAGCCGCCAACAGATGTCGAGATAGGGGAGACCGGGCTTGACCATCAGCATGTCGGCGCCTTCCTCGACATCGAGCGTGGCGTCGCGCACGGCTTCCGTGCCGTTGGCGGGATCGATGTAATAGGTCTTCTTGTCGCCCTTCAGCAGGCCGCCGGTCGAAATCGCCTCGCGATAGGGGCCGTAGAAGGCCGAGCTGAATTTCGTCGCATAGCTCATGATGCCGACGCTCTGGTGCCCCGCGGCATCGAGCGCCTGGCGGATCGCGCCGATGCGACCGTCCATCATTTCCGAAGGCGCGATGATGTCTGCTCCGGCATCCGCTTGGTAGACCGCGGCCCGTGCCACCTGTTCGACCGTTTCATCGTTGACGATCTCGTTGCCGCGCAGGATGCCGTCATGGCCGTGGCTGGTGAACGGGTCGAGCGCGACGTCGGTAATGACGCCGATATTCGGAACGGCCTTCTTGATGGCGGCAGTGGTGAGATTGATGAGATTGTTCTTCTCGAGGCTGTTGGAGCCGGTCTCGTCGCGCAGCTCCATTTCGATGTTAGGGAAGGTGGCAAGCGCGGGGATGCCGAGATCGGCCGCTTCCTTCGCCGCCTCCACGGCCTTGTCCACCGTCATGCGGTTGACACCAGGCATGGCAGGGATCGGCTCGACGATGCCGGTGCCCGGGATCACGAAGATCGGCCAGATCAGATCGTCGACCGTCAGCCGGTTTTCCTGCACGAGACGGCGCGTCCAATCGGCCTTGCGGTTGCGCCGCATGCGCCGATGACCGGTAATCTCGTCAACGAGATGCGTCTTGTTCTCCATGATGCCGCCATCCTTCTTCGTCTATTTATGGCATTCTATATGGGGCGCGTACCTATCACGCCGTCCCCAGGATTCAAAACAAGGCGAAAGGCCGCAGCCATTATATTCTGGCGAGGCACGTGCCTCCTACGTATTGTTCGCGCATGGAACCTGATTCTTCGACCGTACCCAAGAATACGCTGACGGACATCCTGTTCGTTCTGTTCCTGCGGCTGATTGCGATCGCCTGCTTCTGGCTCGGCCTGCAATATTGGGCCATGCTGGTCGGCTACTCGCTGGAAGGTCATGCGCGCTTCGATCTGCTGGCGCTGCCATGGAAGGTCGCGGGCGCAGGCTTGGCCGTTGTCTTCCCCGTCGCGGCACTCGGATTGTGGCTTACCGTCTCGTGGGGGCCGGTCATGTGGGTGGTGGCGGCAGGCGGGCAGGCACTGATGTATGGCGTATGGCCGGAGATATTCGGATCCAATCCGCTGATCATGATCTTGCATGCCTGCGTCGCCGTGATTTATTGCCTTTTCCGTATCCTGCTATGGCAGGAGAAACGCCGGCGCCGGCAGCAGCAGGTAATGGTTGATTTACCCTGAGACAGCAACACTTCCTGGTAAGGTGCTGTTAAGCCTGCAGTTTAAGTAGAATTTTATGTGTATTCGATAGGGTCTCACTCAAGGCGGGAAGAAAACGACACCGCCAAACAAAACAGAGTGAGGCCAAGTCATGATGAACACGAAAATCAAGCCGCAGGCAGTTGCAAACGCTCGGGATCAGCAGGTTGATGACATCCGGGCTCTCTACATGGAATCCCTTCACCTGGTCGAGCGTCTGCACCGCCGCCTGCTTGATGTTATCAAAGACGAGTTCGACCGTCAGGGTCGCGACGACGTCAACGCCGTCCAGGCACTTCTTCTCTTCAACATCGGCAATTCCGAACTGACGGCCGGCGAGCTGCGCTCCCGCGGTTTCTACCTCGGCTCCAACGTTTCCTACAACGTCAAGAAGCTGGTCGACCTTGGCTTCATCAACCATCAGCGCTCGCGCATCGACCGCCGCTCGGTCCGCATCAGCCTGACGGAAACCGGCCAGGATATCGCCGAAACCGTCGCCAAGCTCTATGAGCGCCACATCGGCTCGATCGACAAGGTAGGCGGCATCGGCACCGACGAGTTCACCCAGATGAACAAGCTCCTCCAGCGCCTCGATCGCTTCTGGAACGATCAGATCCTCTATCGCCTCTAAGTAACGGGCAGGGATTGATCCTAAGACCTTCCAGTAAAAGCAAGCTGGACACGTTCCCTGCGTGTCCGGCTTGAACGCATTGCCGGCCCGATCGCTGTGCGCTTTTTGCCACGTCCGCGCTTCACCTTCCGTCCCATGTAACGTCCGGGACGGCTAAGCCATTGACGCCGGATCAGGACACGCTATGAACCACGCGCAGCTGTGGTATTTTAGCAAAAGCAGTTTGGCTTTTCTTTCGCACTGGCGTGGCAAAGCAAGTTTCATGCCGGGAGACACGAATTGGCCATATTGCTATGACAGCGGAAATCGACTGCAGGCAGCGTTCTCGAAATACGATCTTCCGACCTGAAGGTCTTGGCTTCGCGATATTGTGATAGTTCGTGGCCAAGTTTTTGGTGGTGCATTAAGGGAACGGGTTGATACTGAGCCACGTTACTTGGCGCAAGCTGCGCTATTTACTGCTTCCTCTCTAGGCTGCGCATGATTGGATCGCAGCGTTGAACGGTTAGGATATGTCGAAGAAAAACGGAATTGGACCCTTTTCGCGCCGCGCTTTCCTGCGGTCGGCTGCAACTCTTGGCGCTGCCGCACTGGCCGCTCCGGCCCTTGCGCAAAACGCAACTCCGCTCGAGGCGTTGATCAACGATCGCTCCCGCGGCAATTGGGACGACCAGTTCGACGCCAAGGCCGCGGCGCGCACTGCCGCCGCTGTCCAGTCGAACGCGCCAATCCTCGGGCCAGATTCCGTATCGAATATTCAGCAGGCGATCGCGCAATATCAGAGCATTGCCGCCAACGGCGGATGGCCACAGATCAATCCGACAAGCCAGCAGGCGCTGCAGCTCGGTGCGACCGATCCGGCCGTACAGTCGCTGCGCCAGCATTTGATGATAACCGGCGACCTGCCGCGTGAGGCTGGCATCTCCTCCGCCTTCGACTCCTATGTCGACGGCGCGGTCAAGCGTTTCCAGGCCCGTCACGGTCTGCCGGCAGATGGCGTCCTGGGCGATTTCACGCTGAAGGCGATGAACATCCCCGCCAATGTCCGTCTGCAGCAGCTCAACACCAATCTCGTCCGCCTCCAGACGTTCCCGTCCGACCTCGGCCGTCGTCACGTCATGGTCAATATCCCTGCGACACGTGTCGAGGCCGTCGAGGATGGTCAGGTGGCGTTGCGCCACCAGGCGATCGTCGGCCGGGAATCGCGGCCTACGCACATCATCAATTCGAAGATCTATGAGGTCATCCTCAACCCGTACTGGACGGCGCCGCGCTCCATCGTCATTAAGGACATCGTGCCCTTGATGCGCAAGGATCCGACCTACCTGACGAAGAACAACATTCGCCTTCTCGACGGTAAGGGCCAGGAAGTGGCGCCGGAGACGATCGACTGGAATTCGGACAAGGCGCCAGACCTGATGTTCCGTCAGGACCCGGGCAAGACCAACGCCATGGCGTCCACGAAGATCAACTTCCACAATCCCAACAACGAATACATGCACGACACGCCGGAACAGGGCCTGTTCAACAAGCTGATGCGTTTCGACAGCTCTGGCTGCGTCCGCGTTCAGAACGTGCGCGATCTCGCAACCTGGCTGCTGGCCGAAACGCCCGGCTGGCCGCGTCAGCACATCGAGCAGGTCATCTCCACCCGCGTCAACACGCCGATCACCTTGGCGTCGGAAGTGCCTGTCTATTTCGTCTATATTTCGGCTTGGAGCGCCCGCGACGGTATCGTCCAGTTCCGTGACGACATCTATAATCTCGACGGCAACTCCCAGTTAGCGCTCAATACGACCCAGGGCATGGAGCAGCCGGTTCAGTAATCGGCGTTGTTCGAATCACTATCGACATGGAAGCCGCATCCCCGGGTGCGGCTTTTTCGTTCGTCGTCGGCGCTCATCGTAGTTTGCCCAGCAAATGTCGCTGATCGTATTGCTCTCCGGCGACCCTGACGCTAATACCGTCTGCATTGCCGTTCCGGCCCGTTCAGGAGCTTTCACGATGACCAATGCGTCCACCGAACCCTTTTTCAATCGCTCGCTTGCCGATACCGATCCGGAAATCTTTGGCGCGATCGGCAAGGAGCTCGGTCGCCAGCGGCACGAAATCGAACTGATCGCCTCGGAAAACATCGTCTCACGCGCCGTTCTGGAAGCGCAGGGCTCGATCATGACCAACAAATACGCCGAGGGATATCCGGGCAAGCGCTACTACGGCGGCTGCCAGTACGTCGATATCGCCGAGGAACTCGCCATCGAGCGAGCCAAGAAGCTGTTCGGCGTCAACTTCGCCAACGTTCAGCCGAACTCCGGTTCGCAGATGAACCAGGCAGTCTTTCTCGCGCTCCTTCAGCCCGGCGACACCTTCATGGGCCTCGACCTGAATTCGGGCGGTCACCTCACGCATGGCTCGCCGGTCAATATGTCCGGCAAGTGGTTCAACGTCGTGTCCTACGGCGTGCGCGAAGGCGACAACCTGCTCGATATGGATGAAGTGCAGCGCAAGGCCGAAGAAACCAAGCCGAAGCTCATCATCGCCGGCGGCACGGCCTATTCCCGCATCTGGGACTGGAAGCGCTTCCGCGAGATCGCCGACAGCGTCGGCGCCTATCTGATGGTCGACATGGCCCACATCGCCGGTCTGGTTGCCGGTGGTCAGCACCCGTCGCCATTCCCGCATTGCCACGTTGCCACGACGACCACGCACAAGTCGCTGCGCGGCCCGCGCGGCGGCATGATCCTCACCAATGACGAGGATCTGGCCAAGAAATTCAATTCGGCCGTATTCCCCGGCCTCCAGGGCGGCCCGCTGATGCACGTCATCGCCGCAAAGGCCGTCGCCCTCGGCGAAGCGCTGCAGCCGGAGTTCAAGGACTACGCCGCCCAGATCGTCAAGAACGCCAAGGCTCTTGCCGAAACGCTGATTTCCGGCGGCGTCGACGTCGTCTCCGGCGGCACCGACAACCATCTGATGCTGGTCGACCTGCGCAAGAAGAACGCCACCGGCAAGCGTGCCGAGGCCGCACTCGGCCGCGCCTACGTCACCTGCAACAAGAATGGCATTCCCTTCGACCCCGAGAAGCCCTTCGTCACGTCAGGCGTTCGCCTCGGCACCCCGG
Source organism: Rhizobium centroccidentale (assembly GCF_030182565.1). NCBI lineage: Bacteria > Pseudomonadati > Pseudomonadota > Alphaproteobacteria > Hyphomicrobiales > Rhizobiaceae > Rhizobium > Rhizobium centroccidentale. Next base: position 14,495 of record NZ_JAQJCG010000008.1, on the reverse strand, counting down.
CCGGCACGACGCGCGGCTTCAAGGAAGCCGAATTCCGTGAAATCGGCAATCTGATCATCGAAGTGCTCGATGGTTTGAAGGTCGCCAATTCCGACGAAGGCAATGCCGCCGTCGAGGCTGCCGTGCGCGAGAAGGTGGTCAAGCTCACCGACCGCTTCCCGATGTACGGCTATATGGGCTAAGGAGAGCGCATGCGCTGCCCTTACTGCGGCTCAGAAGATACCCAGGTCAAGGACTCGCGCCCGGCGGAGGACAACACGTCCATCCGCCGTCGGCGCATTTGTCCGGATTGCGGCGGCCGCTTCACCACCTTCGAGCGCGTGCAACTGCGCGAACTGATGGTCATCAAGAAGACCGGCCGCAAGGTGCCGTTTGATCGCGACAAGCTGGTGCGCTCCTTCGAGATCGCGCTGCGCAAGCGCCCGGTCGATCGTGACCGGATCGAGCGGGCCGTATCGGGCATCGTCCGTCGCCTCGAAAGCTCCGGCGAGACCGAAATCAGCTCCGAGCAGATCGGTTTGCAGGTACTGGAGGCGCTGAAGAGCCTCGATGACGTCGCCTTCGTGCGCTATGCCTCCGTCTACCGCGATTTCTCGCATGCCGAGGATTTCGAGCACGTGATCGACGAGATCAACGCGAAGATCGCTCGCGATCCGCTGGATCCCTGACCATGGCGCCGCGGCCCGAGGACGAGCGTTTCATGGCCGCGGCCATCCGCCTGTCGCGCCGGCATCTTGGACTGACCTCCACCAATCCGTCCGTCGGCTGCATCGTCGCTAGGGATGGTGTCATCCTCGGCAGCGGCGTAACCGCACTCGGCGGTCGCCCGCACGCCGAGCCTCAGGCGCTGGCCGAGGCAGGCGAGGCGGCCAGAGGCGCCAGCGCCTATGTGACGCTCGAGCCCTGCTCGCATTACGGAAAGACGCCGCCCTGCGCCGAGGCGCTCATCGCTTACGGCGTGGCACGCGTCGTCATCAGCGTCACCGATCCCGATCAGCGCGTTTCCGGGCGTGGTATCACCATGCTGCGCGAGGCCGGCATTGAGGTCGATACCGGTGTTTTGGAGACGGAGGGCAGGCGCTCACTCGCTGCCTATCTCATGCGCCAGACGAGAAACCGCCCCTATGTGACTCTCAAGCTTGCCGTTTCCGCCGATGGCATGATCGGCAAGACGGGCGAGGGGCAGGTGCGCATTACCGGCGATATCGCGCGCGCGCAGGTGCAGATGCTGCGCGCCGAAAGCGACGCCATTCTCGTCGGCATCGGCACAGCGATATCAGACGATCCGGAATTGACTTGCCGGCTTCCCGGCTTGGAGGATCGTTCGCCGCTCCGTATCGTCATCGATGAGCAACTGCAGCTTCCGCTCGGCAGCAAGCTTGTGCAGACTGCACGCAAGTACCCGGTCATCGCGGTCGCCGGCCATCCGCCGTCCTTCGATGACAATACCGATGCCGCATTCCTCGGACGTCGTGTGGCGCTCGATGCCGCCGGTGTCGAGGTATTGCAATCCAATTCCAGCGAGCCGGGAGAGCTGCTGGAGGCGCTTGGTACACGCGGCATCTCGTCCCTGCTGGTGGAAGGCGGCGCCAGGACGGCGCGGCGCTTCCTCGATGCCGGACTGGTCGATCGCATCCTGCTGTTCCAGGGGCCGGCCGATATCGGCGAGGGCGGTATTGAATCGCCGGTTCTCAAGTCCAATATCCCAGCTGATTTTATTCATGTCGGCGAGAGCCGCTTCGGCGACGATCTCTGCTACGAATACGAAAGAGGTTTTTGATGTTTACCGGAATTGTCACCGACGTCGGCACGGTTGAATCCATTTCTCCCTTGAAGGAAGGCATCAAGCTGCGCGTTGCCACCAATTACGATCCCGAGACGATCGATATGGGCGCGTCCATCTCGCACGCCGGGGTTTGCCTGACGGTTACGGGTCTGCCTGAGCAGGGCAGCAACGGACGATGGTTCGAGGTCGAGGCCTGGGAAGAGGCACTCCGCCTGACGACCATCGGCAGCTGGGAGGCCGGAGCCAAGATCAATCTCGAGCGCTCCCTGAAGGTCGGCGACGAGCTCGGCGGTCACATCGTGTCAGGCCATATCGACGGCAGGGCGGAAATCCTCTCCGTGACATCAGAGGGCGAGGCCACCCGCTTCCGCCTGCGCGCCCCGGAGCATCTCGCAAGATTCGTCGCACCGAAGGGTTCGGTTGCGCTCGATGGCACCTCGCTCACGGTCAATGCCGTCGAGGGTACGGAATTCGACGTACTGCTGATCCGCCATTCCCTGGAGGTGACGACCTGGGGCGAACGCAAGGCCGGTGACTTCGTCAATTTCGAAGTCGACACCATGGCACGCTACGCCGCCCGGCTGGCGGAATTCCCGATCGTCCGCGAGGGCTGAATGTCGCAGGCTCGCTGCCAAGGCGCCGGTCGGCGCCTTGGCAGCTTACGTGAGAGTTTTTTCCATCAGGAAGTTCGACAATATCTGGCCGCGCTTTTCTACCTGCTGCGCGGTCACGACGACAAAGCCGTTGCGTTCGAAGAAGGGGCGGGCTGTCAGGCTTGCTTCGGTAAATATCCGTTGAAAGCCCTGTTCGCGGGCCGCGCTTTCGACGGTCGCGAGCAACAGGCTGGCGACGCCCTTTCCCTGATAATCGGGCGAGACGAACATCATATCCAGGCAACCATCCGATTTCAGATCGGTAAAGCCGATGGGCTTTGAACCATCCATCGCAAGCCAGGTCGGCCGGCTCGCTCGATATTGTGCCCATATTTCGGCATCATCGACCTTCGCCCAGGCAGTGATCTGTGCCGGATTGTAGTCCTTGGACGCCACCTCGCGAATGGCCCTCAGGAAAATGTCGATCGTGGCTTCGGCGTCATCGAGCTCGTAAGGTTTGACGGAAAACCTATCCAGCATGATAGTTCTCCCCACAGCGCTTAACGTTCGAATAGGACGTTGGACCTGTCCTTTAGTATGACTTCGCCGATACGGCGGAAGCCGATCTTTTCGGCAACCCGTATCGACGGCAGGTTTTCGAAATCCACGATGCAGGTCATGCGACGTCCTGCGAACTGCCCGTCCGCCCAGGCGATCGCTGCGTTCATGGCCTCCGTCGCATAGCCCTTGCCTTGCATCGGCGGCGTGATGCCCCAGCCGGCTTCCAGCGTGCCTTCCGTCATCGGCGTCATGTCGCGATGCAGATCCAGAAATCCCACTTCGCCGATCAGCCGGCCGCTTTGGCGTTCCTCGACGGCAAAGAAACCGAAGCCGAGATGATGCCATAGGCCGGCATAGCGTAAAAGGCGGGCCCAAACCTGTTCGCGCGTGGGCATCTCGCCGCCGATGAAGCGGACGATATCTTTGTATTTCCAGAGCTCGAGGAATTCGTCGAAATCATCAAGCGTATGGCCCCGCAGCAGAAGCCGATCGGTCGTCAGTGTCGGAATATGGGTCATCGGATTAGGTCTTTGCTGAAAATGGTTTTGGTGGTGGTCAGTCGTCGGAGGCGCCGGGCTCGCCGTCCCAGTAGTCGAGGTTGGTGGCAGCGGCGCGGCCGATCGCACGGAAAGCCGTCCTGCCGTCGCTATAGGTTTTGGCCAGGAACTTGCCGGAATCGGGATATTCCACGATTTCGGTCCGCGCCTTCGTGGAAATGGCGAGATAGGTGAGCACGCCGGGGCCGACATTGATCAGCTGATGTGCCGTTTCCGGGCCGCCGGCTGGAGCGCCCAGAACATCGCCCTTGCCGACCGCGATGCGCTGGCCGCCGAAGCGATATTCGCCTTCGCCGTCGAGAATGACGAACATCTCCTCCTCGACATGATGATTGTGAAACGGACAGCCGGATTTGCCCGGGGGCACCTCGTTGTAGCTGATGCCGAGCTGCTTCAGCCCGAGCTTCGCTCCGAAGGACGTGTCGCTGCCGGCAAAGAAGCTGCCTTGCTGCCAATGTTCCAGTTCAAGCTCGCCGACATTGATGGCGGGTGTGGATTTCTTCGTCATGAACCTCCCCCTCGCAGGCTGCAAATTATTATCGAAGCGGTTGCGTGTGCGGAAGCCACAATTTCCGCGGCGCGCCGATCATTTCCAAATAGGGTCGGAATCGGCGCGGGCCATTGAAAAACACTTGCCAAGCGAGGCCCGCCGTGGTTTGACCCGGCCTAACAAGGTGCCGCGCCCTCTCAAATTGCAGGTGATGTATGACCAGCTCTTCCAATGCTCATATCCTTATCGTCGAAGCTCGCTTCTATGACGATATGGCCGATGCCCTGCTCGACGGCGCCAAGGCCGCTCTCGAGGAGGCAGGCGCGACCTATGATATCGTTACCGTGCCCGGTGCTCTGGAGATCCCCGCGGCAATTGCCATGGCGCTCGATGGCGGCGACAATGGTAATGTGGTTTATGACGGCTATGTGGCTCTCGGCATGGTTATCCGCGGCGAGACCTATCATTTCGATATCGTCGCCAATGAATCCTCGCGGGCTCTGATGGATCTGGCCGTCAGCGAATCTCTCGCGATCGGCAATGGTATCCTTACCGTCGAGAACGATGAGCAGGCATGGGCGCGTGCGCGCCGTTCGGACAAGGACAAGGGCGGTTTCGCCGCCCGTGCGGCGCTGACCATGATCGCGCTGAAAGAGAAGTTGGGTGCATAATAGATGAGCAATCAGGATAACGAGCGACCGGCCAAGCCCGCCAACCAGCGGGGTGCCGCGCGTCTTGCGGCGGTTCAGGCGCTCTATCAGATGGATATCGGCGGAACCGGCGTTCTGGAGGTGGTGGCTGAATACGAAGCCCACCGTCTCGGGCAGGAGCTGGATGGCGAGACCTATCTGAAGGCCGATGCATCCTGGTTCCGCTCCATCGTGTCGGGCGTCGTGCGTGAGCAGACGCGGCTCGATCCGCTGATCGGCTCTGCGCTTCAAGACGACTGGGCATTGTCGCGTCTCGATAGCACCGTGCGCGCTATCCTGCGCGCTGGCACCTTCGAGCTTATCGACCGCAAGGACGTGCCGGTTCCTGTCATAGTCACTGAATATGTCGAAATCGCGCATGCCTTCTTCGAGGAGGACGAGCCGAAGCTCGTGAATGCCGTGCTCGACCGAATCGCCAAGCAGGTTCGCGGCGAAGCGAAGAAATAAGCCTCGTCGGACGCTCGGATCGTAGCGGTACGCATTTTCGTTTCCTTCGTTCGCGCCTGATTTCATCTTCGAATATTCTTTTGAACCTTCTGCGGGTGTTTTACCCGCGGACGGTCTTGACGCGACGTTTTCCCGCCATCAATCTCGCAACTGCACATCGGCCGATCTCCTGGAGGAGGGGATCGACCGTTGTTGCAGGCGGCCGGGGGAGGAGTGAACCGCCGGCTTTTTTGGAGGGAAAAAGCGAAATGTCGATTCTTTTAGGAGTGATCGCATGCGGACTGCTCTCGGTGATTTACGCCGTATGGGCAACCCGGTCGGTGCTCGCTGCCGATCAGGGCAACGCCCGCATGCAGGAGATTGCCGGGTATATTCGTGAAGGAGCGCAAGCCTATCTGGCGCGCCAATATAGAACCATCGCCATCGTCGGGATCATCGTTTTCATCGCGGCCTGGCTCCTCTTGTCGGCCGAAGCCGCTTTTGGCTTCCTGATCGGCGCAATCCTCTCAGGCGCCGCAGGTTTCATCGGCATGCACGTCTCCGTGCGTGCCAATGTTCGGACCGCGCAAGCCTCGTCGCAGAGCCTGTCTGCTGGCCTCGACATTGCCTTCAAGTCGGGCGCCATTACCGGCATGCTGGTCGCGGGCCTCGCCTTGCTCGGGGTGTCCATCTACTTCTACGTCCTGACCGGTATTCTCGGCCATGAAGCCGGTTCGCGTGACGTGATCGATGCGCTCGTCGCCCTTGGTTTCGGCGCCTCGCTGATCTCGATCTTCGCCCGTCTCGGCGGCGGTATCTTCACCAAGGGGGCCGACGTCGGCGGTGACCTCGTCGGCAAGGTTGAAGCCGGCATTCCGGAGGACGATCCGCGCAATCCGGCCACCATCGCCGACAACGTCGGCGACAATGTTGGCGATTGCGCCGGCATGGCGGCCGACCTGTTCGAAACCTATGCGGTGTCCGTTGTCGCGACCATGGTTCTCGCTGCTATCTTCTTCGCCGGCTCACCGCTTCTTGGCTCGGCCATGATCTACCCGCTGGCGATTTGCGGCGCCTGCATCATCACCTCGATCATCGGCACCTTCTTCGTCAAGCTCGGTGTCAATGGTTCGATCATGGGTGCTCTTTACAAGGGCCTCATCGCGACCGGCGTACTGTCGATCATCGGTCTGGCCGCAGCCACCTCGCTCACCATCGGCTGGGGTTCGATCGGCACCGTTGGCGGCTTCGACATCACCGGCACGAAGCTCTTTACCTGCGGTATCGTCGGTCTCATCGTCACGGCGCTGATCGTCGTCATCACCGAATACTATACCGGCACCAACAAGCGGCCGGTCAATTCCATCGCCCAGGCATCGGTTACCGGTCATGGCACCAACGTCATCCAGGGCCTTGCCGTCTCGCTGGAATCGACGGCATTGCCGGCGATCGTCATCGTCGGCGGCATCATCGCCACCTACCAGCTCGGCGGCCTGTTCGGCACGGGTATTGCGGTCACCGCCATGCTCGGCCTTGCCGGTATGATCGTCGCGCTCGACGCCTTCGGCCCGGTCACGGACAATGCCGGCGGCATCGCGGAGATGTCGCATCTTCCGCCGGAAGTACGCAAATCCACCGATGCGCTGGACGCTGTCGGTAACACCACTAAGGCCGTTACCAAAGGTTACGCAATCGGTTCGGCGGGCCTCGGCGCGCTGGTCTTGTTCGCGGCCTATGCGAACGATTTGCAGTATTTTGCCGCTCACGGTGACAAATACCCGTACTTCGCCAATATCGGCACGATCTCGTTCGAGCTTTCGAACCCTTACGTCGTTGCCGGTCTGCTGTTCGGCGGCCTCATCCCCTATCTCTTCGGCGGTATCGCCATGACGGCCGTCGGCCGAGCCGCCGGAGCGATCGTGGAAGAGGTTCGCAAGCAGTTTCGTGAAAAGCCCGGTATCATGCAGGGCACGGAGCGTCCCGATTACGGCCGCGCCGTCGATCTGCTGACCAAGGCGGCCATCCGCGAGATGATCATTCCGTCGCTCTTGCCGGTTCTGGCGCCGGTCGTGGTCTATTTCGGCGTCCTGCTATTGTCCGGCTCCAAAGCCTCTGCCTTTGCCGCTCTCGGCGCTTCGCTGCTCGGCGTGATCATCAACGGCCTCTTCGTCGCCATCTCGATGACGTCGGGCGGCGGCGCCTGGGACAACGCCAAGAAGAGCTTCGAGGATGGCTTCGTCGACAAGGACGGCACGCGCCATATGAAAGGCTCGGAAGCTCACAAGGCATCGGTAACGGGCGACACCGTCGGCGATCCCTACAAGGATACGGCAGGTCCGGCCGTCAATCCGGCGATCAAGATCACCAATATCGTCGCCCTGCTGTTGCTTGCGATCCTTGCCGGCTAAGCGAAGCAGACAAAACGCAAAAAGAAAACCCGCGGAGCGCAGTGCCTCGCGGGTTTTTCATTGAGATATCGTCCGGTCTTATTGGCCCGGGTTGAGGTTGTTGAGGAAGTTCCTTGCGCCGTTGACGCCGCTTCCGCTGCCCTGGAGGATCTGCTGCAGGAAGGTGATGTCGCGACCGCCGGTCGGGGTCGTGCGGCTGATCATGTCGAAGACCTTGCCGTCCTTCAGCGTGTAGTTGGCTTCCTGCTTCACCACCCCGTCCTTGTCGAAATAGATCGCCAGAATGTTCTGATCGACCAGCTTCGGCTTCATGAAAGCGACGGCGCGCGTACGCTTCTGGGAGATGTAGTAGAAGACTTCGCCATCGAAGGTCGCGGTGGTGGAAGGCGTGCCGAGCGACAGCAGGACTTGTTCGCGGCTCGAACCGACCGGCGCAAGTGCCAGCGACTGCGGGTCGAAGATATAACCGTTGTTCATAACCTCGCTGGTCTTGCAACCCGAAAGACCCATGGTCGCAATCACGAGGGCGATGGCGGCAGCGCTGCTGAAAGTAATGTCAGACTTGAAATACCGTCTGGTCAACGACATCTCATCTCCCCTAATGAATCAATCCGATGGCCGGACGGCCGATATGACCTTGCTGTGCACATCATTGTGGCCTTTCCGCGATGGCAAAAGGCACAATCATGTTGTTCGGCACTCTTCGTCACCGATCATGCACAACGTGACGACGGTAAGGGCTGGAGCCTCGAAGCGGGCACAAACGGCATTGCAATTCGCGCCTGCTTCGGTAAACCAGCTTTTGCGTGGATGCAACAAGGCCAAGCAAAATCGGCGCGCTCCGAGGGAGCCAATTCCGGGAATTTTCATGATTTTTGGGCTCTTCCGCAAAAGAAATCACAATCAGATCATCGTTGTCAGGCAGTATGAGGCGCTGACATCCATGGCGCGACAGCCGGTTTTCTATACCGACTACGAGGTGCCCGATACGGTGATGGGGCGCTTCGAATTGCTGTCGGTGATGATGATCCTGTTCTTTCGCCGCACGCGATCGTCGGCGACAAGCGGTCAGGAACTGGCGCAGGAAATCGTGGATGCTTTCTTCGAGGATATCGATTATTCGATCCGCGAGCTCGGTATAGGCGACAACAGCGTGCCGAAGCGCATGAAGAAGCTGGCCGGCATGTTTTATGGGCGGCTCGAAAGTTATGCGGGTGCCATGGATAGCGGCGATCGCACCGCGCTTGCCGCGGCGCTTCAGCGCAACATCTATCCCAAGGCGAGCGAAAGCGCGGCATCCATGCGTTCGCTGGCCGATTGGATGATGATCGCGGAAGCGCACTTGGCGACCATAACCGAAAACCAGATCGCTACGGGCTCGGCGACGCTGCCAGTGCCGGATAAAGTCGGCCAACGGGCCGGTTAGGAGATAAAAATGAAAAGACACGACTCCGATGAAACGCCATTTTCCTATCCGGTGAAGGTGGGACATATCTCCGCCAATCCGGTGGATGTCCATGTCGAGGCTGACGATCGCGAATTGGCCGGGCTCGCCGCTCTCTGGGATGTTCTTTCGGTCGGCAAGCTCGAAGCCGACCTCAAGATTTCTCGCTGGAAGCGTGACGGCGTGCGCATCAAGGGCAATGTGAAAGCAAAGATCGTTCAGGCTTGCGTTGTCACACTCGAGCCGGTCGAATCTGATATCGACGAGGACTTCGAGCACATCTTCGTGCCCGAGGATTCCAAACTGGCGCGTGCGCCTTCTGTGGATGCCGGAGAAATGATACTTGATCCCGATGGCCCGGATCTTCCGGAGACCTTTACCGGCGATACGATTGACGCCGGCGCGGCCGTTGCGGAATTTGCCGCCCTCGCCATCGATCCCTATCCGCGCAAGCCCGGGGTCGAGTTCGATGCGCATATAGAAGACACGGGCGAAGATGACAGAAAACCTTCGCCCTTTGCCGTTCTGAAAGATTGGAAAAAGGAATAGGCCCCGGTGCCGTTCGAGCACAATTCAGTTGTAACCGGGGGAGAAAACGGTATTTTGACGCCAAATTCGCCCGTCGCGGCGGAGAAAAAGGACTAGGGACGCGTGATCAGAATTTCTCTTGACCTAATGGGTGGCGACTTCGGCCCTGAGGTTGTTGTTCCCGGCGCGGCCAAGGCGCTGGATAGGCATCCCGATATTACATTCATCATGTACGGACAGAAGGAACGCTGCGAGGCGGTCCTCGCCAAATATCCCAAGCTTCGCGAAAAATCGGTCTTTCACGAATGCGAGGTTGCCATCAGCATGGATGAAAAGCCGAGCCAGGCGCTGCGCCGCGGCCGCTACGTCTCCAGCATGTGGCGCTCCATCGAGGCGGTGAAGACGGGCGATGCCGATGTCGTCGTGTCCGCCGGCAACACCGGCGCGCTGATGGCGATGGCGAAATTCTGTCTCCGCACCATGGCCAATATCGAACGTCCGGCAATCGCGGCGATCTGGCCGACGCTGCGCGGCGAAAGCATCGTGCTCGATGTCGGCGCGACGATCGGCGCCGATGCCCAGCAATTGCTCGACTTTGCCCTGATGGGTGGCGCTATGGCGCGCGCGCTCTTCGAGATCGAACGCCCGACCGTCGGCCTGCTGAATGTCGGCGTCGAGGAAATCAAGGGCCAGGAAGAGGTTAAAGACGCCGGCCGTCTCATTCGCGAAGCCAATCTCGAATCGCTTGAGTATTCCGGTTTTGTCGAAGGCGATGATATCGGCAAGGGCACGGTCGACGTCGTCGTCACGGAAGGCTTTTCCGGCAATATCGCGCTGAAGGCGGCGGAAGGCACGGCAAAGCAGATCGGCGCCTATCTGCGCGCCGCCATGTCGCGCACGCTGCTTGCGCGTATCGGCTATGTATTAGCCAAGGGCGCCTTCGATCTGCTGCGCGAGAAGCTCGACCCCAGCAAGGTCAATGGCGGCGTTTTCCTCGGCCTCAACGGTATCGTCATCAAGAGCCATGGCGGCGCCAATGCGGAAGCCTTCGCAGCCGCCATCGATGTCGGCTATGATATGGCCAAGAATGGGCTCACGCAGAAAATCGAAAACGATTTGAAGAGATATCATGCCAAACGGCTGCCCCCCATCGGGCCGGAAGCGGCATGAGAGACGGGGTACAAGCAGAATGATCCGTTCAATTGTTCGCGGTTTTGGGGCGGCGCTCCCCAAACGCGTCATGACCAATGCCGAGATGGAGCAGGTCGTCGATACCAGCGACGACTGGATCGTCCAGCGCTCCGGCATTCGCCAACGCTATATCGCCGGCGAAGGTGAAACCACGGCTTCGCTTGGCGAGCAGGCGGCGCGTGCGGCTCTCGCCAATGCCGGGATGACGCCGGATGACCTCGACCTCATCATCGTTGCCACATCGACGCCCGACAATACCTTTCCTGCCACGGCGGTGAATATCCAGAATCGGCTCGGCATGCATCATGGCTTCGCCTTCGATGTTCAGGCCGTCTGCACCGGCTTCGTCTATGCGGTAACCACGGCCGACGCCTATATTCGCGGCGGCCTTGCCAAGCGCGTGCTCGTCATCGGCGCCGAGACATTTTCCCGTATCCTCAATTGGACCGATCGTACGACGTGCGTCCTTTTCGGTGATGGCGCTGGTGCGCTGATCCTTGAAGCTGGCGAGGGAAGCGGTGCCAATAGCGATCGCGGTGTGCTGACGGCAAGTCTGCGCTCCGATGGCTCCCACAAGGAAAAGCTTTATGTCGATGGCGGCCCGTCCACGACGGGAACGGTCGGTGTCCTGCATATGGCGGGGCGCGAAGTGTTCAAGCACGCCGTCGGCATGATTACCGACGTCATCCAGGCCGCATTCGATGCGACGGGCACCACGCCCGACGATCTCGACTGGCTCGTGCCGCATCAGGCCAACCGCCGCATCATCGATGGGTCCGCCAAGAAGCTCGGAATCGCTCCCGAGAAAGTTGTGGTCACTGTAGACCTTCACGGCAACACGTCGGCTGCGTCCATCCCGCTTGCGCTCGCCGTTGCGGCCGGTGACGGGCGAATCAAGAAGGGCGACCTGGTGATGCTGGAGGCCATGGGCGGCGGCTTCACCTGGGGCGCGGTCCTGTTGCGCTGGTAGTGCCGCATCTCTAAAAGCCGTTCCGAACAAGAGCTTGACCGTTCGGCGCAACGGCAATAGTCTCGCAAAACCTGAAGAAGATTACGCAGCAATATGGGCGGGGAGCTATGACGGGCAAGACAGTGACGCGCGCAGACCTGGCGGAGTCGGTATTCCGGAAAGTTGGTCTCTCCAGAACGGAGTCGGCGGAGCTCGTCGAGACTGTGATCGATGAAATTTGCAACGCCATCGTGCGTGGAGAAACGGTAAAGCTCTCCTCGTTTGCGACATTCCAGGTGCGTGACAAGAATGAACGCATTGGCCGCAATCCGAAGACCGGCGAGGAAGTGCCGATCTCTCCGCGGCGTGTCATGACCTTCAAGGCGTCGAACGTCCTCAAGACCCGCATTCTGAAAGCACATGCGAGCCGCAAGGCGAAGGCCAAGCCGGTAAATCCCGCCTCCTGATCCATCCTTGTGATTTCTGTTTTCGTTCGGTCGCACGCTTTGCCGTGCGGTCGCTCCGGAGCATCTTTTGTGCTGATTTGTCGCCAGCCTGTGCAGCGGCTGAAGATGTGACTTGAATTTCCACCGCCAAACCGTTGAAATATGGTGAGTCGTATCATGGAGTGATACGAATGCCGACATCCGCTTTTGCGTGATCCGGCCAAACGGCGCCGTATGCGCAGTGTGGGAGTATGATGATGGACAAGAGCCCGGATGCATTTCGCACGATCAGCGAAGTCGCGGAAGACCTTGATCTGCCGCAGCATGTCCTACGGTTCTGGGAGACCCGGTTTCCGCAGATAAAGCCGATGAAGCGGGGTGGCGGCCGGCGCTATTATCGCCCCGAGGATGTCGACCTGCTGAATGGTATCCGCCATCTGCTCTACGATCACGGTTATACGATCAAGGGTGTTCAGAAGCTCCTGAAGACCAACGGCAACAAGTTCGTCATCGCCGTCGGGCATGGCGATCTGGCCAGTGTGGAAGCGCTCGCGGCAGCTCAAGAGCCCGCCGCCGTGGAGCCCCGCGTGGCCTCTGCCAATTCTGACGAAGACCAGATTGTCGGTCGCGCCAAGGCGCCGATCAGCCGCCGTTTCTTCAATTTCGTCAGCGGTGACGACGGCGTGCCTGATGTCTCCATCGGCAAATCGAGTGTCGGCAAGGAGGATCGCGCTTTGCTTCAGGAGACGCTTTACGATCTTCTGGAATGCAAGCGTCTCCTCGATCAGGTGCGATAAGGCTGCCCGCACGCGTTGGGGCCGCACGTGTTGGGGATTGTGGCCAAAGCATTGTGTTTCGCAAGTGTACAACTGTGGTATGCATTCGCTCCAGCGCGTGTGTCGTGTCCGTTTTGTCATTGCGACAGGCGCGTGACATTTTTGTCACGTCCGCTACTCTTCTGCGTTGCAGGAATTAGTTCGGCAGCCTTATTAACTTGCTGGGACAAGCTCACGGGTTCAGTTTTGACGGCGAAGCTTATTGCTTCGCCCTGTTTGAGGGGAACAGTCAGGCTATGGAGGGGCACGCTGTTGTCTGCCGGGAGACTCCATCTCTGACAGATAGTCGAATGGAGACACCATGAACATCAAGAGCCTTCTTCTTGGCTCCGCCGCCGCCATTGTCGCGGCGAGCGCTGCCCATGCCGCCGACGCTATTGTCGCTGCGGAACCCGAACCGCTTGAATATGTCCGCATCTGCGATGGATACGGCACAGGCTATTTCTATATTCCCGGTACTGAAACCTGCCTGAAAGTCGGCGGAAAGGTTCGCACGGAAGGCGAGTGGTATGACGCCTATAATCCGCGCAGTAAAGTCGGCACGCTCTGGCATGAGCGTGTGGAGCTCAATGTCGATACGGCGACCGACACCGAATACGGTCCATTGAAGACCAACACCATCTTCCGCTGGGAGTGGAATGATGGAGGCGCGACCTCCTCCAAACTGCTATTTGCCAATATCAGCCTCGGCGGCTTCACAGTCGGCAAACTCGATTCTCAGTACAATCTTTACGTGGGCTATGCGGGCGATGTCATCAACGACGACGTGATCTATGACGGGCCGTATGAACTTAATCAGCTGACCTATAAATACGAGCCGGACAATGGCTTCTCGGCTGTGATCTCGCTGGAAGACTCCAATTCCACCTCCGACGGTGAAGCCTCTTACGGTGCCGGCTGGTGGACGGACGACAAATCCAACCACTATGCTCCCGACGTCGTTGCCGGGCTCGGCTACAAGGCCGGCAACTGGGGCATCAAGGTCGTCGGCGGCTATGATTCCATTGTTGAGGAAGGTGCCATCAAGGCTCGTCTCGACGCCAAGTTCGGCGGCGTGGAAGCCTTTCTGATGGGTGGCTGGAATACCGACGGCGACAAGCTGAACAAATATGCCGGCACCAACCAGGATATTTCAGCTTGCACGACCTCAAGCGGCACCAACGCGGCCAAATGTGGCTGGGGTGACTGGGCGCTTTGGGCCGGCGTTGGCGTCCCGGTCAACGACAAGCTGAAGTGGAACCTGCAGCTTGCCTATACAGAGTCTAAGATGTTCGAGGCGACCACAAACCTCAAGATCTATCCGGTCAAGGATTTCCTGGTCGAGCCGGAACTCACCTATGTGCATTATGACTACATCAAGGATGATACGGTCGCCGGCATCCTTCGTTTCGAACGGAACTTCTGATCGAAAACGCGCCCGCGGTCTCGACGGGGTGCGGGCGCGCAAATCGGATATGAAGGCCCCGTCATCATGAATTGACCCCCGAAAGTTGGACACCCAACTTCGGGGGTTTTGCATGTCCAAATACAGCAGCGCATTCAAGCGAGAAGTCATTGAGTATTACGGCAA